>NZ_JAINWD010000029.1:0-89404 GCF_021021315.1 Halomonas sp. IOP_14 | reverse complement strand
AGAGGCACAAGCCAACCTGGAACGCGTAGGCGAACTACGCGAGGCCCTGAACGGCAACCCCACCGGCAAAACCGCCGCTGAAAGCGAAGCGCTCTATGCGCAGGCTCAGCAATTAGTCAGCGAGACCCAAGCTCAGCAAGAGGCCTTTATGGAGGCTCATCGAGCAGGCATCTTCAGAGACAATGAGATGGTGGAAAGTAGCAACTGGGTTGATGAGGCCGCCAATCGCGCACGCGATATGGAACAACATGCTGAACGGCAGTTATCACGTTCCAATGTTAGGGGAACATGGGTTGATGTTGCTATTGGTTTCAACCCCGTTATAGGGGGGATGCAGTTGCTTGAGGAAGTGGGAGATGGCGTCAGATCAGGCCAATACGGCCAGGCTATGTTGCCTGTGTTAATTGACAGCAACCCCATTGGGCGCTCTCTCGGTTCCATGGTTAAAAAGGTGTTTGGCGGTTTCAAAAAGCCCAAGAGGGTTGACAGAGATTCGTCTAGTAGTTCGGCTAACCAGCGAGACTCTGGTCAGGACAATGAAGGGCTGCGGGTGGAGGAAAATTCCGGTAGTGTGGATGGAGCTAGTCCTCGGACACCTGTGGGCAGGTCAGGGCAGCGGAACAGGTTTCCTAACCCTGATAACCCTAGACCACGGAATGCCCCAGAAGTAATCAATGGAAGGGAGTTTAGTGGCCATGCGATTGATAGGATGCAAGAGCGTGGATTCACACCCTCGGTTGTCGAAAATGCAATAGAGAACGGTGTTCGAAGCGCGGGGAACAAGCCGGGGTCTTTGCTGTTTACTGATGCTGCTAATAGTCTTAAAGTTGTTGTTAACTCTCAGACTGGCCGAGTTATTACTGTGATCCCAGGAAGTAAATGACTATGAAAGATAATGCAGAACTGTCTCTGTACAATAAGGTTAGGAAAGCTGTTCACGAACAATGGGATCCCATTGGTGTTGCAGATTATGTGGATGAAATGGGTGAGTATGATGAATATATTCCTTATCTGTGCAAGTTGTTAGAAAAACACCCCAGCCGTGATGAAATATTTGAATGCTTGTGGAAGATCGAAACTGAATCAATCGGAATGAGTGGAGATAGAAAGCCTACAGAAGAGTTTGCAGGCTGGCTTTATAATTTGGTGAATTAGGCTGTTCTTCTTTAGGGCATATTTTTTAACTAAGTCACAGATCGATACGATTATTGACCAGCTAAGGTAACACGGCGGCCTCAAGCTCCAAGTGCAACACTATTGAAGAGTACTCGGGCCGGCGACGGATTTCTTAAGTGTCTCGGCATAGACTTCCAACGGCGTTCGCCAGTCCAGTGTCTTGCGTGGCCGAGTATTGAGGCGATCTCGTCGAGTTCTCCCTGGCTGTAGACCGACAGATCCGTGCCCTTCGGTAGGTACTGTCTCAATAGCCCGCTGGTGTTGAGGAGGCGGCCACCCGCTTGGAACCCCGCTGCCATGGGCTATGCGAGTCGACAAAACAGAGCCCGGGCAATTGGATCGCCTCACCCTGCGCAACCCGCAAACCACCAGCCAATAGAGCTATTAATATGGCGCACTGGGGCGAATAAGCTTCTGCTCACAGCAAAGTGATCCGGCCTCCTCCAAAGCACTCGTCTACAACTACGCCACCGGACGCTTGATTGGCAGCCTGCACGGCGACCACATCCACCTCTATTCGGTGAACGCGGCCGGTAACAGATTAGCTTATGAAGCCATGCGTTAGCTATTTTGCGCCGAGTAGAGCGCACGAATTTTCAGCGTGTGATCCACTTGCTTCAATGCTTCCAGCGCCTGGGGGCCGTAGGCTTTATCTACATCAATGACCACATAACCGACTTTTTCATTGGTCTGCAGGTATTGACCGGAGATGTTGATGTCATTTTCAGACAGCACGCGGTTAATCTGCGACAGCACGCCCGGTACGTTATCGTGAATATGCAGCAAACGGTGCTTGTCCGGGTGAGCGGGCAGCGCCACCTCGGGGAAGTTGACCGAGGTCACGGTGGTGCCGTTATCAGAGTAAGTAATCAGCTTTTCTGACACTTCAATACCGATATTCTCCTGAGCTTCCAGGGTAGAGCCACCGATATGCGGGGTCAGAATCACATTCTCCAAGCCACGCAGCGGGCTCTCAAACTCTTCTTCGTTGCCTTTCGGCTCTACCGGGAAGACGTCAATCGCCGCGCCGTTGAGATTGCCCGCTTTAAGCGCTTCGGCAAGCGGTTCGATTTCAACGACGCTACCGCGGGAGGCATTAATAAAGATCGCACCGGGCTTCATGGCAGCGATCTCTTTTGCGCCGATCATCCAGCGGGTAGAGGCAAGGTCAGGCACGTGCAGGCTAATGACATCGGAACGACCCAGCAGCTCTTCAAGGCTTGCTACCTGGTTTGCATTACCCATACCCAGCTTGGCGATGACATCATAGTAAATGACGTTAAAGCCCAGCGATTCGGCCAGCACCGAAAGTTGCGCACCGATGCTGCCGTAGCCAACGATACCCAGCGTTTTACCGCGCGCTTCGTGGGAGTTCTTCGCTGACTTCAGCCAGCCACCCTGGTGAGCGCGGGCGTTTTTCTCTGGGATACCGCGCAGTAGCATAATCGCTTCTGCCAGCACCAGCTCGGCCACCGAACGGGTATTGGAGTACGGCGCGTTAAATACCGCGATACCGCGGGTGAGGGCAGCGGTTAAATCGACCTGATTGGTGCCGATACAGAAACAGCCAACGCCGACTAGCTTCTCTGCCGCCTCGAACACGCGCTCCGTTAACTGGGTGCGGGAACGAATACCAATGAAGTGAACATCGCGGATCTTTTCGATCAGCGCATCCTCATCAAGGGACGTCGGCAGGTGCTCAATATTGGCGTACCCTGACGTGTGAAAATTGTCCACCGCACTTTGGTGGACGCCCTCGAGTAGCAGGATCTTGATCTTGCTCTTGTCCAGGGACGTTTTGGCCATGGCTGAATCAACCTCTATGGTCGGCGGCATGCGCCGTGTATCGGTTCACGGGAGGCGCATATCGTAGCACAACCCGCATCGTTCAGGCCGGGTGTGAATGATGAAAAGTCTGCGTGGTGACAATGAATGGATCGCAAGTCGCGCAACAAGCTGTATTGAAGAGGGCAGACGCCGCCCCCCAGCCTCGGTGTATACTGTGGGCTTATTTTAAAAATACCGGTTTACAGGCACCCCCCAATGAGTGACACGACATCACCCCCACAGGACTTTGCCGCGACGGTTGAGCAACTCGAAACCATCGTTGAACGTCTCGAGTCAGGCGAGCTCTCATTGGAAGATGCACTGACCGCGTTCGAACAGGGCGTGCGGCTGACCCGCGATGCCCAGCAGCGCCTGGATAGCGCCGAACTCAAGGTGCGGGCGCTGAGTGAAGATAGCGAAGGACGTTTAAACGTAACGCCCTTTACTGGCCCCGACGACCCTAAGGATGCGGCCGAGGATGAGAGCAAGGAGACGCCCCCATGGTAGCCATGCAGCCTAGCCAGCTTGCCACCCTGCGTCAGACCAGCAATGCCCGCGTAGATGCCACCCTAGCGGCGCTGTTTGATAACCGCCCAGCGGTAGCGCCACGCCTCGAGGCGGCAATGCGCCATGGCCTGCTGGCCGGCGGCAAACGCCTGCGACCGCTACTGGTGTATATGGCTGGTCAGGCACTCGGTGCTAAAGACGATGCTCTGGATGCCCCCGCCGCGGCCATTGAGCTAATCCACGCTTACTCGTTGATCCATGATGATCTTCCAGCCATGGATGACGACGACCTGCGTCGTGGTCAGCCCACTGTGCATAAAGCCTTTGATGAAGCGAGTGCGATTCTGGCCGGAGACGCCCTGCAGGCGCTGGCCTTCGAAGTGTTGGCCAGCAATGCGCACCCCCGGCTGAGCCATTTGGTGCACACCCTGGCCTCCGCCTCTGGCCGTGATGGCATGGTGGCGGGGCAGGCGCTGGATTTAGACGCCGTCGGCGATCACCCAGATGTCGATGCCCTGGCCCATATGCACGCCCATAAAACCGGCGCACTGATCGTCGCTGCAGTGCGTTTGGGCGGCCTAGTAGCCGTCGACGACGATGACCCGCGCTTAGACGCGCTTACTCGCTACGCCCGCGCCATTGGTCTAGCCTTTCAGATTCACGACGACATCCTAGATGTGACCGGCGATACCGTTACCCTAGGCAAAACGTCAGGCGCCGATGCCGCACGCGCCAAGCCCACCTACCCCAGCCTGCTGGGGTTAGCGGGTGCTCAACGCAAAGCGCACAGCCTGATTGACGAGGCCATTGCCGCACTCGCCCCATTAGGCGAGCGTGCTGCACCGCTGGCCGACTTAGCCCACTACATGATCGAGCGCGACCACTAAAGATGCCCATGAAGCTGTTCGACGAAATCCCCCGCGAGCGCCCAACGACGCCGCTGCTCGACTCCTTTGACCACCCCGCCGCGCTGCGGGCCATGAATGCCTCCCAGCTCGCCCAACTGGCCGACGAGCTACGCGCCTACCTGCTCTATAGCGTGGGTGTTTCCGGCGGTCACTTTGGCGCTGGGCTCGGCGTGGTCGAGCTGAGCGTTGCCCTGCACCATGTCTACCAAACGCCCCACGACCGACTAGTGTGGGACGTGGGCCATCAGGCCTACCCGCACAAGATTCTCACCGGCCGCCGCGAGGCCATGCTAAGTATTCGCCAGCACGGCGGTCTGGCAGCATTTCCACGCCGCGCCGAGTCCGAGTACGACACCTTTGGCGTCGGCCACTCCAGCACGTCGATTTCGGCGGCATTGGGTATGGCACTGGCAGCGAAGGCACAGGGCGATAAGCGTCACGTGTGCGCGATTATTGGCGACGGCGCATTGACCGCCGGCATGGCCTTTGAAGCCCTCGCCCACGCTGGCCACGTGAATGCCAATCTATTGGTAGTGCTCAACGACAACGAGATGTCGATTTCCGAGAACGTCGGCGGCATGGCGACCTACCTAGCCCGGGTGCTCTCCAGCAAGCCCTACCTGAAAATACGCGAAGAGAGTAAAAAAGTGCTTTCGCACCTGCCCGGCGCCCTGGAACTTGCCCGGCGCACTGAAGGGCACATGAAAGGCATGGTCAGCCCCGCCACGCTGTTTGAAGAGATGGGTTTTAACTACGTAGGCCTCATTGATGGCCATGACCTAGACGCGTTAACCCATACGATCGAAAACCTGCGCGACCTCGACGGCCCGCAGTTTCTGCATATCAAAACGGTGAAAGGCAAAGGCTTTCTGCCCGCCGAAGCGGATCAGATTGGCTACCACGCTATTACTAAGCTGGAAAAGCCCGAAACGTTAGCCAACGCGACGACAGTCAAGAAACCGGTGGTTACCCCGCCACCCGCTAAGAAAAAATACTGCAATGTGTTCGGCGACTGGCTGTGCGATATGGCGGCAAGCGACAAGCGCCTGATGGGCATTACCCCCGCCATGCGCGAAGGCTCCGACCTGATTCGCTTCTCCAAAGAGTACCCTCAGCGCTATTTCGATGTGGCGATTGCTGAGCAGCATGCGGTAACGCTCGCGGCGGGTATGGCCTGCGAAGGCATGAAACCCGTGGTGGCGATTTACTCCACCTTTCTGCAGCGCGGTTACGACCAGTTGATTCATGACGTTGCCGTACAGAACCTGGATGTCACCTTTGCCATTGACCGCGCGGGCCTGGTAGGCGAAGACGGCCCTACGCACCACGGCAGCATGGATCTCTCCTTTCTGCGTTGTGTGCCCGGCATGGTGGTTCTGGCCCCGGCGGATGAAGCCGAGTGCCGCGCTATGCTGAGTGCCGCCTATCACCACCCTGGCCCTGCTGCGGTGCGCTACCCCCGTGGCACCGGCCCAGGTGCGGAAATTCCCGCGCATCTTGAGCCACTCGCCATTGGCAAAGCGGAAGTGCGCCGCCATGCCGCCAATGACGGTGTGCGTATTGCGCTGCTCGCCTTTGGCAGCCTCAACAGCGCCGCAGCGGAAGTCGCCGAACGACTCAATGCAACCCACATCAATATGCGCTCCATCAAACCGCTGGATCGCGATGCAGTGCTGCACGCTGCCGACGAGCACGAACTATTGGTGACACTGGAAGAAAATGTGGTTGCCGGTGGCGCAGGTAGCGCCGTGAATGAGCTGCTCCACGCCGAAGGCGTTCAGGTGGAAGTGCTCAATCTCGGCCTGCCGGACGCCTTTGTAGAGCACGGCACTCCCGCGCAGTTGCTTGCCGACTGTCAGTTGGATATCGAAGGCATTGAGCAGGCTATTCGCGCTCGACTGCCATAAGCCATTATTTTTTAAATTACTTTGAGACTAATATGCTATTTCTAATTATTATTTTCGCCTTGATCGGTCTTGCGTTTGGAGGCCCGGTAGGGCTGCTGATTGGCGGTGGCCTGGGCTGGTGGCTAGGCAAGCGCCTTAGCCGTCGCCTGAATATCGCCCGGATGCGCATCCAGGAAGGCTTTTTGGAGTCGATCTTCTCGGTGATGGGCTGCCTATGCCAAGCCGACGGCAAAGTGACCGACGGCGAGCTGGACGTTGCCGAGAAATTGTTTGACCAGATGCACCTCCAGGGCGAGCAGCGCGCCAAGGCCCGAGCCGCCTTCGAGCGTGGTCGCGCCGATGACTTCGATCTAGACGCCGAGCTGGCCACCGTTAACCGCTTAACCCAGCGCCAGCCGGTACTGCGCCAGGTGTTTATCCAGGTTCAGCTCTCGGCTATCGCCGCAGATGGCGTGCTTCACCCCGCCGAGCACGAGATGATTCTACGCGTCGCCCGGGGCGTAGGCTGCAGCGACGCCGAAGTTCAGCAGATCGAAGCGATGTTGCACGGCGCGGCCGCGAACTCTCAGGGCGCCAGCGAAGAGGCTCTCAAAGACGCTTACCGCGTATTGGGGGTTTCTGATGACGCCAGCGATGCTGAAATCAAAAAAGCCTACCGCCGTCTGATGAGCCAAAACCACCCGGACAAACTGGCCGGCAAAGGCCTGCCCGAGAGCATGCGTGATATCGCACAGGCACGCACCAGCGAAATCGGCAATGCCTACGAGCGGATCCGCGAGGCAAGGGGGAACGCTTAGCCTGACCGCAATCGCCAATTTCCAAAAGCTAGTTAACGAGTCCCCACAAGGGTAACTTCGATAGCTCTAGGCCTTTGATCTTACCCTTGCGCCGTTGGCCGAACGACAATGTCTCCAATATCGACTTCGGGTGGTTGGGCAATGGCAAAAGCGATAGCCGATGCAACAGCAGCAGGGTCAATGGCTATTGACTCCATGCTGTCCGCAACCTTATTTCGAAGCTCTTGAGAAGGGATAGCCTCGCCAAAACTCGTGCGAATTATGCCGGGAGATATCCCCGTTACTCGCAGGTTGGGGCCTGCTTCTTGTCGAAGTCCCTCGTGGATAGTGCGTACGGCATTTTTTGTACCTGCGTAAATAGCCTGCCCTGGAACGATCTTTAGCCCGGCTGTTGAAATCACACTCACGAAGTGCCCCGAGGACTGCCGACGGAAAATCGGTAGTGCAGCCGCGATGCCATAGATGACTCCGCGCAAATTCACATCAATCATCGCATCCCAATCGTCAACGCGCAGTTCATCTAACATTGAGATGGGGCCGATGCCTGCGTTGGAAATGAAAACATCAAGCTGACCAAACCGCTGACAGGCAACGTCAACCAGTCTCTGCAGATCCTCGCGGACGCAGACATCCGTTATTGCGAAGGCCGCTTCGCCCCCCATCAGCGTTATCTCTTCCTCGAGGCTTTCCAGCGCTTCCCTTTTGCGAGCCCCTAGAACTAGCTTTGCCCCCACTCCAGCCAGCTTAAGTGCGGTTTCTCGGCCAATGCCGCTGCTTGCTCCCGTGATAGCGATAACCTTGCCGCTGATACTCGTCATTTCATATCCCCTTTTATCGGTAATGAAAATATTATGGTGAGCCTCAGCTGGCTTATCTATGCTGGAAAATACAGTTTTTTATAGAGATCGTATTAATAATGAGCGATACGCTAACGGAAGTATTTTCGCTACTCGATTTGCGTAGTGCGCGATGTACCAGACTCGAAGCCGGTGGGGACTGGGCACTTCGCTTTCCTGCAAAACCTGCTCTTAAATTCGCAGCCGTTATGCGTGGAGGCTGCTGGCTGATATATCCAAACCAAGAACATATCTGGCTTGATGAAGGTGATGTATTCCTTCTTTCGCACACGCCACCCTACGTTATTGCCAGTGATCCCAACCTCTTGGCCGAGGACGGAGTGGCCGTTATCGACTGGGAACATTCCGATACTGGTCATTACGGCGGCGCCGAGACAGTACTGCTTGCTGGAAGCTTTCTATTAGATGATCTACACGCGCAATTATTGATCGACACTCTACCGCCATTCATGCGAATTCCGGCTGCTGCACCATCGGCAGCCTCTTTGCGACATATTTTAGAAATCCTGGATACCGAAATCCGTCGTACCGAGATTGGTTTCGGTTTAATGCGGCGACATTTAGCTGACATGCTGCTGGTTCAACTTCTACGTGCTTTTGCAAAACGGGAATATGCTGGCACCACAGCGGAACCTGAAGATGTTTTAACCAGCTGGATTGGAGCACTGAATAACTCTCAAATTGGCGCCGCGTTAGATCTCATGCATTCTGAGCCTAGTCGCCCCTGGACAGTCGCAGACCTATCACATCGAGTCGGCATGTCGCGATCTTCGTTCTCTAATGCCTTCCGAACAGCTGTAGGAAAATCACCGATCGATTATTTGTTGCATTGGCGAATGCAGCTGGCGCAAAGATTGATTCAGGAAGGCCTAAGTATCGCAGAGGTTTCTGAAACCGTGGGTTATATGTCACAGAGTGCTTTCGGCGCCGCCTTTAAACGAACCGTTGGACACTCCCCCAAAGCCCAGTTAAAAAAACCTGTGGGCAAGGAAGAGAATCGACAGCGTCGCTAACGACCGCTAGATTAAAGAATCGTTTTTCGCCAGGAGCACGCCATGATCACGCTGTACAGCTTTCCCCACTCCCGCTCGCTACGAGCAGCGTGGACGCTTGAAGAGTTAGGCCTAGAGTATCAGTGCCAGCATGTGGCGCTGGATAAAGGCGAGGGGCAAACAGCCGCGCATTTGGCGCGTCACCCGGATGGCAAGGTGCCAGTTCTTGAAGATGGAGAAGTATCGCTATTTGAATCAGTGCCGATTTGCCGTTATCTAGCGGAGCAATATGGCGACGGCACCCTCCTACCCAGCAGCTCTGCCGCTCGCGCTCAGGTCGACCAGTGGCTCAGCTTTATCGTCACCGAAATGGAGCAGCCACTGTGGAATCAAGCCAAGCATAAGTTTGCCCTGCCCACAGATAAACGCGTTCCCGCTATTTTGCCGGTCTGCGCATGGGAGTTTCAGCGTGCGCTAAGCGCGCTGGAGCGCCGCTACAACGGGCAAGAAAACTTGGTGGGTAACACCTTTACCCTTGCGGATCTGTTTTTAACCCATACCTTATCGTGGGCGGTCAGCATGAAGCACCGCTTACCCGAACCGCTATTTGCCTATCGCGAACGCCATATTCAGCGCGCCGCGATGGCTAGAGCAATCGAAAAAGAGCAGGCAGCAGCAGAGAGTTAATCAACATCTAAACGCTTTAAAAACCGTTGCTGGCAGTATGTGGCAACGGTTTTTAAACTAGTCGGGCGTTGCTTAAAAGCCAAGGTCATCAAGCAAATCGTCTACTTGATCCTGCCCTGCCACCACATCCGTCTTATTTTGGTTCACCTGCGGCCCGTTACGAAGCTTGGCATGTTCATCGCGGTCATCTTCCATCTTAACGCCGTCGGTGACGTGAGGAACATTATCGACCAGCACCTGAACAAGCTGCTCTTCGATGAGCTTGATGACTTCCATCATTTTCTTAATCACCTGACCGGTGAGATCCTGAAAGTCTTGGGCCATCATGATTTCAAGCAGCTCTTTTTGAGTAGCCCCGGTTGCGGTGGGAAGCTTACTGCTCAAAAAGTTCTGTGTATCCTCGACGAGCTTAGCATCACCTTCTACTGCCGCGAGCTTAGCTGCCGCCGCCTGCCAGCGCTCATTAAGCGCAGCGCCTTCTTCTTCAAGGCTGTCTTGCACCGGTTGAGCGCGCTCAACGGCATTCAATGCCCGCTCTGCGGCCTGCTCCGTCATTGAGGCAACGTAGTTGAGCCGGTCATTAGCATCCGGTATTGCCTGCGCCGCCTGGCTAATCTGCTGATCTAGGCCCAGCTCTTTCATGCTGTCCCGCAGTAGGCGCGTTAAGTGGCCTATGCGATGCACCATCTCATCAGTACTGTCTTTTTTGCCCAGTACCGACGGCATCGTCGTGTCGTGGGCGTTGTTAACAGTGCTCATGACAATCCTCTTGTTGGAAAAGCTTATTGAATGTCGTTTTGGGTGTGGCAATAGACATCATTATACGAACCCACTGTGTTTTTTCAGGATGCACGGCGTTAAATACACCAAGGTCTGCATCTAAACCTGATACTACTGTCGGCTCAACATCCTAAAACTTAAGTTTAACGTTTAGTCTACAGTGGGAAACTGCGAGTTACAGGTATTTTTAACCCCTTAAAAACCATCTAATTTACAGGCGGGTTCAAGCAGGCAATGATTCGAAGTCGAGCGATTAACCATTAAGCAGCTGAAACGTGCGGTAGAACGGCGCTATAAACAGCAAAGTAGTGACAGATGCTGCCAGCCACTACAAATAGATGCCAAATCGCATGGTTGTAGGGGATCGCACGCACGGCGTAGAAGATCACCCCTAGCGTGTAGGTAATTCCTCCCGCGGCCAGTAGGGCAATGCCGGTCGTTGAAAGACTCGCCGCCATCTCTCCTGATGCCAGCACGATCATCCAGCCCATGAGCAGATAAATCGCCACACGTAATATCGAAAAACGTTGAGGCCATAGCAGTATGCAGGCAATGCCCACCAACGCCAGCGACCACACGGCGGCAAACAAAACCCAGCCTGTAGTGCCGCGCATATTGACGAGTAAAAAGGGCGTGTAAGTACCTGCGATGAGTAAATAAATCGCGCAGTGATCAAGTAACTGAAAGCGCTGCTTCCAGCGCCGATGAGGGATGCCGTGGTAAAGGGTAGAGGCGGTATAAAGCAGGACTAGCGTGGTGCCGTACAGGCTCAGGCTGACAATTTTCCACGGGTCGACATGGGCGGCGTAACTCGCCGCAACCAACAGTACTACCATTCCCACCAAACTGAGCACAGCACCGATACCGTGGGTGATACTGTGCAGCCACTCTTCGAATACACTGAATTCGCCCTGCTCTTCGGGAAGGTTTTCACGCTGCTGTTTATACTGCTTGTACTGCTCCTTACTGACGGCGTTCATCCTGGAGCGCTCCTCGCATGCCATCCCCCACTCGTATCACCCCTTGCGCTCAATATCCACATCGCTGGCGTGAGTGAAGTCATCCAGGGCCATCATATGGCCAAGCTTGCCCGCTTTGGTTGAGAGATACTGCTCGTTATGAGGGTTCAGGCCGGTGGTGATCGACAAACGTTCGACGACATTCACGCCGTCGCGGGTGAGGGCATCCACCTTGCGCGGATTGTTGGTCATGAGCCTTAACGCTGTGATGCCCAAATGGTTAAGCATCGGCACGCACAGATCATAGCGGCGCATGTCGGCGCCAAAACCGAGCTGCTCGTTGGCCTCGACCGTATCAGCACCTTGATCTTGCAGGTGGTAGGCACGAATTTTGTTTAACAGGCCTATTCCCCGCCCCTCTTGGCGCAGGTAAAACAGCACGCCGCGGCCCTCTTCAGCGATGCGTTTTAGCGCTTCCTGGAGCTGATAGCCACAGTCGCAGCGCATGGAGAAGAGAGCGTCACCGGTCAAACACTCGGAGTGCACCCGCCCCAACACCGGCTCGCCGCCGGTCACATCACCCAACGTTAAGGCGATATGATCCTTGCCGGTAGCCTCATCTTCGAAGCCATGCATAGTAAACGTTGCCCAGGGCGTGGGCAGCCGGGAAGCGGCAATGAAGCGAATGGTCACAGGTTACCTCGCTGATTGACCAAACCAGTTAACCACACCAGTGTTGGCAAAGTGGGTCAGTATTCTAACAGGAAGCGGCGCCCGCCTCACGCTGACAAGGCGACTAAATAATGGAGAAAAATTGGCCGGGTGCGACGATTTTTGCCATCGAGTACGCCGCCCTAACACCTATCTTCAAGTACAATTGCCCTCATACGATCCCCAAAACGGTTTCAAGTACGCTCCCAAGTACGGTTTCCAATACGATGCGGGCAAATTTCCTAAGAGCAAGTGTCTATGACCACTACACCTTTGCAAAATGATCGCTTTCTTCGCGCACTAGCGCGCCAGCCCGTCGACCGCACCCCGGTGTGGATGATGCGTCAAGCGGGCCGCTACCTGCCGGAATACCGCGCCAGCCGGGCCGATGCGGGCAGTTTTATGGATCTGTGCCGCAACCATGACCTGGCCTGCGAAGTCACCCTACAGCCCTTGGAGCGTTACCCGCTGGATGCAGCCATTCTGTTTTCAGATATTCTGACCATTCCAGATGCCATGGGCCTGGGGCTCTATTTTGAAACCGGCGAAGGCCCAAAATTCCGCAAAACCGTGCGTACACAGGAAGAAGTCGCCGCGCTAAGCGTGCCCGACACCGAGCGCGACCTGGATTACGTGATGCGTGCGGTGTCGACCATTCGTCGTGAGCTGAACGGCCGCATGCCGCTGATCGGCTTCTCAGGCAGCCCCTGGACGCTGGCGACTTACATGGTGGAGGGCGGCTCCAGCAAGGACTTCCGCCATCTGAAAACCATGCTTTACGATACCCCGGATACCATGCACCAGTTGCTGGATACGCTGGCGCATGCGGTAACTGACTACCTGAACGCCCAAATTCGCGCGGGTGCCCAGGCGGTACAGATCTTTGATACCTGGGGCGGCGCACTTTCTACCCCTGCGTACCTTGAGTTCTCGCTGCGCTACATGGAGCAGATCGTTTCGGGACTGATCCGCGAGCACGACGGTCGCCGCGTACCGGTGATTCTCTTCACCAAAAACGGCGGCCAGTGGCTTGAGCATATCGCCTGCGCCGGTGCCGATGCATTGGGTATCGACTGGTCTACCGAGCTTTCCGATGCCCGTGCCCGGGTTGGTCACAAAGTGGCGCTACAGGGCAATCTTGATCCCAACGTTCTGTTTGCCCGCCCCTCGGCTATCCGCGCTGAAGTAGCCCGCGTGTTGGAGAGCTACGGCCACGGCCCTGGCCACGTGTTTAACCTGGGCCACGGAATCAGCCAGTTTACCAACCCCGACAACGTCACTGCCTTTATGGAGGCGCTGCACGAATTAAGCCCGCAGTATCACCGCGATATTCCAACGCACACAAATGCACAGCACTCAGGAGCCAATTGATGAGCGATTTACGCGACGACCAATGGTTTACCGAAGTCTTTGATAGCCACGGCAGCGCTTTCTCACTGAAGATCTCTGAAAAACTGCTGGATGTACAGAGCCAATACCAGCATCTAGAGGTCTACGCCACCGAGACCTACGGCAACCTAATGGTGCTGGACGGCTGCGTGATGCTGACTGATCGCGATAACTTCCTCTACCACGAGATGATTGCGCATCCGGCGCTGTTTACCCACCAAGATCCCAAACGTGTGGTGATCATCGGCGGTGGCGACTGCGGCACCTTAAAAGAGGTGCTGCGCCACCCGAGTGTCGAGAAAGTTACCCAAATTGATATCGACGAAGAGGTCACCAAGGCCTCTGAGCGCTTCTTCCCGTCGTTGGTAGCGTCGAATAACGACCCCCGCGCTGAACTGCTGTTCGCCGACGGCGTCAAGTGGGTGGACGATGCACCTGATGAGAGCATCGATGTGCTGATTATCGACTCCACCGACCCGGTTGGGCCCGCTGAAGGGCTGTTTAAAACCGATTTTCTCAAGCGCTGCCACCGTATTTTGAAAAGCGGCGGCGTAATGGTGCAGCAGAGCGAATCACCGCTTTACCACAGTGGCTCGATCATCCGAGAGCTGCGCAACGACATGTTGAAAGCCGGTTTTGACAGCGTTGCCACGCTGCCCTTCCCGCAGCCGGTATATCCTTCAGGCTGGTGGAGCGTAACATTGGCGGGTAAAGCCACCGACGTGAATACGTTCCGCGAGCAGGCAGCCACCAACCACGACTTGCCGCTTGAATACTATAGCGTTGACGCCCATCGCGGTGCGCTCGCCCTCCCGCCGTTTATGCGCAAGGCATTCGCAGCCGAGTAAACCACGCCTAATAACTGCCTTTGTGTTACCGCCCACCTCAGCTTGCCCTATAACGGTGCAATGCGAGGTGGGCAGTAACCTTTTTGCACCTAGACCTTCGTCTCGAATTCGTTGAGTAGCGTTGAAAAGCGCTGAATTAACGCCTGTACCCTTGTTGGCATCTTCCTTGCTAGGTTTAGTGACATGCTACGGCATGCATAACTATTTCAACTACTGGTTTCATTAACTGATTTCAGTAGCTGATTCCAATAACTTCGAGGGAAACTAGATGTTCAATAAAAAACACTTAGCGCTTCTGGCGTCCGCTGGCTCACTTAGCCTGGCGGGAATGGCAACTGCTCAAGCCGACACCCTGGAAGATACCATTGAGCGTGGTGCCGTTCAGTGTGGTGTGAGCGATGGTTTGCCGGGCTTCTCAGCTCCGGACGACGACGGTAACTGGCAAGGTATCGACGTTGATGTATGCCGCGCTGTAGCGGCAGCGGTACTCGGCGACTCAGAAGCCGTCAACTATATTTCACTCAACGCCGTGGAGCGCTTCACCGCCCTGCAATCAGGTGAAGTCGACGTTCTATCACGTAATACCACTTGGACCACTACCCGCGATACAACTCTGGGCCTGAACTTCACCGGGGTTACTTTTTACGACGGCCAGGGCTTCATGGTATCCCGTGACCTGGGTATTACCGGTGCTGATGAACTCGACGGCGCCTCCATCTGCATTCAGTCTGGCACCACTACCGAGCTGAACCTGGCTGACTACTTCCGTGCTAACGACATGGAATTCAACCCGATCGTATTTGATACCTCTGAGCAAACCGTGGGTGGCTATCAGGCCGGCCGCTGTGACGTGCTAACCTCCGATACCTCTCAGCTAGCGGCGCTACGTATTCAGCTAGACGATCCTTCAGCCTCGATGATCCTGTCTGACGTTATCTCCAAAGAGCCACTAGGCCCTGTGGTTCGTCAGGGTGACGATCTTTGGTTCAACATTGTGAAATGGTCGCTGTTCGCCATGATTAACGCCGAAGAGTACGGCGTCACCAGTGAAAACGCTGAAGAAATGCTTAACTCTGAAGACCCCAACATCGCTCGCTTGCTAGGCCAAGACGGCAACTACGGTGAAGGCATGAACCTAGAAGCAGATTGGGCCTATAACATTATTAGCCAAGTGGGTAACTACGCTGAAAGCTTCGACCGCAACGTGGGCATGGGCTCGCCGCTGGAAATTGAGCGCGGTGTCAACGCCCTATGGACAGACGGCGGCTTCCAGTACGCTCCCCCGATTCGCTAAGCGTCTCGCTTGACCCCGGCCCGCCGCCCTCTTCACAGGTATCTGTTTAAAGGTCGTGGCGGGCCATTTGATTGACCTTCCGTGTAGCGGAGACGCCATCCATGTCTGTAAGACCCAACATTCGCCCCGCTGGCCACAAGCCGCCGTTTTGGCGAGACCGCGCTAAGCGCGCACTTATTTTTCAGCTTATATTGGTCGCCGTTGTCGCGGCTTTCCTGATCTATATTATCGGCAATACCCAAGCCAACCTGAATGCTCGCGGCATTACCACTGGCTTTGGCTTCCTGGGCAACACAGCCGGCTTTGGTATTGGTCAAAGCTTAATCGAGTACTCCTCCCAAAGTACCTACGGCCGCACTTTTGTGATTGGCTTGCTCAATACGCTGCTAGTCGGTGGATTGGGGGTGTTAGCTGCCTCGATTATTGGTTTTATCGTCGGTATCGCGCGGCTATCGCCCAACTGGTTGATCGCTCGGCTAGCCAATGCGTATATCGAAACGTTTCGTAATATCCCCCTGCTGCTGCAAATTTTCTTCTGGTACTTTGCTGTACTGCGGACGTTACCCAGCGCTAGAGAGAGCATGGCCTTTGGTGAAGCCATTTTCCTGAACGTGCGCGGGCTGTACCTACCTCAGCCTCTGTTCGAGTCAGGATTTGGTCTTATCCCAGCCACCTTCGTGGTGGCTATTATTGCCAGCATCGCACTGGTCATGTGGAACAAGCGCCGTCACGAAGCCACCGGCAAGCGCCTACCGGTTTTCTGGATGTCGCTGGTGATTATCTTTGGCCTACCACTGCTGGTACTGGTCGCTACAGGTGTACCGGTGACCTGGGAGATGCCGGTACTGCGCGGCTTTAACTTCGGCGGTGGTATTACCATTATCCCTGAATTTTTGGCCCTGTGGCTGGCGCTGTCTATCTATACCGCGTCCTTCATTGCGGAGATTGTGCGCTCGGGCATCCAAGCCATCCCCCATGGCCAAACGGAAGCCGCCCAGGCATTGAGCTTGCCGCGCAAGCTAGTGCTGCGCCTAATCATCATTCCCCAGGCTATGCGCGTCATTATTCCGCCACTCACCAGCCAATACCTCAACCTGATTAAAAACTCGTCACTGGCCACCGCCATCGGCTACCCCGACCTGGTATCGGTTTTTGCCGGCACCACGCTCAACCAGACCGGTCAGGCAATCGAAGTCATTGCCATGACCATGGCGGTTTATCTGATCATCAGCTTGCTGGTGTCCATGTTCATGAACTGGTTCAACGCTCGCGTTGCGCTGGTCGAACGCTAGGCCGGAGGCGACCCCATGATTCACAATAAAGAAACCATACCTCAGCGCCCGGCTCCTAAAGGCACCATTGGGCCGGTTGCCTGGCTACGAGGCAATCTGTTCAACGGCCCTATCAATAGCATCTTCACGCTACTGGGCCTGTACGTGCTCTATCTACTCGTGGTGCCAACGGTTCAGTGGGCATTTATTGATGCCAACTGGGTGGGCGACAGCCGCGAAGACTGCACACGGGTGGGCGCCTGCTGGGTATTCGTTAACGCACGCTTTTCCCAGTTTATGTACGGCCTCTACCCGAGTGAGGAGTATTGGCGCGCCAACATCGTGTTTGCCATGTTCGCGGGCAT
This sequence comes from Halomonas sp. IOP_14, assembly GCF_021021315.1. Taxonomy (NCBI): domain Bacteria; kingdom Pseudomonadati; phylum Pseudomonadota; class Gammaproteobacteria; order Oceanospirillales; family Halomonadaceae; genus Halomonas; species Halomonas sp. IOP_14. The sequence continues at coordinate 72,129 of NZ_JAINWD010000029.1, read as the reverse complement.
TATTGCCTGGATGGTCATTCCGCGCCTGCCGTTTAAGCGCTGGATGACACTGTTTGCGCTGCTGATCTTCCCGGTGATCGCCTACGTGCTGCTACACGGCGGCTACTTTGATCTACCGCGTGTCTCCACCCACCGCTGGGGCGGTTTGATGCTGACGCTGCTACTGGCTAGCGTGGGGATGATTGGCGCACTGCCTATTGGCATTGTATTAGCCCTTGGGCGACGCTCGAACATGCCCATCGTCAAAACCTTCTGCGTGATTTTTATCGAGTTTTGGCGCGGTGTGCCGCTAATCACCATTCTGTTTATGGCCTCGGTGATGCTGCCGCTGTTCCTGCCGTCTGAACTTAACGTGGATCGCCTTATACGTGCGCTAATCGGCCTGACGCTGTTCCAAAGTGCCTATATGGCCGAGGTTATTCGCGGTGGTTTGCAGGCGATTCCCAAAGGGCAAGATGAGGCCGCCGCGGCACTGGGGATGACGTATTGGAAGCGCATGGGGCTAATCGTGATGCCTCAGGCACTGAAAATGATGATTCCTGGCATCGTCAATACGTTTATCTCACTGTTTAAAGACACCACCCTGGTCATGATCATCGGGCTGTTTGACCTGTTGGGCATTGTGCAAGCGGCGCTTTCCGACTCGCGCTGGCTGGGCTTCTCGGTAGAGGGCTATGTATTTGCCGCGTTCGTGTTCTGGATATTCTGTTTCAGCATGTCGCGCTACAGCCAGTACTTGGAGCGCAAGCTAAACACCGGCCATAAGCACTAGTTCGAGTTTAAATACGAGCGCCGCATCTCATTACGTTTTAAGTAGGATTTCAACATGACACAAGCAGCCACCAACACCTCTGACACCAGTGCTTCTGACCTGATGGTCGAGATGCACAACGTTAACAAGTGGTACGGCGATTTTCACGTACTGCGGGATATCTACCTTGAGGTAAAACGCGGCGAACGTATCGTGGTTTGCGGCCCATCAGGTTCGGGTAAATCAACGCTAATTCGCTGCATTAACCACCTTGAAGAGCACCAAAAAGGTGAAATTGTGGTGGGCGGTCTACCGCTGACCCAAGACGTCAAACGCATTGAGCAGATTCGTCGCAGCGTCGGCATGGTGTTTCAGCACTTCAATCTGTTCCCGCATTTATCAGTGCTGGAAAACTGCTGTATTGCGCCAATGTGGGTACAAAAGAAGCCGCGCAAAGAGGCCGAAGCGCTAGCCATGGAGTACCTAGAACGGGTGCGCATTGCCGAGCAGGCAACTAAGTACCCGGGGCAACTCTCGGGCGGTCAGCAGCAGCGTGTAGCGATTGCCCGCTCGCTGTGCATGCACCCCGACGTGATGCTGTTTGACGAGCCCACCTCCGCCCTCGACCCCGAGATGATCAAAGAGGTGCTGGACGTTATGGTGGAACTGGCGGAAGAGGGCATGACCATGATCTGCGTGACCCACGAAATGGGCTTCGCCAAAACCGTCGCCGACCGGGTGATCTTTATGGATCAGGGGCAAATCATTGAAGAGAACGCGCCAGAGCCGTTCTTCAACAACCCGCAGTCTGAACGTACCCAGCTGTTCTTAAGCCAGATTTTGGGGCATTAATACACAGCCCCAGCGACAAAGCAGCTGTGGATAAGTTCGTCATCATGGGCCTCACTTGAGGCCCATGATAGTTAACAGACTTTAAAAAACAGCATGTCATCGCGAGCGTAGCGCGGCGATCTTGAAGTTATCTTGCCACTACAAACAAGATTGCTTCGTCGCTCCGCTCCTCGCAACGACATCATTCAAAAAAGGATAAAAGCATGATTGAAAAGCTGTTTATCGACCGCGCCCCGCAACCGATTGCGCCTTTTTCCCACGCCTGCCGCGTAGGTGATCTGGTCTTTATCACTGGCCAGATGCCGACGGTGCCAGAGACCAACGAGATGCTTTTGGGCACCTTCACCGAACAGACTCATCGGGTAATGCAGAACCTGGCGATTGTGCTGGAAGAAGTCGGAAGTGCCTTCGAATATGTGGTGCAGTCCCGGGTGTTCATTACCAATATGGGCCACTTCGACGAAGTGAATAAGGTCTACGCCAGTTACTTTCCCCAGCCTCTACCCACCCGCACCTGTATCGGGGTAACCGGCTTGGCTGGCGGCGCTGATGTGGAAGTCGATATGATTGCCTGGATTCCACCGTCGCAGCAATAAACCTCATCAGTCGTCGTCATCACGGCTGCCAGTGAGCCACAACGCGATTTCGCCCCGCCTCTTTGGCGGCATAGAGCGCTTGGTCGGCCTGGGCAACGGCGACTGCCTGACTGTGGTCTAAATCACTGGTGAGCGCCAGAGGTGCAATCCCCACGCTGACGGTGAGTGTCACCATCATCGGCGCTTGCGAATCACCCGCCGTCAGGTAAAACGGCTGCTGGGCTACTCGTTGGCGAATACGCTCACCCAGCTGGACTACCTGTTGGTGCGATAAATCACCCGCCGTAACAGCAAACTCTTCACCACCGAACCTTGCCAGACAATCCTCGGGCCGCAGGGCCTCGTGTACTCGCTTTGCCATCTCCACCAGCAGCGTATCCCCCGCGGGGTGACCGTAGCGATCATTGATATGTTTGAAGTAATCAATATCAATCATCAGCAAATAATAGGCTGCCGCTTCAGCTTGCTCATTGAGTTGTGCTAAGTGATTAGCCAAGCCACGTCGGTTGCGTGTGCCGGTCAAGGCGTCAAACTCCGCCGCCGCCCAGGCCTGCTCTTCGCTTTTTTTACGTTGACTAATATCGATGACTAGGCCGCCGATACGCGCTAAATAGCCATCATCGGAGTAGTAGCTTTCCATCACCAACTCATGCCAACGCCATTGCCCGGATGCGACCCTGAGCTGAACATCGATGCGGCATTGGGTTTGCAGCCGCTGTTGACACTCGCGAATCAAACCAAACACCCGTATGCGGTCAGTGGGCATGGCGTGGGCCAGTAAGCGACGCAACGGGAGCCTAGCATAATCGCCAGGATAACCCAGCGAAAGCAGCAACGCCGAAGAGCACCAGGTGGCGCCACTGCGAGTATTAATCTCCCAGGTGCCGCAGGCGGCGACCTGCTGCAGCAGATCAACCTGCCGCTGCCTGCGGGTAAGCTGCTGACGATAAATAGCCGAAGCGATCAGTTCAGCGCCGATCACTAGCGCCTGCAACCCCGCTCCCTCCCAGTCAACTTCACGCTCACAGTCATCGAAGCCCAAGGTGCCCCACCACTGACCATCCACCATAATCGGAACGGTCACCATCGATAAAATCGACTGGCTTTCCAAATTGTCGCGCAGCGACCCCAAATCCACCTGCGAGGTAATACAGGTGTGCGAGTCACCACGCTCCCGACGATTGACCATTTCCTCATACTCGAGATCGTCGATCAGCGTGGTAAAAAAGCGAAAGCGTTTTTGCGTTCGCTCACGATAGTGCGATGAAGATGCCCACTCAAAAACAAAATCCTGCAAGACACCGTTTGGGTTGCGCTCTATGGTTTGAAATATCCACACCCGATTGACACCCGACGCTTCCCCTAGCGCCGCCAATAGCTGATCGACGCCCTCACTCCAAAAGTGCGCGTCGATGAGCGCGCGGCTGCCCACAGCAAGGGCATTCAGCAGGCTCGGCGCATCCGGCGAAAAAGGAGCAGGCATAGCAGGTTCTCTTTACTTTTCTTAGAGACTACCACACAGCTTTTAGTGGATTACACGCCATGCCCATAAAGAGTAATGCTAGCGGGTGCTAACGGGGTTTGCTCACGGTGGGACGTCAGCGGTTTCCCGGCCAGGGCAGTCAGCAGAATTTGCAGCGGATCACCGTGACTGACGAGCAGAATGACTTCCCCGCTTACCTGTTGTTCCCAGTCACCGATCACCGCCTGCATACGGCTCGCCACCCGGCTCAACGCTTCTACTCCATGGTGCTGGTGTTCAGCATCCTCGGCATCTAACGCCCATACACTGGGATAGTGCTCGTCCCCCAACCCCTCTAGTTCGCCAAAATTTCGTTCCCGCAAGCGCGTATCCACGCTGGGTACCAACTCGAACCTGGCCGCCACATGGGCAGCGGTTTGGGTGGTACGCAAAAAGTCTGAATGCACCACGCGGGTCGGCACAGGCCACTGCCAGTCGGCAACGAGCTGGGCAAGCTGTTGCTCACCATGCTCGGAGAGACCAAAGTTTTCCACCCCGCGCCCCGGCGAGCTGACAATCACCCTCTGTTGATTAGCCTGACTATGGCCGTGGCGCATGAATAAATAGCGGTTGCGCCAATGGTCGGAGAGCGGCTGTAAAGTATTTGACATAAGTTTGTCACAAACCCTAGATTGAAGGTGTCTACTTTCGAAAATAACCATCCTTGACGCGGAATGTCCACTTACGAAACAGTTTCCGCTTTCAATAGTGGCAAAACGCAGCCAAGGAAATACAGCCTGACCCATAGCAAGAACACAACAATAACGCACAAACGAGGCTTACCATGACAACTTCGCTCTTCCGCCAGCACCCGCTTGCTATACTTATCGCTACATCCCTACTACCGCTCACCCTGCTCTCTACCCATGCCTTCGCGGAGTGCGAACGTGGCGCCCTGGATACCATCTATTGTGATGAAGATGGCGATATGGTGGCGGATCGCCCTGCCGATGAGGCTGAGTGGGTCAATCCAGACACGCTGATTTTTGCTTATACCCCCGTGGAGGATCCGGCTATCTATTCGGATATCTGGCAGCCGTTTATCGATCACTTGGCCGAGGTTACCGAACGGGATGTGCGTTTCTTCGCCGTACAGTCAAACGCTGCCCAAGTTGAAGCCATGCGCAGCGGTCGGCTGCATATCGCTGGCTTCTCCACTGGCCCTACGCCGTTTGCGGTGAATTTGGCCGGTGCCGTGCCGTTTGCCTTGATGGGCTCTGATGACGGCCAATTCGGTTACACCCTGCAGTTATTTACTCATGTCGACTCTGATATCCATGAGGTTGAGGATCTCAAAGGCAAACGCGTTGCCCATACCTCACCCACCTCAAACTCGGGCAATTTAGCCCCTCGTGCGCTGCTGCCGGAACTCGGCATCACCCCCGATGAGGATTACGAAGTGGTCTATTCGGGTAGCCACGACCAATCCATGCTGGGCGTGGTGGCCAAGGATTACGACGCGGCCCCCGTGGCCTCAGAAGTCGTCGAGCGGATGGCAGCACGCGGTCTTTACGATGAAGAAGACGTGCGCCTGATCTACGAATCCGACCGTTTCCCCACTACCTCCTATAACTACGCGCACAACTTGCATCCCGACCTGGTCGAGAAAATAGAGGAAGCCTTTTTTAGCTTTGATTTTGTCGGCACCGAACTTGGTGAAGAGTTTGAGGGCGTCGAGAAATTCATACCCATCAACTACCAAGACAACTGGCAGGTAATTCGTACCATCCAAGCGGCCAATAACGTGAGCTATACGCCAGAAAACCTGGAAGAGTAAACGTAGCGCACCGCCGCCGGCGGTGCGGTTATTGTCTCGACGATGGAAGCGGACACATGCTGGAAATTACCAATCTGGTCAAACGTTATGGCCACGATGAAGCCGTGCTGAAAGGGCTTGACCTCAAGGTAGAGGGAAACAGCGTTGTTTCTATCGTAGGCGCCTCGGGTGCGGGTAAAAGCACCATGCTGAGATGTATCAATCGCCTGGTCGAGCCAACCTCCGGCTCGATCAAACTCAACGGCAATGAGCTGGTGAACCTGAAAGGCGCCGAGCTGCGCCGTGCTCGCCGCAAGATCGGTATGGTGTTCCAAGGCTTTAACCTACTGGATCGCTTGACCGTGATGGAGAACGTGTTGGCCGGGCGGTTGGGTTACGTCAATCTCTATCAAGCAATATCCCGCCGCTACCCTCAGGCCGATATTGAGCGTGCGTTTGTGCTGATGGAGCGGGTGGGAATCGCTCATTACGCCAACAAGCGCGCTGATGAGCTATCCGGTGGCGAGCGCCAGCGGGTAGGCGTCGTGCGAGCCCTGATGCAAGAGCCTGATGTTCTGCTGGCGGACGAACCAACTGCCTCGCTCGACCCACGCACCTCCGAGCAGATCATGATACTGCTGCAAAGCCTGGCCAGTGAGCTCTCGCTGCCAGTACTCATCAATATCCACAACGTCGCACAGGCCAAAACCTATACCGAGCGGATTGTGGGTCTACGCCACGGCAAGATGATCTTTGATGGGTTGCCTGCCGATTTCAACAAAGACGCGTTAGACGCCATCTACGGAGGCATTGAAGCGCCGGACGACGCGATTACCGATACGCCAGCGGAGGAGCCCTCACATGACTCCGCCTGAGGCCCCTTCAACGGCGCCCCGCACCTGGCGAAAGCCGCCGTTCATTGCCAACCCGTTGCTACGCTATGGGTTAATCGTGGTTGCCGTGGTTTATCTGGTCTGGGCGTTCGGCTCGCTGCCGTTCAACTGGGCACGGATCTCTGAAGGGTTGCCCCGCGCGGCACGCATATTTAGCGGCGGCTTCCCACCCAGCCTAGAGCGCTACGAGCTGCTGCTAACAGGCTTTAAAGAGAGCTTTCAAATCGCCATTCTGGCGACGCTATTGGGGGTTTTACTCTCTATTCCCTTTGCCGTGATGGCGGCACGTAATATCGCCCCAATGCCTATCTATGTGATTGGCCGGTCGGTGATTATCGTATCGCGCAGCTTTCATCCGGTAATTGTTGCCATCCTGTTTGTCGCTGCCGTTGGATTTGGCCCACTCGCAGGTATTCTGACTCTGACACTCTACTCCATCGGCTTTGTGGGCAAGTTGCTCGCCGAAGAGATCGAGGAGATTGATTGGGGCCAAGTAGAGGCGATGAAAGCCGCCGGCGCTGGCTATGTGGCCATTCTGTTTTATGCGGTCTTTCCGCAAATTCTGCCACGCCAGGTAGGGCTATCCATGTACCAATTGGATAGTAACTTGCGCGCATCAGCGGTGGTCGGAATCGTTGGGGCAGGCGGCATTGGCGGCACCCTGATGAATGCCTTTGGGCGTTACGACTACGATTTCGCCTTTGCGATTCTGCTCATTATCATCGCGGTCATTTTGCTCAGTGAAGGTGTCAGCGGCTGGGTAAGGAAAAAAATATGGTAGATCACGCACAGCAGCTTGCCGATCGTATTTGGCAACGCTATGACCGCAAACAGCGCCTGATTCGTTACGCCGTTCTGCTAGCTACCTTGATGTTAGTGGTTTGGGCGGTGCGCGATATTGATATTTTCTGGCCCTGGGTGTGGGATGCGCCCAACCAAATCTCCGGGCTTGGCGCACGCATGTGGCCACCCAGTGCGGCGGGGCTCAATGGCATTATCGCAGCGCTGATCGAGACCGTGCATATCGCTACGCTGGCTACCTTTCTGACGATTTTCCTGGCGCTCCCGGTGGCCTACATCGCCGCCCAGAATACTACCCCCAACCGCGCCTGTTTGTGGTTTGGTCGCTTCATTCTGGTCTCAAGCCGTTCGGTGAACACCATCATCTGGGCGCTGCTGTTCGTGGCCATTTTTGGCCCTGGGGTATTAGCGGGCATACTCGCCATCATGTTTCGCTCGATTGGCTTTATCGGCAAGCTGATGGGCGAAGCAATAGAGGAGATTGACCGGCGCCCCGTAGAGGCCATGGAAGCCACCGGGGCCTCCAAGGCCAAAGTGGTCGCCTATGCAATCGTGCCTCAGGTCATGCCCGCGTTTTTTGCCATCGTCATCCTCCGCTGGGATATCAATATCCGCGAATCGACGGTACTTGGGTTGGTGGGCGCCGGGGGTATCGGCGTTATCCTCCAGGGCGCAATTGACACCTTTGCCTGGCCTACCGTGGCGACCATTTTGATTGCCATTATTGTGCTGGTACTGATTGGTGAAGCCGTCACCAGCTTGCTGCGTAGCAAGGTGCTGTAACCCACGTTGCTTAAGCCGAGGCAAGCGTTTGACCTAACGCCAAACGCTTGCCATGGTTAGATGACCATCAACGACATGGAGTATGCACAGCGATGACAACCTATATCGTGGTAGCCGACGCCGCTCGCGCACGCATTTTTACCCGAGATGCCTTAACGTTGGCAGAGCAAGAAAGCATGGTTCACGCTGAAGGACGTCTACACGAAGGTGACTTGGTCACCGACGGTCGAGGCGATGTGCATGAGTCGATGTCCACTACCTCTCGCTCGGCTGGCGAAGAGGGAACGGCTACTAAGCACGAAAACGAGTTGTTTGCGAAAGAGGTCGCTCAGCGACTTTATAGTGCTCGAGTAGGCAACAGTATGAAGAAGCTCATTATGGTGGCGCCACCTAAATTTTTAGGGCTTTTACGCGATAAACTCGATGCCCCTACCCAAAAGCTGGTGATTCATTCCCTATCAAAAGATCTAAGTAAAGCTTCAATGGCCGATATTCAACAAGCAGTTAGTGATTTACGCTAGTAATATCCAAAACTTAAAGACCATGTAAGACTAAAGAAAGGGTCGCTCTCGCCGATAGCCTAGAAGACATTATAAACGGTACCTCCCCCTGAGTACTGACATGCACTTCTACGTCGAGAGCGACCATGCTATCTACCCTCCGAGCACGCATCCTATTGGCTGCATTAGTGGCGATTACCCTCGCCCTGGTGGTTAACGGCATTGCCAGTTACACCACCGTAAAACAGCACAATAGCCAGCAAGTTAACCGCAACTTAGAAGCCGTTGTTCGCGGTAATACGCAAGCACTTCAGGAATGGACGGCTTCTCGCGCCACTATGCTATCGGCCCTGGAACAGGCCACTATAGAAGACAACCCGCTGTCAGCACTGCAACAGCTGACCGCATCCGGTGGGTTTATGACCTCCTATATGGCTTATCCAGACACCCCAAACGCTATTTTTTCTGATGGTTGGGAGCCACCTAGCGATTATGATCCGCGCCAGCGCCCTTGGTATCAAGACGCAGTCAATGCAGAAACAACCGTAGTAACAGCACCTTACATCGACATGATCAGTAACGAGCTAGTCGTATCATTTGTACACCCCTACTACCGCGGGGGTGAACTAATCGCTGTGGTGGGCGCCGATATCAATATTAATGATGTTGTAGAGATTGTAGCGGCCATTGCTCCTACCCCTTCAAGTTTCGGCTTCTTAACCACTGGCGATGGCACCTTGGTGGCCCACCCGGATAGCAACCTCAGCCTAGAGCCCTCCACCACCCTCAACAGCGAACTGGATAACAACCGCTTAGCACAAATCACTAGCGCGGAGCAGCCTCAAGCCATGGAGCTCCAGGGCAGCAATAAGCTACTGCTTGGCCAGCCAGTAGGTGGCAACAGCGACTGGCAACTTGTAGTGGCACTCGATGAAGCAGAGGCAACAGCGGGCCTGCGCGCCATCGCCACGACATCGATAGTCACGCTGCTGATTGTGGCCGCAATCACGGCAGTGGTCTTCGGTTTGCTGCTTTCTCTGCTGCTACGCCGCTTGCTGGGAGTTCGTAATGCGATGGATGATATCGCATCGGGAGAGGGCGATTTAACCCGACGCTTGCCCGAAGAGGGTAATGATGAAGTCACTCAAATTGCCAAGGCCTTCAACCGTTTCGTAGGTAAAATGGAGGCCGTATTAATTGATGTACGCACCAGCAGTGAATCTGTTCACCACGCGGCCAATGAGATCGCCATGGGTGGTCAGGACTTATCCCGTCGCACCGATAACGCTGCCGCTAGCCTGCAGCAGACCTCTGCATCGATCGAGGAAATCACCAGCACGGTTCAACACACGGCTGCATCCGCAAAAGAAGCCAACAAGCTCTCCCAAACCGCCTCAGAGGTAGCCAACGAAGGTGGGAAGGTTGTAGCAAATGTGGTGACCACCATGGAAGACATTACCCACGCTTCGGATAAGATCGGTGAGATTGTCACCTTGATGAACAGCATTTCATTCCAGACCAACCTGCTGGCGCTTAACGCGTCGGTGGAAGCTGCCCGCGCTGGCGAGCATGGCCGTGGTTTTGCCGTGGTGGCCGACGAAGTACGCAAGCTGGCTGGGCGTAGCAGTGATGCCGCCAACGATATTCAAAAGCTGATTGAGGACTCTCAAACCAAGGTTAACAATGGCACCACTTTAGTGCGTAATGCGGGATCTACCATGCAAGACATCGTCGCGCATATTACCCGCGTTACCGATGTTTTGGAGGAGATCAATGCGGCCACCAGCGAGCAAAACGATGGCATCAATCAGGTCAACATTGCCGTCGCAGAACTGGATCGCATGACTCAGGAAAACGCGGCCATGGTGGAAGAGTCCACGACCGCCGCCGAGCAGCTAAAAGAACAGGCCGATCATCTGGCAGGCACTATCAGTAGTTTTAAGCTGTCTCACGCCGCGGCACCTGCCCTGCAAGTGCAGTACCAAGCACATGACAACCGCCGCCATCACATTACTTAAGGGGTAACGCTATGCATTTTCGTTCGTTACGCTCTTTTGTCGTCGCACTTGCGGGCCCTTGCTTGCTCGCGATTGTGGCTGCGCTAGTCATCTATAACTTGGTCGCCGCGGCCCGCACCCAGCAAACGGTGAATGAGCATACCGGCGCATTGATGGAAAGTGCATTGAATGCGCGCTTGGATGCCATTGCCGAAGCAGAGGGCGGGCGTATTCAGCGCGAACTCAACAATGCCATGACTATCGCCAATCAATTGGCGACTACTAATGCTTTGATGGGTATGGAGGATGAAGAGGAGCGCCGCTCGCTTTACCTGAACCGCCGCGAACTATCTAACTTAGTGCGCCAAACTGTGGCCGACAACCCGACACTGCTGGATGCATTTATCGGCTGGGAGCCCAATGCGTTTGGTGACGACGCACGATATGCAGGAGATGAGCGCTATGGCCATGACGGTAGCGGTCGCTTTATGCCCTGGTGGTACCGCACCGAGGATGAAACGCTAGAAGTGCTGCCGCTGGGAGATACCATGGAGAGTGAAGAACGCCTTCCCAGCGGCGTTCGGGAAGGCGAATACTATCTTTGCCCTCGTGAAACCCTAGTTCCCTGCATTATCGATCCGGCGGCTTATGACTATGGCGGCGAGACGCAACTGGTCACTTCGTTTAACGCCCCCATTTTGGTGGATGGCGAGTTTCGTGGCGTTGCGGGGGTAGACCTCTCCCTTAACTTTATCCAAACCCTGCTAAGCGATGCCAACCAAGCGCTATACGAAGGCGCTGGGCGCATGGCTCTCGTCGCGGGAAGTGGGGGGCTAGTCGCCGACACGGCAGGCGTAGAGAGTCTGGGCTCGCCTGCCAGTGACTCCCTTAGCAGTACAATTCTCGCGGGCATCCGAGAGGCATCAGAGCAAGGTAGCCTGCAAAGCAGCGTTAACGATGGTCTACTGCAGCGCTATCAGCCTATTACCATTGGCGATACTCGCCTCCCCTGGGTGTTGGTACTCCAGCTCCCTGAAGACGTAGCGCTTGCGGAGTTAGGCAAGCTGCAAGCAGTTCTCAGCGAGCAGCGCCAGCAAAATACGCTGGGCATGACGGTAGTAGGGCTACTTCTGGCAGCATTGGGGGTGGCAGCGCTATGGTGGATTGGCGGGCGAATCGCACGGCCTCTTAAGCGGCTTGCAAGCCGCATGGCAGAGATTGCTTCAGGCCATGGTGACCTTACCCAACGTCTACCGGTGCATGGGCGAGATGAAAGTGCCGCGGTAGCTGAGCAGTTCAATGCCTTTGCAGAAAAAATTCAGGTTATTCTGCTGGATGTGCGCCGTAGTAGTGAAGCCGTCAACCACGCGGCTAATGAAATTACTCAAGGTGGCCACGACCTCTCACGGCGCACTGAACAGGCCGCTGCCAGCCTGCAGCAAACCTCCTCTGCGATGGAAGAAATCAGCAGCACCGTTAGCCATACCACTCACGCCTCGCAAGAAGCCAGTGGGCTTTCACAAACCGCCTCGCAGTTAGCCTCGCGTACCGACAGCGCGTTTGAGCAAGTCGTGGCAACGATGGATGATATTCGATCCAATTCCGATGAAATTCAGGCCATCGTGACCGTCATCGACGGCATCGCCTTTCAGACTAACCTGCTTGCCCTGAATGCTTCTGTGGAAGCCGCCCGGGCTGGCGAACACGGTCGTGGGTTTGCCGTGGTCGCCGACGAAGTTCGCAAATTAGCCTCTCGCAGTAGCGAAGCCGCCAAGGATATCCGCCAGCGTATTAATACTTCGGCTGGCAAGGTTGAAAGCGGTACCCAAATGGTTCGAGATGCGGAGTCGGCAATGCACGAATTAGCAGAAAGCGTCACGCGGGTAACGCAAATGTTGGGAGATATCAGTACGGCCGCTCGAGAACAAAGCGAGGGCATTAGCCAGGTGAGCATTGCCGTCACCGACCTAGACCAAATGACCCAGCAAAACGCCGCGCTTGTGGAGGAGTCGACGACCGCCGCTGAACAGCTAAACGATCAGGCGGATAGGCTCGCTGCGCTGGTAGGCGGCTTTACACTTGAGCCAAAAAACACCCCTAGCAACCATCAGTTGCCTGCTCCCGAATTGACTGAGCGATAAACGCTTAAGGAATCGGCGGCAGCGCAATATCGTCGCTGCGCTTGGCCCCAGCGGTCATTTCACGGCACAGGCGCAGGAATTCGCGCACGCCGGTGGTGAGGTATTTGTGCCGGTGCCAGATAAACGTAAACTGACGCTTTAGATCCAACTCCGGCGTAGGCAGCGGCACCAAGCTGCCGCGCCGGAAGGCATCTCGCAGTGCCAGGCGCGAGACACAGCCAATCCCCAGCCCTGACTCCACGGCACGCTTAATACCTTCCGTATGCTCTAGCTCTAGCAGGGTGTTAAACCGGCTGCGGCGGTGGCGCGCGGCATGCTCCAGAGTCATGCGGGTGCCAGAGCCCTCTTCGCGCATAATCCAGTCCTCACGCAGCAGTTGTTCAAGTTCAAGGTGCTCGCGGCCTGCCAGTGGGTGTCGCGGCGAGCAAAACACGCACAGCTCATCTTCCACCCAGGGTTGGCTGATGATCATGTCATCGTCGCACTGCCCCTCGATCAAGCCTAAATCCAGCGAGTGCTGGCGCACGCCTTCGATAATATGGCGCGTATTGCGCACTGCCAAGCGCACCCGGCTACCGGGGTGGCGCTGCATAAAATCGCTGATCAGCAGCGTGGCCAGGTAGTTGCCAATGGTCAGCGTAGCCCCTACATCCAGCGACCCAACCCCTTTCTGGCCACGTAGAAGCTCTTCAATCTCTTCGCCGCGATCCAGCAGCGCCACCGCTTTGGGCAACAGCTGAAAACCCAGTGCGTTAAGTTTTAAGCGTTTACCAATCCGATCCAGCAGTTGGCAGTCGAACTGCCGCTCAAGCTCCGCAAGCGCCGTGCTGGTTGCCGACTGAGACATGGCCAGCGCCCGCGCCGCATGGGAGACGCTCTCATGCTGAGCAACCGCCACAAAGACTTCTAACTGCCGCAGGGTGTAGTGCATAGAGTCTGACCTTTATTTGATCTATATCTATTTTTCAGATAACCGTTATCAATATAATTCGCTTAACAGATATACCACCCTTTGCTTAGACTTGCTGGCAACATATTTAATCATTTTTATTCTTTTTAAGAATATGACCGATGCGGACTAGCGCCAGCATCGACTAATGGAGAAAACGGCATGAGTAAGTTTGCTCTGGAAGAAGTGCTTAGCGTCCATCACTGGAACGATACCCTGTTCAGCTTCCGCACCACCCGCGAGCGCAGCCTGCGTTTCAAAACTGGTCAGTTCGTGATGATTGGTTTGGAAGTGAACGGCAAGCCGCTGATGCGCGCTTACTCCATTGCCAGCCCCAACTACGAAGACCACCTTGAGTTCTTCAGCATTAAAGTACCCGACGGCCCGCTCACTTCACGCCTTCAGCACCTGAAAGTAGGCGATCAGATCATGGTTAGCCGCAAGCCCACCGGCACACTGGTATGCGATGACCTACTGCCGGGCCGCAACCTCTACATGCTCTCCACCGGTACCGGCTTGGCGCCGTTTATGAGCCTGATCCAGGATCCTGAAGTGTACGAGCGCTTCGAGAAGGTAGTGCTGGTTCACGGTGTGCGGGAAGTTTCTGAATTAGCCTACGCCGACTTTATCACCAAAGAGCTGCCAGCTCATGAATACCTGGGTGAAGACATCGCTGAAAAGCTGGTCTACTACCCCACCGTTACTCGGGAAGAGTTCCACACCATGGGGCGCCTAACCGACCATATCCGTACGGGCAAGCTGTTTGAAGACACCGGCCTGCCGCCCATTGATCCGCGCCAGGATCGCGCGATGATCTGCGGCAGCCCCGCCATGCTGGACGATACCAGCGCGCTACTTGACGAGCTGGGTCTGAATATCTCGCCGCGCATGGGCGAGCCGGGCGACTACGTCATCGAGCGTGCGTTTGTCGAGAAGTGAATCGTAATGAGTGAGTGGTGAAAAGAAAAAAGTTTAGCCGCAAGAATGATCGCATCACTCATACAAAGCCCCTGCTGGAGATGCTCCACAGGGGCTTTGTGCCACTTACTACTTACCACTTACAACTCACCAGCGTTTAAACCGCGTCTTTGCCCGTTTCGCCAGTACGGATACGAATCACCTGCTCCAGCGGCATCACAAAGATTTTGCCGTCGCCGATTTTACCTGTGTTCGCCACCTGGGTGATGGCATCAATCACCTGCTCGACCATGTCGTCGTCCACGGCGACTTCCAGCTTCACCTTGGGCAGGAAGTCCACCACATACTCAGCACCACGATACAGCTCGGTATGCCCTTTCTGGCGCCCAAAGCCCTTCACTTCCGTCACCGTAATACCCTGAACGCCGATATCGGAGAGCGACTCGCGTACATCGTCGAGCTTAAACGGCTTGATAATCGCTGTGATCAATTTCATTACCATATCCTCTAACTGGGTGGCCATGATGGGGTCGGGTTGAACGGCTGCTAATGTTGCAGCCGTTAACCGCTAACTACCAGCATACACCGCTATCGGCAGAGAATAAAAAAGCCTCCCACTAAGGGGAGGCCAGAAGGAGCACGCCTGCTCACTAGGTCAGCATTAAATTATTTCTTAATGCCGCTGTTTATTTCTTAATGCCAAATTCGGGATAGGCTTCGAGACCGCACTCAGCGATATCAACGCCTTCATACTCTTCTTCTTCGCTAACCCGGATGCCCATGATGGCTTTCAGGATGAGCCATACCACCAGGCTGGCCAGGAATACCCAAGCGAAGATACCTACGATACCGATGATCTGGGCACCGAATGATGCGCCGTCATTGTTCAGCGGCACTGCCAGCACGCCCCAGATACCGACAACACCGTGAACCGAGATCGCGCCGACCGGATCATCCAGCTTCACTTTATCGAGGGTGACGATGGCTGCGACCACGATGATGCCGCCAATCGCGCCGATAATGGTAGCGCTCAGTGCGGTCGGAGAGAGCGGATCGGCGGTGATGGCCACCAGGCCAGCCAGGGCACCGTTCAATGCCATGGTCAGGTCAGCTTTGCGGAACCACAGTTTGGCCAGGATCAGTGCCGCAATCACACCACCTGCCGCTGCTGCATTCGTGTTTACAAACACCTGTGCCACGTTGTTAGCAGAATCGACAGCCGCAAGTTTAAGCTCGGAACCGCCATTGAAACCGAACCAGCCCATCCACAGAATGAAGGTACCCAGCGTTGCCAGCGGCATGTTGGCACCGGGAATAGCGTGGATAGAACCGTCTTTACCGTATTTACCTTTACGTGGGCCTAGCACGATCACACCCGCTAACGCAGCCGCCGCACCGGCAAGGTGCACAATGCCGGAACCCGCATAGTCAGAGTAGCCCACTTCAGACAACCAGCCGCCACCCCAAGTCCAGTAGCCAGACACCGGATAGATAAACGCGGTCATTACCACAGCAAAGGCCAGGAATGCCCACAGTTTCATACGCTCAGCGACGGCACCCGACACAATTGACATGGCGGTTGCCACGAACACGACTTGGAAGAAGAAGTCAGAACGCATGGAGTAGTAGGGCGCGTCATCGCCGCCTGCGGTAACCGCATCCACACTGTTTTCAGCGCCAATCAAGAAGCCCAGATTGGGCAGGAAGCCGCCAGCGCTGCTGGAGTACATGATGTAGTAGCCCACCAGCAGATACATGGTGCAGGCAATGGCAAACAGCGCGATATTCTTGGTCAGGATCTCAGCGGTGTTTTTGGAGCGTACTAAGCCCGCCTCTAACATGGAGAAGCCTGCCGCCATCCACATGACGAGCACACCGCAAATTAGAAAGTAGAACGTATCGAGCGCGTAGCTCAGATCAGTCAACTCATTCATTGTAAGTTCCCCGTTGAACTATAGAAATGATCCGAAAAAGCAGCGTTAAACGGCGTCTGCACCGCGCTCGCCTGTCCGAATCCGAATAACGTCTTCAAGCGGTGTCACAAACACCTTGCCGTCACCGATCTTGCCGCTGTTAGCCGCACTACAGATTGCATCCAATACGCTCTCCAAACGGGCGTCGTCTACGGCCACTTCCACTTTTACCTTGGGTAGAAAGTCGACGACGTACTCCGCGCCACGATACAACTCGGTATGCCCTTTCTGACGGCCAAAACCTTTAACTTCAGTGACCGTAATGCCCTGAACGCCGTTGTCGGCCAATGCCTCACGAACGTCGTCGAGCTTAAATGGCTTGATGATAGCGGTGATGAGTTTCATCCCGGATCTCCCCTGCTGGATAAGTCCTGCTAGATTGGTAGCGGCACAGCCGCCAGAATAAGCACCTGAACCGATAATGCGCATACTGTGCCAGCTGACTTTTTTTGCTTATAAGTCAGCCAATTAGCCGTCATCAAAAGTGCAGCTCAGCGCTAAATCTGAGCAAATCCATTCTCACACCACCGCTATTGCACCAAAAAAGAGCGTAAGCAAAAGTAGCCTGCTCTATTTCGATGCACACCCTGGGTTAAGCAGTAAAAGCACGCGATACATGCGAATTCGCCAACTGTTGCGTATCCTTACCGGTAAGCAATATTTAAAGCAGGTTTATCTAGGAGAGAACGATGGCGCCTCAAGACCGTATTAGCCGCTTGGCCCAGCAGATTGGTGACCGTTTACAAAACGCCTCCCAGGCGCCAGAAGATATTCAAAAGGGCGTGCAGCAAGTCGTGCGTGGCGCCTTCGACCGCCTGGAGCTTGTCTCACGGGAAGATTTCGACATTTTAATGGATGTACTGCAGCGCACCCGTTCGCGGGTAGAGGCGTTAGAGCGCCAAGTCGCTAACCTTGAAGCAGCCGTTGATGCCTCCGCGCCAACGACGTCCACGCCGCTCGAAGCTGAAGCCCCACCAGTTCCAGAGCAGCATGCGCCGGAATCAGATGCAGAAGACGAGAAGAATAAACCCGCTTAACGTTCAAGCTTCATTAGCAGCAATAGGGAAATGGCTATTGCTGCGCGCACCGCAAAATAAATACGAATCACTATCGTTGACTTTGTTTTTCGTGGTGATACTCTCCGCCTTTGATTTTCTTACCGTCTGCGGATTGTTCACTATGCACGCCCTGTCACTATCAAACCTATCTGTTGCAAAGCTGCCTTTTGCAAAGCCTTTCTTTTCGCCGTCGTCTGT
This sequence comes from Halomonas sp. IOP_14, assembly GCF_021021315.1. Classification (NCBI taxonomy): domain Bacteria; kingdom Pseudomonadati; phylum Pseudomonadota; class Gammaproteobacteria; order Oceanospirillales; family Halomonadaceae; genus Halomonas; species Halomonas sp. IOP_14. The sequence goes on along the minus strand of NZ_JAINWD010000029.1, from coordinate 54,441 downwards.
TTCAATATCTGGGCTTGTTGGCACCGGCCTGTTACTGAGCTTCTCCAATGGCGTTTTCGCCCAAAATACTGCGTCTAGCGCCGACGAGACCATGGTGGTCGTTGGATCGCGCACTCCTAGTCAGATCAGTCAAATTCCCGGTGCTGTATGGGTAATTGACAAAGAGATGCTGCAACAGCAGACCCGCAATGGTGCAGACCTAAAGACAGCATTGGGGCATCTGGTACCGGGGTTGGATCTGGCGCCTCAAGGGCGCACCAATTATGGGCAAAACATGCGAGGCCGGGGCGTGCAGGTGCTCATCGACGGCGTATCGCTGAACAGTTCCCGTGGGCTTTCCCGACAGTTCGATGCCATCGATCCCTTCAATATTGAGCGCGTGGAAGTGCTTTCCGGCGCCAGCAGCCTGTATGGCGGCGGTGCTACGGGGGGCTTGATCAATATCATTACCCGCAAAGGTGAAGAAGGCCTGAACTGGCGTACTGAAGCAGGCATCACCACCGGCTTCAACAACAGCGATGACATAGATCGACGCCTCGCACAATCCATCAGCGGTGGTAACGAGCGGGTTCAAGGCTATCTGGGTACCGCCATTGGCGACAACGGCCGCCACTATGACGGCAGCGGCCAGGAAATCTTTCCCGATATCGCCCAGACCGACCTACAGGATAATCGCAGCATTGATGTATTGGGCAACCTCTCTTTCCGCTTGACCGATGAACAGAGTCTGGAACTGGGTGCCCAGCTGTACCGTTCAGGCTATGAAGGTGACCGGGGTGTTTACTTTCCCAACCTCGACGCTGCCACGCCCAACTTGAACGATGCCGAAATTCGCGATGGCTACCGTTCACAGCGCGATCCGGAAACCGACCGTAAGCTCGTCAACGTCAACTATCACCACGCCAACCTGTGGGGGCAAAACTTCTACCTGCAGGCATTCCACCGGGAGGAGGAGTCCAGCTTCCAGGCATTTCCCTACCCAGTCGCCGACGGCCTGCAATTTCGCGCCTCGCAACAAAACACCGATTTAAGCGGCATCAAAGCGCTGTTTGAATCGCGCCTGGGTGATGACGTTTCGCTAACCTACGGCCTCGATCTGGATCGTGAAACCTTCGATGCCAGCCAGATGCTGTTCGATACCGACATATCGGATGCTTCCGGCGGCCTGGTTCAGCAGGCATCGGGGGTTGAGCCTCGCTACCCCGGTTATCAAGTGGACGGGCTTTCAGGCTTCCTCCAGGGCGACTGGCAGGCCACCCAGGCGCTCAAGCTCTCCGCAGGGTTGCGGCAGCAGCATATGGACGTCGAGGTGGATGAATTCCAGGGGATTCCTGGCGGCGAGAATGACTATGAAGCAACGCTCTTCAATGCCAGCGCCCTCTACGACTACGGCAACGGTCACCAGAACTGGCTGCAGTTTAGCCAGGGCTTCGAACTGCCAGATCCTGCCAAATATTACGGCAAGAGCCCCGACGTAAGTGTCGATAACAACCCGTTATCTGCCATCGAGACGGATCAGATAGAGCTAGGCTGGCGCTACCAGGGTGGCAACTGGACGACCCAAACAGCGCTTTACTACGCCTGGTCGGACAAAGCGGTAGAGAACGCCGAGGATTTAAGCGTCAGCGTCGTCGATGAGAAGAAACGCGACTTCGGCCTGGAAAGCGCCGTGACCCGTTACTTTGATAATGGCCTGGAGGCAGGGGGCACCCTGCACCTGGTGCGTTCCGAGCAGGAGAACGACCAAGGGGAGTGGGAGAAGCGTGACGCCCGCTATGCATCGCTCTCTTCCGCCACTGCCTTTATTGGCTGGACGGACTATGTACGTTCGGCTCGCTTGCAGGCCAACCACAACTTCGACCTGAAAGACGATGCCGACCGCGAGATCGATGGCAATACCACCCTCGACTTATCGCTCAGCCAGGAAACCGATTTTGGCACCTTAAGCCTGGGAGTGCAGAACCTGCTGGATGATCAGTACTCCACCGTCTGGGGTCAGCGAGCCGCCATGTTCTATTCGCCCTACTACGGCCCAGAGTACCTCTACGACTACCAGGGCCGCGGGCGTACTTACACCCTGAACTGGTCGATGGAGTACTGAGTGCTGGTTCGCTACTCGCTGACAACCGCTCAAGGGTGAGGTAACGGGGATGGCTACACTCGGCTCAATAACGCCATCTTGCGTACCACTAACCACCCATGACCTGCTGGCTATTGGTCAGCGCTTCGGGATCGACTACCGCTTTCCCGAAGCGCCTGACCGCTCCCAGCCAGCGCCTTGTGTTGCCCATGGGCGGGTGATGGACGTTGAGGTAGACCCCACGCTGCGGGTGACACACTCTGATCTTGATGTCCTGCACGCTTACGCCTCCACTTCCCGGCGTGCCGCGCCGTGGTTTCTCAGCGTGATACTCGAGGGCCATATCCAAGTCGGCCTAGGGCACCAGTCGTTTCAGTTGCAGGCCGGCGACGCCTTCAGTGCCCATTTCAACGAGCAGACCGGGCTTGAGGTCTTCCAGCCCGCGCCACAACGATTGCGCATTCTCAACGTATCGATTCTGGCTTGCACAGAGCCTCTCTCTTTCTCGCCCATTAGCTGTTCGCCTATCAATGTTGCCCCTCCGGCAGCGCCCGTACTGCATACTTGGCAGGTGCCGCAGTTCCTTATCCATAGCCTGGAGGCAGCACTGGCTTCGAACTGGTCAGTAGAGCGGCAGCGCCTGCTATGGCAGGGGCTCGCGCTCCAGTTGTTAGCTCATGGGCTGCCTGCCGCCTCCCTTGAGTCCAGCGACGAAGAAAAGGCAGTCAGCCTGCCACCGGGTTTAACCCAGCGCGACCACCAGCGCCTGGAGCACTTGCGTCAGCAGCTCGAACACTCCCCCAACCAGGATTATCGGCTTGAGCAGTTGGCCCGCAATGCCGCGATGAGCCCGAGCAGCCTACGCACCAAGTTTCACCGCTGTTACGGCTGCTCGATATTCGACTACCTACGACGTTGTCGCCTGACCCAAGCTCAAGCGTACTTACGCAAAGGTTATAGCGTGCAGCAAACCGCTCACGCCTGTGGCTACCGCCACGCCACCAATTTTGCCACCGCCTTTAAGCGCGCTTTTGGCATTGCGCCCCATGAAGTACACCATCGCCATTAAAGCCGCAGGGTTGTTTTTGGAGCGCTAAGTTCCTCTGTTGGACGTTTTTTGGCAGTACGCATACTCCCTTTGTCATTGCGCATACCTTTCAGTAGCCATTAAGCGCAATAATTCTCATTAACACATTGGTTAATTGATGCTTATTGCAGGTGCCTCCATGCTCATCCCCCATCACCGTTTTCTACGCTCTCCGCTTAGCGTCGCCGTTCTCTCGGCACTGGCTGTTTCCCCGGTATACGCTCAAGAAAGCACCGAGTTAGCCACCGTCACGGTGACTGCCCAGCAGGCTGCCACCAAAGTGGAAACGCCGACGATCGAAATACCCCAGAGCGTTTCCACGATCACCCGCGAACAGATGGATAACCGCGGCGTAAGTACCGTGCAGCGCGCCACCGACTACACGCCAGGTGTTTACAGCAATCAGGTAGGCGCCTCCAATCGCTTCGACTACCTGGTACTGCGCGGTTTTTCTGACGGCAGCTTGAGCAATACCTTCCTGGATGGCCTGAAAGTAATGGGGGATGCCAACTCCCATAGCAGTATGCGCATTGACCCATGGTTTCTGGAAAGCATTGAAGTGGTGCGCGGGCCCGCCTCGGTACTCTATGGACGCGCCTCCCCTGGCGGGGTAGTCGCCCTGAACAGCAAGCGGCCAGAATTTGAACAGGGCGGTGAGCTGCGTTTTCGAGTGGGTAATAATAACCAGCGCAGCGCCGCTTTTGACCTCACCGGCCCTATTGGCGAAGAGCAGCGGGTGGCCTTTCGCCTGACCGGGATTGCCAGCGCCGCGGATACCCAGTTTGGCCCGGCAGAAGAGGAGCGCTATGCCATTGCGCCCCGGCTCACCTGGGATATCACCGATGACACCAGCCTCACCGTAGAAGCCTACCTACAGGATGAACCCGAAGGCGGCTACCACTCCGGCGTACCCTATGAGGGGGCCGTGGTCGCCCATAATGGCCACAAGATCAGCAACAACTTCTTTGATGGTGAAGAGGATTACGACACCTACGAGCGAACCCAACGCATGTTCGGCTACGCCCTGGAACACCGCTTCAACGACCAGGTGACCGGCCGTCAATTGATGCGCTATCTCAATTCCGACGTAGTGCTCAATCAGGTCTACGGCTTTGGTTGGACGTCACCGACCTCTGACGAGCTCACCCGCTACTACTCCGGCAGCAATGAATCTCTGGAAGCCTGGACACTCGATAACCAGCTTGAAGCCACACTCAGCAGCGGCTTTATGGATCACACGCTGCTGTTTGGAGTGGATTACCAGCAGCGGGAAAACGACGTATCGTGGCCCACTGGGTATTTCCCGCCGCTCAATGCGTTTGACCCGGTTTATGGCAGCGACCCCATCGAGTTTTACGCCCCGGTGCGCGAACGCCATGAGATCGACCAGACCGGGGTTTACCTGCAAGACCAGATAGCCCTCGATAACTGGCGCTTCACCCTGGGTGGCCGCTACGACTGGGTCAATATCGACAATGCCAACCGCGATAGCGGTGATACCAGTTCCCTTAGCGACACCCAGTTCAGTGGCCGCGCCGGGGTGGTCTACCTGTTCGATAACGGCGTAGCGCCCTACCTGAGCTACTCTACCGCCTTCACCCCCACCAGTTTCGTGGATGAGAGTGGCGATCTGCTCCAGCCCATGGAAGGCGAACAGTGGGAAACCGGCGTTAAATACCAGCCTAACGGTAGCCAAAACCAATACAGCGCGGCGCTGTTCCATATCGGTCAGGAGAACGTCGCCACCAAAGAGCAGCCCACCGACCCATACCGAGCCGTAGGGGAGATCGAATCCCAAGGGTTGGAGCTGGAAGCACAAACCCAGCTAACGGATACCCTATCGGTTCAGGCAGGCTATAGCTTCACCGACATCACCTACGCCAAAAGCGACGACGGTAACCAGGGCAACAACGCCATTTACTCCCCCCGCCACCAAGTACAGCTCTGGGGCCGCTACGAGGCCAACAAGGGCTGGCTAAACGGCGTGGATATGGGTGTCGGCGTGCGTCACTACGCGGATATCGCCGCTGACCGGGCCAATACCGAAACCGTGCCCGACTACACTCTGGTGGATGCCACCATTGGCTACGACCTCAGCCAACTCGGCGTAGAAGGGGTCGAAACACGTTTAAACGTGAACAATTTATTGGATAAAGAGTACGTGGCCTCCTGCAACTCCCTGGAGTACTGCTACTTCGGTGCCGAGCGCGGCATCACCGCTAGCGTCCACTACCGTTTCTAAGCTTCTGCTCTACGTCCTTGACTAAGTATTGCTAAGTAATTGTTAACACACCTGCCCAGGCCACTTTACCTGGGCCCTTTAGCTTGAATAGAGGTTTGCAAACAATAAATATTATCGTTTAAATACACTCCTTATTTTCTGGATGGCCTCTCACCACCATGCGCCACACCAACCTGTTCTCTTTGCTCGCGCGCTGCGGGCTATTTGCCGTTTGTATGCTGCACCTGTCAACCGCCCAGGCCCAGTGGGCAACGGTGGACTGGACGATTGCCGAAACCTTGCTGGCTATTGACGCGCCTGTAAGCAGCGTCGCCCAGCAGAGTGACTACCGTGCCTGGGTAGGCGAACCGCGCATTCCTGATAATGTTAGCGATATGGGGCTGCGCACCCAGCCCAACCTGGAGCTGCTAGCCCAGGTGCCACCAGAGCAGACGCTGATTTCGCCCATGTTCGCGGGTTTAACGCCACGCTTGGAGAAAATTGCGCCGGTCACTTTGTTCTCGCTCTACTCCCCCGGCACCGATACCTGGCAGGAAATGCAAACCCTGACCCGTCAGCTAGGCGAGTTAACCGAGCGCCAGCCCCAGGCCGAGCAGCTTATTGAAGAGACCCAAGCCTTGATGGCCACGCTGCGCGAATCCCGCCCCCTCTCTCAGTCAGAAATCGCGCCGCTGCTGATGGTGCAGTTTATGGATGCCCGCCACGTGCGGGTGTTTGGGGAAAACAGTTTGTACAACGCCGTTCTGGAGCAGCTCGACCTCCCCAATGCCTGGGATCAATCCACGAATGCCTGGGGATTTGCGCTGGTAGGGATTGAAGCGCTGGCACGCTACCCAGAAGCAACGCTGGTGATCATCGACCCACTGCCCGCCGGAGCCGAAGAGCAGTTGGCAAAAAGCGGCCTGTGGCAGCAGCTCCCCAGCGTCAGACACGACAGGATAGTTCGCCTGCCGCCGGTATGGAGCTTCGGCGCACTTCCCTCCGCCCAGCGCTTTGCCCGTGAGCTGACGATGGCGCTAGAGGCAGCGCAAGCGGTTAGCCATTAGGACAGTGGGTAGCGGGATTTGAAGCCTAATAAACGATAGCGCGACCACATCATGCTGCCATTAGTTTTCGTCACCATCTGCCGCAAAGAGCACATTGATGCGATCAACTTCCCTCATTGAGGCTTTCTGTAAGGCTTTCCAGCTGTCCGGCGGATTACCATTGTTGAGCATTTTCTGAAAGACATTGTACGCATCATGCTTACTATCGTAAGCGCGCTTTGTAGTGTCATCGTTGACCCACGCGTAAATAATAATTTTGCTCGCAGCATCGTAACGAAAGAACAGCCGATACTGTTGGTAGAACTTAGCTCGTTGCCAGTGTGTATGCTCTGTGCCGAGGGTGTTTCCTTGGCGGTATTGAGTGCCTGATGGATCCTGCGGAATATCATTCAAGGCCAGTTTCATGATCGCGGCTAGGCGCTTGGTGGCCGCCTTATTGCGATAACCGGCAGGATCTTTCGATTGAAGATGTCTCACCTTCACGGTGAGTGCTTCGACTTGTTCCAAGAACAACGGATGGGCATAGATTGTCCATCCATTAACCTCCAGAGGTTTCATTCGTCGTCATCATCCTCTTCCAGCGCCTCTTCGAGATCTACCTCAATACCTGCGGTAAGGCGTTCGGCCTCGGCAAAGCTACTCGCGGTCACCGGGCGAATATTTTCTGGATGCGCCAGAAGATCGCGCTCCAGAAAATTAAGGAAGTTGACCATCACAGGGTCGTGTTTGACCTCATCACTTACCCGGGAAAGCACCACTTCACCATCTGGACGCACGGTATAATGGATACGGTCTCGGCGTTTCAGCTTTAGCGCCCGGCGAATCGATGCCGGAACAGTCGTTTGATAGCGATCTGTCAGAGTTGAATCGTCTTCGATAAGCGTGCTCACTGTCGCTCCCCGCCTGATAGCAATGCAAAGGTAATGCATACAAAGTTAATGCAAGCGCATTACCTCGTCAAGCTGCCTCCGCTTCTTTAAATCGGTCACTTGAGCGCTACCAAAGCGTTCTTAATTACGATAGGTTAAGCATTTAAAGTAAAGTAGAGTTCGCTTACATTGGGGCTAAAGCTCTTAGCAAACGACAGCGAGGGAGTGCGATGACGCTAGCCATCGTAGCCACGCGCGCAGGCGTAGGTTTAGATGCACCGGCGGTGCATGTTGAGGTACATCTGGCCAACGGCTTGCCGGGCCTAACGCTAGTGGGCTTGCCGGAAACGGCGGTAAAAGAGAGCCGCGAACGGGTGCGCAGTGCACTGGTTAATGCAGGCTTTGATTTTCCTAATACCCGCCGTATTACCTTAAACCTCGCCCCCGCCGATCTACCTAAGGAGGGTGGCCGTTTTGATCTGCCCATTGCCCTAGGTATCCTCGCCGCCTCCGGGCAAATTCCCGTGGAAGCGCTGGAAGGTATGGAGTGCGCTGGTGAGCTGGCCCTGGATGGCAAGCTGCGCGCGGTGCCGGGCATACTGCCCTTTGCCCTGGCCACCCGGCGGGCGAAAAAAGCACTGATCATTCCCCGCGACTGCGCCGATGAAGCCGCCCTGGCAGGCGATTTGCCGGTGCTGCCTGCCGATACTCTCTGGCAGGTAGTGGCGCACTTACTCGCTCAAGAGAAGATACCCCCGCACAAGCTCAGCGCTTCGGTGAAAACCACCGCCCCGGTGGATGACCTTGCCGATGTGCGCGGCCAACAGCAGGCTCGCCGTGCGCTGGAAGTCGCGGCGGCCGGGGGGCATAACCTGTTGTTTGCAGGCCCTCCTGGCACCGGCAAAACCATGCTGGCCAGCCGCCTGCCGGGCATTCTGCCGCCGCTCTCTGAGGAGGATGCTCTGGCAGTCGCTGCTGTGCGCTCGGTTTGCGGGTTACCGCTGGAAGCGGACTGGGGAAGAAGGCCATTTCGACAGCCCCATCACAGTGCCAGCGGCGCCGCCCTGGTAGGTGGCGGCTGTCATTTTCAACAATTGTTGCGACTAAACAATAATTGCTGCGACAATCTCTATGTTGAGTTTACATAGAGCACGCCCTTGTGACCGTTTCTCTCAAACAATCCAGAACCTTTAGCTTTCAAGATGGCACCCTTAAAGACGAAACTGAGCGCTTGGTCGTTTGGTGGTACGGGCCTATCTTCAAAAATATCCGCTCACAAAGCGTCCCTAAAATTTATGTATTTTTAAGACCTATTGATCAGGAGAACAAATTAGGAGACGTGATTAAGCGAACGACGGTCTTAACGCATGTCGGACTATTGAGAATCGGCTCCGTCTGGGAAAAGGGCGTGAGCAACTCCCGCATCGCATTTGAGGAGAAAACATTCCCTGTTTCGTTCTCTCCGGGCGGCTGGCGGATTGTCTCCTTAGACGACTTGCACAAAGCAGGGCGCAGCCTCTATACCTCCTTTCATGAGGCAAGCTATTTACCGCTGGACAGAAAACACAAATCGTACCTGATTGAATTTGACCTCCCAGATGGCAAACATCTGCTCATCCCTTGCACCGAATTTTTTGCACGCGTTTACGGTCGATCATCTGAAATCAAGCGTGTGCTCGCCACTTACTGTTGGGAGGAGGTCAAAGAACGGCTTTATCGACCGCTTAATGCGCCCCCATCGCCAGGTACCTGGCCTGTCAGATTTACATATCGTGTTCATAGGCACGATGCGATTTTGCTCGCGCACATGCTGTACGACCCCTATGCCGAACAAGCTGCCAGAGATATTTATGCGCAGACTGAAGCCAGCTTCCCCCAAGATAAGATGCTTTTAAAAGTCACTCCATGGTTTCAAGGCAGCGGGGAAATCTCTGTTTCTGGCGTTCCAATTGATGGTGGCAACACATTCCTAGGCTTGCAGATATTAGGCTGTACGCAGCCCGATGGTGCCACGATCCACCGTGAAAGAGAGAAATCAACGACAGTACCAGCCACCGATGGCGACGATGCCCCCTCTCAGTTCCCCTATCATCAGCTTCAAGACATCCCCGATGTCATTGACCTGACGGATGATGACGAGCCCGACCATGGTTCTTCCTGGCTAGACCTTACTGAGGACGAATTCGTTATTTTAGGTAAGCCTCGCGCCGTCTTGGATAAACGATATACCCGAAAAAACGTGCCCGATACACGAGGCGTCCCCGTTCCGGGTGACGAAACCATTTTCTCCACTGGGGAGCCACATGGGTCAGGGAAGGGAGTGGGACAAGCGTCTATTCATGCTCCTATTACACTGGAATCACAGGGCTTTCTACGTGATATGTGGAATGCGCTTCTCTATTTACAATCGGCCTATCCCGCAACGATTCGTGGCGTTAGCTGGTTTACCTTTGAAGACGGATTCAGCACTTCTCCTGACCCTCGGTTAATCAGCCTCGAACCTTTCGAAATAGACGAGGAGGTGGAAACGTCAGTCGCTAATTGGGTTTACATTGATACTCAGACCAAGGTACCTCGCGGGGTGCTCGTCGTTCGGGTGCATGTGTTAGATCAAACGCTCTATCTCATGGAGATCCAACGACGCCCTCCAAAACCCAGAGCTGGCGGTAGCGAGGAGGCATCCAAGCCTCCTTCCTATAAAGGTTTAGTCTTCACGCTGAGCCACCAAGGCAGCTTCGAGCAGTGGTTACGCCAAGTGCTGTCTAACGTGCGGCACGTAGAAGGTGTTGTCCAAAAACTAGTTGGTCACTGCCCAGGATTCGCCGATACGTTCAAGCACCCTAAATCCAAAAAGGAACAGATACCCTGCGAAGCCTCTGTGTTAAATGCTTTTAGCAAGGTCAGTATTGGTCGCAGTGACTTAGCATAGGTACTATTTGCCACCTTTATGAGTAGCGGTGTCTGTTTTGTCGGTAAGAGCAACCTGTACACCCCGTGTGCAGGTTGCTCTTCTGACGAAGAGCCGATACGGCCATCCCTTCAGTGGCGGGCGAGGATCTTCGCTGCGATGGGCGAAGTGATCATTTGAATCACGGCAAAAAAAGCGGCTGGAATTGCGATCTCTGATGGCAAGCCAGAAGCAGCGACAAACGCTGCAGCGATGCTGAATTCCTTTTTACTGACCGTGAAAAGATAGGTAATCACCTCTTTGCGATCAGAGGTGAGTAACCGTGAGGACATACCTACCAGGTACCCAATCAAATTGAGGCACAGGGCCGCGCCCGCAATCACAAACGCATACCAGCCATAGCCAATGATCGTGGTGGCATTCGGCCCGACCACGGCGAGTAGGATCAGCAGATACAGAATCGACCCTATCCCTGCATACGCTGAATCATGCCGTGCAAAGAAAGCCGAGAACCTTGTACGCAAGCTGACCCCAATCACGGTAGGAAGAAGCACGATTAGTGTTAATTCAAGAATAATTGATCCAAGCGGCACGTCTAACTGAAGGCCGGTGAGCCATAAAAACAGGAAGGGAACAATAAACGGACATAACGCGGTGTTGACTGCGTTGAAAACAGCGGCAAGCGCCACATTGCCTTTCGCCATCAGTACCAAAAGAGGAGAAGACACATCTGTCGGCAGCGTGCCGAGCAAGGTTTGGCCAGCAGCCAGCGGGCCGCTTCCAAAAAATAGACGGCCCGTTAGCCACCCGGCAATCGACATAGGCCCATAGACCAGCCCCAATGCCAACAACTGCCGTGACGGCTTTCGGAACACGATGCGCACTGCATGCGCATCGAATGTGAGGCTGATAATCAACATCAGTAATGCCAGTAATGGCCCAATCGCGAACTTAAGCATTATTCCGGTGGCCGGAAAGAGTAAGCCTCCCCCCGCGACGACGATTACAAACCAGACAAGGTGCGCCTCGACAAAATAAATGAATCTACCCATGGTGGATTGGACGTTACCGGTTGAAGTGGATTGAGCCCCGCACCTAAAACATGATCACCTTCGGCCCAGCACACAAAGGCTCCTTGGTAGCTAGGGACGTGCTTCCCAATCCAGCGATGCAAATAGATAATGCTCAAGGGTTGAAGCTTTAGTTGCTAGAGGTTTTATAGTACCAAGAACAGATAATTCGAGAGAAGGTAACAGATGGGACATCATCATGATCATCCCCACATTGATCCTGCCTCTGGCGACCGGCGCGTCAGCATCTCCATTTGGGCCAATGGGCTCTTAACCATCGCTCAAATCGTCGGTGGCATTATGGCGGGGAGCCTATCGCTGATCGCTGATGCGTTACATAACTTTTCTGACATGGCAGCATTAGTCATTGCCTTTGCTGCTCGTAAAATCGCCAGACGGCCTGCCGATGCGCATATGACCTTTGGCTATGGCCGCATCGAGATAGTGGCAGCACTCATCAATTACACCACCCTCATTATTGTCGGTGTCTACCTGATTTACGAAGGCGCTATGCGGATGGTCGATCCCCCTGAGATAGAGGGATGGACGATCGTGATTATTGGTGGCGTCGCGCTCGTCGTCGATGCCCTTACCGCCATGCTCACGTGGTCAATGCAAAAAGAGAGTGTCAATATCCGCGCCCTTTTTCTGCATAACTTATCGGATGCGTTTGCCTCCATCGCCGTGATTATCGGTGGTTCGCTTATTTTACTGTACGACATGCGCTGGGTGGACCCCGCGATCACGATAGGGATTGCGCTATATATTCTTTACCTAGCCTTCTCTGAAATTGGCGGCCCTATCCGTACGCTAATGCTGGGATCTCCCCCGGACATTGACGGGCAGGCAGTCGTTGAGACCGTACGAGATATCGAGGGAGTCCAGGATATTCACCATGTGCATCTATGGCAGATGCAGGAAAACATGGCAGCCCTTGACTGCCACGTGGTTCTGACAGAAACCGGCTGGCAGCAGCTTGAATCCGTCAAAGCAGAGATCAAGGAGCAGCTTAAAATGCGCTTCAGTATTGCTCATTCCAGCCTAGAGTTTGAGCATAGTGACCACGCGCATCAAAATGCCAATCTATATGGGCACGAGTGATAGACCGAGGCCGACTCCCGGCTCAGGTAGGTAGCGAGCGGCTTACTCCCATAGCGATTGGCTTATTTTTCAACCCTACTTTTCCACCCCATCGTTGAGAAAGAGAGAGAAACATGTTCAAAAAAGCGTCTTTTATATTGGCCGGTACGTTAATGCTGACCGCTGCGATCGTCGCCGTATCGAAACCTGCCCTCTTAGATATGCAAGCTCAGGCAGCAAAGGAGAGCAGTGTCCAGGCAGAGGACTCCTTGGTGCGCTCACACTCCCCCATCTTGGGACGAGAAGACGCGCCGGTGACGATTGTGGAATTCTTCGATCCGGCTTGCGAAGCCTGCCGTGCTTTCTATCCCCTGACAAAAAGTATTCTGGAAACCTACCCAGAAAAAGTGCGGCTCATCGTGCGCTACACTCCTTTCCACGGCGACGTATCTGATAAGGCCATTCGGGTATTAGAAGTTGCTCGTCGTCAGGGCGTCTTTGAACCGGTACTGGAGAGGCTGCTGGCTCGCCAGGATCAATGGGCTTCACATGGCAGTTTTGATGAATCCGCTATCCTCGATATCGCGAGCCAAGGAGGCCTTGATTTAGCGGCTGCCGAAGAGCAACTGACTTCTGCTGAGGTGCAGGCGGTGATTGACCAAGACATGGCGGATGTCAGAGCCAATCAGATTCGCCAAACACCTACCTTTTTTGTCAATGGCGAGCCTTTAGACCCCTTTGGTATGCAAGAGCTGATTGATGCCGTTGAGAGTGAAGTAGCGGAGATCTCTGGGGAAGAGGATGGCCAGTGATGCAGCGCTGGTGGTTACTAGGCTTTGTGGGCTTTTACCCCTTGCTAGCCGAAGCCAATTGGCAAACGCATCTGTCATTGCCTCCGTCTGAACTTAGCCCTGTCAAGTTACAGGCGGCTAGCGAGCAAGAAGGCACATTACCGCTCGATAGCGTTGATACCCTAACCTTTGGGCGTGATGTCGTCATTGATACCACCCTCTACGAGGCCTTGGCAGCAGAAGGTGTCCCAACGCGTTTCGCCACTAAACTGGAAACACTGCTCAGCGAGTTTATCGCAGCGCCGCTGGAGTTTTCTGGCAGTGAACGTATTCAATTAGTGTGGGAGGAAGATCGACGCCAGGACGGCGCCCGTGTTGGGCCACCACGCCTCAGTTATGCCGCTCTGCCTGATCAGGCAGAGCCCTTGGAGGTCATATGGCCGGTCACCCAAAAGGGGGACGTAGCTCTTTTCAAAAGCGACACCCTGCTAGGCACGTTGCGGTTGCCCGTGCTTAGTGCCCGCTTAACGTCTCGCTTTGGGAATCGGCGACATCCTGTGTATGGAGGGATGCGTCCTCATAATGGAATTGACTTGGCTGCGCCGACAGGAACGCCGGTCATTGCCACCGCACCTGGGCGCGTATTCTTTATGGGTCGCCAAGGGGGATATGGGCAGGTGATCGAGGTGGAGCACGACACAGGGGCCATTAGTCGCTACACACACCTTAGCCGATTCTCCCCACAGCTAGTGGTTGGGGATTTAGTCAATGCGGGAGAGTCGCTCGGAGAGGTAGGTTCCTCCGGGGTCGCCACGGGCCCCAACCTGCATTACGAAGTGAGAGTCAATAACCAGCCTGTTGATCCCCTTGGTCAAGGTCAACGCATCATGTTGGGTGAGCAGCCGACTCAAGGTGAATATCAAGCGTCACTTTACGAGGCAAGAGATCGCTTGGAACAAGCTATCGGCACGGCGTCCATTTATGACTTGATCTCGTTTAACGAGCCGTAACCACCCGTGCTTAGCAACGTTGCATGGATTGTTAGTAACGTGAACGTGTGCTTGCCTCGTTATGGAACCCTAGCGCTGTGATCACTCATCTACCACAAGACAGGTAATCGGTATGGAAGAGGTTTCTCTCGTCACAATGGGGGTATTGGGAAGCCTTGCCGCGGGCTTGATGACGGCTGTCGGGGCGCTTCCTATCTTGTTTACCAAAAGACCGAATCGTGGTGTTCGCGATTTAGCGTTGGGGTTCGCCGCTGGCGTCATGCTAGCGGCCTCTTTCTTCTCACTGATCATACCCTCCTTAGAAGCCTCGGAGCTGCGTTACGGAGGTAGCGTGGTACCTGCTGCCATTGCCTGTGCGGCCATCTTGCTAGGGATTGGAATGGTCGCACTACTGAACGAACTCTTACCTCATGAGCACTTCGAACAGGGGCGAGAAGGGCCAGAGGCTGCCTCACTACGTCGTATCTGGTTGTTTATTATTGCCATTACGATACACAACCTGCCAGAAGGGCTAGCCGTTGGCGTGGCCTTCGGCGCAGGGGGAAGCGAAGGAGGCATTCCACTAGCGATTGGCATTGGACTTCAGAATGCCCCAGAAGGACTGGCCGTAGCAGTATCACTGCTAGGCGTGGGCTATTCACGTTGGCGGTCATGGACGATTGCCGCCCTTACGGGGCTTGTTGAGCCGTTGGGTGGCTTATTAGGCGCTGGAGTCATCAGCATGTCACAAGCGCTACTGCCCTGGGGGTTGGCCTTTGCAGCGGGGGCGATGTTGTATGTGATCAGTCATGAGATTATTCCCGAAACTCATCGAAGCGGGCACCAAAAAAAGGCCACGCTGGGCCTCTCCATCGGATTGGTACTCATGCTGTTTTTGGATGTTTCGCTGGGCTGACCATTGGGCGTGGGGCGTAGCGTTAGTGCTAACCCAAGTCGAGAGCCCCTCCGTGCGATTTTTCAGTGATACAGAGTTGATGATCACTGATGACCTCAATGATTCGGCAGCTTTCCACTTTACCACCGGCACACTGCGTGACCATCCGTTGAAGCTCCTCACGCAGTATGGACAGTCGTTGAAGGCGGGACTCCACTTTCTTTAGGTGATGCGTGGCGATGGCATCGACTTCTTGGCAAGGCATATCAGGTTGATCTGACATGGCCAAAAGCTCTCGCACTGACTCCACCGAAAAGCCAAAGTCACGGGCATGACGAATAAAGGTCAAGCGCCGCACAGCGTCGTCTCCATAGCGGCGCTGCCCCCCACCGGTTCGTGTCGCATCGCGCAACAGCCCAATACGCTCGTAATAGCGAACCGTTTCAGGTTTGCAATCGGCTCGTCGTGCTAACTCACCAATGCTGATACTTTGGCCGATCATCGACATGGTAAAACTCCTTAGGCAGGGCTTGAAGCTGTAGTTGCTACAAGGTTTACACTTAAAAACCATAGCCCATTGGCAGGAGAGGCACCATGAAAACATCAACGCCGACAACAGCGCCTACCACCTTGACGCTGCGTGTTGAAGGCATGGACTGCGGCGGTTGTGAGCGCAAGGTTGTATCGGCGCTAGAGCGACTGGAAGGCATTGAGGAAGTCACGGCAAGCTCGGTCACGGGATCAGTGAAGATTCACCACCACGATCACGGGGCCCCCTCGCGAAAGACCATTGAGGGCATCCTGAACGAACTAGGCTATCAAGTGGCTTCCCATGATGGCCAAACACGCGCACCTGGTGCTTCATCCTCTTGGTGGCAAACCGCTAAAGGGCGCTTGGTCATTATCACAGGCAATTTGCTGATCGTAGCCTTCGCGCTTCGTTTAGCATGGCCTGCGCTGGGTAATATGCCTTTCATTTTGGCCACGCTAGTCGGCTTAATACCCATTGCGCAGAGTGCCTGGGGCGCCCTCAAAATGCGCAATCCCTTTACCATAGAGATGCTGATGTGCATCGCTGCGCTTGGCGCATTGGCCATCAATGCTGCCGCTGAAGCTGCGATGGTCGTGTTCTTGTTCGCCGTAGGTGAGCTACTCGAAGGGGTAGCTGCTTCACGAGCGCGCCGCAGTATCTCAGCCTTGGCAAATTTAACACCCTCAACGGCGAGGCTGATGGACAATGGCCATCTGCGTGACGTCTCGGCGGAGTCACTTAAACCCGGGCAGCGTGTGCTGGTGCGGCCCGGTGATCGCGTACCCTGCGATGGACGCATCCTGGTGGGCACCTCCGACATTGACGAGTCGCCGGTAAACGGCGAGTCCATACCCCGTTCGCGAGCGCCTGGTGATGACATTTTTGCTGGCACAGTGAATCTTGATGCCGCCCTGGAGGTGGAGGTAACACGAGGCGCTGATGACAATACGATCGCACGCGTTATTCGTCTGGTTGAAGAAGCACAGGCCGCCAAGGCACCGATAGCACGCTTTATTGATCGTTTTGCGTATTACTATATGCCCGCCGTCGTCTTACTCGCCCTACTGATGGCGATAGTGCCACCGCTGGTATCGACCATGGCATGGTCGGAGTCGATTTACCGTGCGTTAGCATTGCTGTTAATCGCATGCCCCTGCGCGTTAGTCATTTCCACCCCAGCCGCCATCGCCGCCGGTCTCTCGGCGGGAGCTCGGCGCGGACTACTGATCAAAGGGGGAGCCGTTCTTGAACAGTTAGGTAAGCTTCGCTTGGTGGCATTAGATAAAACGGGCACCCTCACTGCGGGTACCCCAAGAGTCACAGATGTGGAGTCTTGGATTGCTGAGGAAGACGATAACAGCGTATTGCGGCTCGCCGCCGCAATAGAGCGGGATTCCAGTCACCCTATCGCCACGGCTATCGTTGAGCATGCCCGACAGTCGGGCATCAACCTCCCCACCGTCACCGGCGGCCGCGCTCTGGCGGGGCGCGGTGTTTCCGGCCAGGTGGAGGGTCGCGAGCTGAGCTTAATGACGCCTCGTCACCTTCACGAGAAAGTCATCCTTGAGGAAAGTCTCAGTGCTCGGATTGTCGCGTTAGAAGAAGCCGGTAAGAGCCTCGCTCTCCTCGTCGAAGGCGAGCGTTTACTGGGCTTGATCGCGGTTCGCGATGAGCCACGCGAAGATGCCATTGAAGGCCTAGCGGCGCTATCCCGTTTGGGCGTACAGGCGGTCATGCTCAGCGGTGATAATGCCCGCACCGTCGCTGCCACGGGGGGTCGCTTAGGCATTGAAGCGTACGGCGAACTAATGCCTGAAGACAAGGCAGCGTATGTTCGAGACTGGCAAGCGGCTGGCCGTGGCCCCATCGGTAAAGTAGGCGATGGCATCAACGATGCACCGGCACTCGCGGCAGCCGATGTGGGTATCGCGATGGGGGGCGGCACGGATGTGGCGTTGGAAACCGCCGATGCAGCCTTGCTCAAGAACCGCGTTACCGGCATCGCTGAGCTGATAGACCTCTCTCGTGCCACACTGCGCAATGTGAAAACCAACGTTGTTCTCGCCCTTGGCTTAAAAGCCATTTTCCTAGTTACAACGGCGCTGGGTATTACCGGCATGTGGATTGCGGTGATGGCCGATACCGGTGCTACCGTCCTGGTGACGTTGAACGCCATGCGACTGCTGGGTTACCGCTTTTCGCCCAGTACCGCAATGACAGGCCTGTCACAAGGAAAAACAACGTCATGAGAACAGCGCCAAACGATAGCCCTTCACGACGTTGGCCATGGTTCACATTTGCTTGCGTATTGGCTCTAGCCGATCAACTGGTCAAAGAAATCGTGCACGCCCAGATGTCGTTTGGCCAAGTCATTCCGCTAACGCCGTTTTTTAACTGGGTTTATACCGGGAACACAGGAGCCGCTTTCAGCTTTCTCGCAGAAGCAGGGGGTTGGCAGCGCTACCTCTTTCTTGGTTTAGCGTTGGTGGTGGTCGTCGTATTGGTTGTGCAGCTATGCAAACCCCTGTCGCGCTTGGAGGCCTGTGCGTACAGCCTGATTCTTGGCGGCGCGCTCGGTAATACTGTTGATCGCTTAGCGCGAGGGTACGTCGTCGACTATCTGGACATTTACTGGGGCGAATGGCATTGGCCCGCCTTTAACATGGCCGATATCGCTCTGTTTGCAGGTGTATTGATGTTCGCAGTGGCGTTATGGCGTGAAAGTCCTGCTTTTAAGCGCTCTGAGTAACGCTATGGATGTGGTCGATAAAGATAAAGAATATACGCTTTTTGCTGGGCGCTCCTCACCAATAGTCGATTGCGTTGTAGCGCTCGCCGCTGGGGTAATGACCACCTTGAGTGCCGCCCCCTTTTCCCTATGGTGGCTTGGCCCAGTGGCCGTGGCACTGGTCTATTGGAAGATACAGTCGCTAACGCCCGCCATGGCCACCCTGCGTGGGTGGTGCTATGGGGTAGGCCTGTTCGGTTCTGGCACATCATGGGTCTTCGTTGCTATTCACGATTTCAGTGGCACCGGGGCCTTGGTGGCGATGCTCCTCACCACTCTTTTTGTCAGCGCCCTGGCGCTCTTCTTTGCAATCCCCTTTGGGCTCTATCGGCGCATCACGGGGCCACGGTTAGCCTGTCTTAGCTTTGCCGGTATGTGGGTGGTGAGCGAATGGCTACGCACCTGGTTGCTCACCGGCTTTCCCTGGTTATTGCTGGGCACCTCTCAGGTAGATTCTCCACTAGCCCCATGGGCGCCCGTTGGTGGTGTGTACTTGCTGTCACTCATGACCGCGCTGACAGGTACGTTAGGGGTAGAGGTACTGCGTCGCCGCTGGGGTTTCCTTGTCCCAATGGCCGCCTTGTGGATCGTTCCATTCCTATTGCCCGCCCAATGGACAACCCCGGCTGGCAAGCCCATCCGGGTGGCATTGCTGCAAGGGAATCTTGACCAGCGCATTAAGTGGACTGCCCAAGGGCAGCGCGAGGCGATCAGTATCTACACGGCGATGACACGGGAGCAAGCAAGGGATATCGATCTCATCGTTTGGCCCGAGGCAGCCCTTCCCATGCTTGAGCAGGAAGCACAGCAAATACTTGAGCAAGTAGCGTCCGACCTGGGGCCTGACACCGCCTTGTTGACCGGCATTTTGCAACGCGACAGTGAAGGGCGCTCTTATAACAGCGTCATAGGGCTAAATGATGTGCAGGGCGAATACCAGAAGGCGCACTTGGTGCCCTTTGGCGAGTATTTGCCATTCCAAAGTCTCCTCGCTGGCACCCTTGCTTTTTTCGACTTGCCAGTACCTCGCCTGACCCCAGGGACAGGCGAACAGGCTCCGTTACACGTGGCTGGAGCCACCATTGGCAATGCCATTTGTTACGAAATCATTTTTGCCGACCATGTCGCCCAACAGGCGCGTAATGCCGAGCTGCTATTAACGGTTTCCAACGATACGTGGTTTGGGCGCTCCATTGGCCCACACCAACATCTTCAAATGGCGCGTCTACGTGCCTTAGAAAATGGTCGTCACCTACTTCGAGCTACCAGTAATGGCGTGACGGCCATCATCGATTCACAAGGCCACGTCACAGCCCGTGCCCCACAGTTTGAACCGGCCAGTTTAACTGGCGAGGTGACCCCGATGCAGGGCCTAACTCCTTTCACACGCACCGGTAGTGGCCCCGCTTGGATACTCGCTGCGGTGCTGACACTGCTCGGGTTACAACTGAACTTATCTCGATCAAAAAACGACGCATTAGATGAAAAAGGAACCTAGCGATGCTCTTGGCAAAGAACGCAGCAATACTTAAGAGATTCCTCCCATGGCCAATGCAGATCGGCTTCATCGTGAGTGTGATGGTTTCGTTTCTGGCATGGCTCCCTGTCGCCATGGCGGCACAACCTTCCACTGCCCAGGAGACGGAATGGCCCAAAGGGCATTACCCGCTACCAGAGGAAGGTAATATTATCGGAGAGGCTGACACCTTTATCGTAAAGGATTACGACGATACCTTGATAGATATTGCCAGGCGTCACAACCTTGGCTATTTGGAGATGATCCGTGCAAACCCAGAGGTTAGCATCTGGGTTCCAGGGGTGGGCACGGAAGTGACTATTCCGGGACGTTTTATTCTGCCGAATGTGGAGCGTACTGGGATCGTCATCAATATCGCCGAGCTGCGGCTTTACTACTACCCAGATGTCAAAAACGGTGAGACACCGCGTGTTGAGACCTATCCTATTGGCATTGGTCGCGAAGGGTTTGATACTCCTCTAGGCGTGACCGAGACCACCATGAACATTAAAAACCCCGCGTGGTACCCGCCTGAGTCGGTAAAACGCGAAGCGGAAGCACGCGGTGAAACCGCGCCCAGCGTTGTGCCACCCGGCCCCGATAACCCGCTAGGAGACCATGCCATCATCCTAGGCTTCGATGGCTATTTGATTCACGGCACCAACCAGCCCGATGGCATTGGCATGCGCGCAAGCCGAGGTTGTATCCGCATGTTACCCAAAGACATCGAATCTATATTTGACCGCATTCCACCCGGCACCCAAGTCAACATCATCAATCAGCCGATCAAGATAGGTTGGGAAGGCGGTCAGCCGCTGATTCAAGCCTTTCCGCCGCTTGGAGAAGAAGAGCACAGTATGACCGCACTCACAGAGACCATGACACGCCTTAACCAATACAATGTCGATAACGTAAACCTCGATTACGAGCAGCTCAGCGATGTCCTGTCACTCTCTAACGGGCTTATAACCCCACTACATCCAAAGCAGGAACAGGAGCCACAGCGCCACAGCCCAGAAGAGAAGGCTATCAAGGGCATTTATGAAGACCTGGTTTTGACGTCATCTCAACGGTCATGACACGCCTTTTGGCACCCCGTTGAGCCCTGGCATATAGGTAGAGAGCCATAGCCCCGTCCAAACGGCGGGGCGACATTCGCCTACAGAGTCGCGGGGCCCTCCAAGTGACTGCGCGCTATCAGTGTCTTAGCACTCAATATCCAGAGGCAGCCAGTAGGTAACGCCACCCACTACCACCTGTATCCCGTCTGTCGTCCGCTCTACGGTCTGTTGTCGAAGCATTTTCTGCGTTAATTTTGTGTCATGGAAATACTCCATGGCAGCAACGATCCATGCCTCCCTCCAGGCCTCTCCTTGATCAGCACACCGGGCCATCGTCATCAGGGTGCGGGCTAGTGTTTCTTTTCGCCGCTTTCTTGCCCGTTTTACATCCACCCGAGGAGCCAACGTGGTGGCATGTTGGCGATTTAAGAAATTAGTAAACCCCGTGACCGAGGCTGCTTGTCCGGGCACCGCCTGCAAATAGTTGTCCACATCGCCCTGTTGAGGCAGTCGCTGCCCCTCCCGGTCAGTAGCGAGTAGCAATGCGGCTGCCGCTCTTAGTGCAAGTCGTGCGGAGGTGTGGGACGTTTTGCCCGCCTCTATACGGGTTTCCAATTGCTGCCAATAAGCATGCAGCGCTTTTTCTGATAAAGAAGCGGACGGCATAGACCTGAGACACGCTTTGATACGTCGTTTCTCTGAGTCGATCTTCTTTGCTTGGTGATCCGGCTCTACCCCTTGCTCTTCATGCAGCCATCGCATAGGAAGTCTTACACGCCGCAACCCCTCCGCACCGAAGTGATGAAGCAGCTCCGAATAGCTCGGTATCCGTGACCATGCCTGGTCGATCTCAAGGAAGAACGAGAAGAAATGATTGATCTTGAGGGCAGCCTTATGCGGCCCTGTGGTACGAATCAGCCATTCACCAAATTCCCCAAAGGCCTCACGTAACGCTTTGGTGGTGATACCGGCTTGGCCAATGATGATCCGCTTACGACATGTGCGCGTCCAATAGCAGGGCTCACAGGCATCGCCTCGACCCGCTGGCATGGGATTACCACACAATGGACAGGCAATTTCCCCTTGCTCATTACAGGCTTTGCACAATGCGTCACCGCTGGATGTCATGACCAATAAGCGATGTCGACGACATGCAGAACAGGTACCGTGGTCTGCTGTCGAACAGCGTGGACATAAGCGATGATCATGCCCCATACGCGCCACTCGGGTAAGACGTTGAGATGCTTTCCCACACGCCTCGCAGGGCTCTGGTTCTTTGAAATAGGGAGCGCAGGCGATACAGACAGGGCCGTAGGGAGTGACCTTGCCGATGTTGTAGTCTGAACGGGCTTTTCCACATCGTGCACACGGTTTGTCGACGTTGCACTGACGACAGACGGCGTCTGGGTCATTCTTAGGCAGACGGGCTAACTCACCACATCGTGGGCACATTCGCCGCTTAAACACACGAGCATAGCAAGTTGAACAGTAACCATGCCCTTTATGGCGTCGCCACAATTTGGAGACTTCTCGACCACACTCATCGCAGTCGACCGTTTTGTGTTGCTTCAAGAGGTTGGCTCCGCTTTCATTCTCCGTTTTAAGCGCGCCCATGAGGCTCTCACTGCGCGTTCCGACATGGGGCGATGAGCCGGTAGAGCACGGCGGCGATGCGGCCCATGGGGGTGATGAGATAACCGCGATAACAACGGCAACAACATAACGGGGGGTGACTTTCGGGGATCATGAAGCGCGCTCGTTTTGACATTACAAGCGACCAGAGCGCTAAACGTTTCTTCAACGCCTATACTGAGCAAACGCTCCACCGCCGCTAATAAAGCACAACGCTCGTTGACAGGCAGCAGCTCAAACGCCAACCCAGACACAGGCATTTGGCTATCCGTCATCGAAATGCCCAATGTTAGAAGCGCATCTGCGAGGGGTGACGCAGGCCGCCGACTTGCACGCCGAACAACGCCAACAAAGAAGGTCACCATAGAAAACCAATCGGCGGGTGCGATAGGGGCCTCCCTAAACGTCACGTTGCTTCTTGTTAAAGCACGATCAGCCATCACTTGGAAACTGAACGCTTCTGGTAAAGGCGACGTGCATACCGCCTTTCTAAAATCGTTATAACACCGGCTGCACTGAGCTAAATGTTGATCTTCTGCTGACAGGCGATGAGGCTCTATAGGGGCCTTGCATACCGGGCACTCATCTATCAGTTGCACCCCATGAAAGCGGCACCCAGTGTGCCAAGCGAATCGCCAGTGTCGGCGCAAGTAGGGGGCTGAGTCCTCTGCCAAACACAATGCACAAATCTGTTGTCCTCCATGGCGAGTTCGATTTCGGCTGCCGAGTGCCAACAACCAGGGCCAAGTCCGCGTTTCCAGTAATGAGTAACCGGCCACTTTCTCACAATCGTCCCGCATCCCAGCTTTCTGAAACTCAGCGGACGATATCCCCGATGCATTGACTAATGGGCGCATTCTTACGAGGGGAATTTCCCTATCAATATCCCTTGTCCATATACGCCATGTTGGCCAGATAGCCCCAGTGAGCGACAAGGGATCACACCCCTGTCTCAACGCCGCCCGTACCAGCCATGAAGAAAGCGACTCTTCAGGCAACAGAGGCACACTCAGCGCCCAGGGCATTACAGCATCACTTCCCTAATGCCACGGGTAGGTCGCACCCATGATTTACTCTGAATAATTTTCTCATCGATGCGCTCAGCCCCGGACAAAATAGCGGCATTGGCACACTCAATCAGCAGCCGGTGCAGGTCGCCAAAATTGCCGCCAGAGATCGCGTGGAGCTGGGTCGCCAATTGGGGCTCATGCAGTTGGGAAGGATGTTTGAGCGGTAATATCTTCTCAAAGCCAGCGAGCAGCTTCTGAAACTCCTGATTGAGCTCCCACTTTGGTAACGCGACCACATCAAAGCGACTCGCATGCTGTGGGTCTGAATGCAGCACACGCACAGCGTCTTGCGTCCCCACACCAACGATGGGAATCATTAGCTCATTGCATAAAAGCTTAATGGCATTCATCGTTTCGCGCTGCTTAACAGCACCACCGGTTAACAGAGAGTGAAACTCATCGATGATCAACAAGCGGGTATGGCAAGCACGCAGTTGATGAATCACCTGGTAGCGCAGCTTGGGAACAGGATCTGTAGGCCGGTAGGGAGCCCAGAAACTCTCTAGCACTGCGATATACAGACTTTTCTCATCGGCACTCGGGGGAGCCTGAGTGACAACAACAGGCTTCACGGGCTCTACGTCTTCATTCACGTAGCCTTCACCGTACTGCTTACGAAACCGTTGAACGATGGTTGTCTTTCCGTTGTTGGAGTCACCCACGAGCAAGAGGTTAGGCATACGAG
Source organism: Halomonas sp. IOP_14 (assembly GCF_021021315.1). Classification (NCBI taxonomy): domain Bacteria; kingdom Pseudomonadati; phylum Pseudomonadota; class Gammaproteobacteria; order Oceanospirillales; family Halomonadaceae; genus Halomonas; species Halomonas sp. IOP_14. Next base: position 30,100 of record NZ_JAINWD010000029.1, on the reverse strand, counting down.
GACGACTGGGCTTCTCCATCAACCCACGCATGACCTCAATGACACGATTGGCCAATGGATAGCCCAACCAGCGCGGTTGATCCATAAACTCCATTCGCTCTTTAGCGGACAGCCCCAAGACGTGACGAAGATCAGGATGAAGGTGTGTGCTCATGCTATGTCCCAGTTCACATCGATATCACCCGTTAAAAGACCGTCCCCTTGAGCGGGTGTCTCTTTAGGGGCAGCAGTTGAGGGCGCATGTAAAAGGGGATCTGCAGGCGTCACCTTCTTCTCATGCTCTTTACGTCGTTGTGCCTGACGGCGACTTCGCTTAGTACGTGCTTGCGACTCCTCCACATGGGTTCGCAGCTCACTAATAGCGCGTAGAATTTCAGTCTCATTGACCGAGTTTCTTCCTTCCTGCCGAAGGCGCGCTTTAGCTTGGGCATACTCCCAAACACTCATCGAGGGGAGGGCAAGATTGGCAAAGGGCACGCGAAAATAGTGCCCGAGCTCCGGGTCTTTGAACCAAATGACACTAATGTCGCGAGGGTCGCGCCGGAAAACAAAGGTGCGTTTCTTGTCTGGCATGTCTGGATCTTTGGCATTGATCCAAGGTCTTAGCGCTTCATCGTAATAGTTTATGCCATCGATGGTCACACCAAAGGTCTGGATCGTACGCTGAAAGCTGGGCAAAAAATCGAGCAATACAGAGAGCCTGTCAGCAGGCCTCGGCGCTAATCCCACTCCCTGCACATCCGCATTGCCAAACACACCAATTTCCCACTTCTTCATCGGCGACATACCAATCCCAGAATGAAGGCGCTGGTGGTAAACCTTGCAAATCAACGTCACCAGCCACTCTTCAAACTCGCTTTTCGTCATGGCCGCGTGCTTCTCTGGATCGTATCCCTCTTTCTCTTTAATGGAGGAGAAGGTCGTCCCAGGCAGGTTATGGATTTCCTTTAGAAGAGAGCCCAGTACCCGCTCAATGTGGCCACCATAACGAGGCTGCTTAACAGGCCGAAACTCAAGGTTGATCCCATAGGCTAGGCATGAGCGCCGAAACGTCTCAGAGCGAAAATCTGGGCCGTTATCGACATGAATCGTGGCGGGTGTGCCCCATACCGGCCACTCAGCCTCCACATTATGCAGTAGCAACCACTCATCTTTAGGAAGCATGGAGTGCGCCACACACATGCCGACAGATGTTTCAGAGGGCGGGTCAAACGACAAGTAATACCCCGTGACCATGCGAGTAAACACGTCCATGGCCAACGTAATCCATGGGCGACCAATCGGCTTGCGATACACGTCATCGACCAAAATAATATCGGCAGGTGTGTGGTCAATCTGCATAACGGCTAACGGATAGTCCGCATTGGGAAATTTTCCGGCAGCCGGCTGGAACTTGTTAATGGCTTTGTCTCTAAAACCATGGCCACGCAACCGGTCACGCTCTGGGATATCACGCAGACGAGCACGAACGGTACCAGGGCTCGGCGGGTCGATGCGCCGTTCATGGCAGCGCCGCATGACTTCCTGTACCGCTTTTTGTGCGGACGGACGCTGCAGCGTCAAATACACCTCTTTGATGACTTCCTGAATCACCGCCTCGGCATGCGCGGGGATACGCAACTTTCCTTTCTTCCACCCTGGCTTTTGAGGAATCAATGCAAGCACCGAGCCCGTCGCTTTATACCGCTTCAACCAACGGTAGATCGTAGCCGTATCAACCCCCGTTTGTTTCGCACGCTCCTCCGCTGCATCCCGCCCCACCGTATGGCGATCCACCAAGGGCTTAATGATGGAAAAGCGATGCTCGGCCTCCCGCCAATCGGCATCCCCAATCTCGGACATATCCTGCTCAGGGGATACGGACCCGCTATTGAGAGGCGCTAGTTCTTTGATGCGAAGCGGGCAACTACGCCCGGACTCAACGGCAATGCCAATGACTGTCTCAAAATCGAGCACCTGGGAAATTCGGTAAACGGTGCCATCTTTCTGAACCTGCTCACCCACCATAATCTGCAAGTGTTGGCGTGTTTGGGCGACGCCGTTATTGGGTTCAGTTGCGCTGCCACGATGGTTATTCATAATCGGGTACCCATACCTCTGATAGAGGACTGAAGGATTGGGCCATATCGCAATCTAACTGCCGAGTCGCCAGTAGATGCCATAAATGCGCAATCCCCTCTGCCCGGTAAATATCGCCCATAAAGTACCGAGAAAGCAGGTAATCCAAGGTCGCCACCCCCATTTCCCTCACCGTGTTGAGGACTGCCTGGCTTTCGACAGAGGGAAACACCATCCGCTTATAGCGCGCTAGGAAGGTAATGTTGTCCAAGGTCTTATCACGAATGCGGCTTTCATCATGAATGCGAAACGCCCAGCCCTCGTTGTTGGCATGCCGCATCGCCGCCTTCCATTTAGGCGACCATTCACGCCAATGTGCTTGCCACTTTTCCCGTGGTTTGACCTCCACCAGGAGAGGTTTTGGGTAATCCCTGTAATGACGGTTACCGAGACGGTAATAAACCAAATAGTCAGGTGTGTAGGTGTAGCGCCTACCGGTCACGGGATGATGAAACGGGATCTCGCACGGCTGGGAAATCACACCAAGGACGCTCACATCAAAGTCAGCCTTGATGAGGAAATCACGTTCGAGCGTCGACTCGAACGCAATAGACTCCTCCCCGCGAAAGGCATAGTAGCCAGACACACTTCGTCGGGTAGGGCCGATTTTACGAACGGATGTAGGCAGTGGCATGGGTAGTCGCACCAAATGTTGAATAAAACAAGGCCTGTCGCATCAATTGCTATTAATTCTGTCGCACTCAATCCTGTACAGACTACCATAATAGCCCGATATTACGCCCTGAGGGTCGCATCAATTGCTGAAAATGACAGCGGCTCAAAACCCAAACCCGGTGAGATTTCGCTGGCCCACCACGGCGTGCTGTTCTTGGATGAGCTGCCGGAGTTTTCCCGCCATGTGCTAGAGGTACTTCGGCAACCGCTGGAAACCGGCGAGATTCATCTCGCCCGCGCCAGTCATGAACGTCGCTACCCTGCTCAATTTCAGTTAGTAGCCGCAATGAATCCCTGCCCCTGCGGCCACTTGGGTGACCCACGCCAGCGCTGTCAGTGTACCGCCAGCCAAATCCAGCGTTATCAAGCACGGCTTTCCGGGCCATTGCTAGACCGTATCGATCTGCAAGTGGAAGTGCCCGCGCTGCCGCCAGAGCAGCTCACCGCACAAACCCAAGGCGAGTCGTCAGAAGCCGTGCGCGAGCGGGTGATGGCCGCCCGAGAACGCCAAATGGCCCGTGGCGCGCTGAATAGCCAGCTAAGCGGCAAAGCCCTGGAAGCCGCCTGCGCGCTTAACGATGAAGAGCGCGCCTGGCTCGCGGGCGTGCTGGAAAAGCTCAAGCTCTCCGCCCGCGCCTATCACCGCGTACTGCGCGTAGCCCTGACCCTTGCCGACCTTCAGGGCGAACCCAAGCCCACCCAGCCACATCTAATTGAGGCCATTGGCTACCGCCAGCTGGATCGGATGCTAAAGGGGGCGTAAGCCCCCGAAAGCCACTGGGCGGTTAGTGCGTGGCGGCCAGTGAGTCCACTAGGCGCTGACACAGCGCATCCAGCTTCTGCCCCGTGGTTTCATCGTGTAACGCGCCACTATCATTGAAAGCGCTGCCCGCTTTCGCCAGCGACAATGGCTGTGGCAGCACGACCAACCCCAGATTGGCTAACAGTTGCTGACCAAGCGGTAGCGCACGGATGCCACCTAGCCCACCAGGGGAAGCCGCCACCAGCGCTGCCCACTTACCGGCAAATAACTTGAGCCCCGGCGTATCCTGATAAGGTCGTGACAGCCAGTCCAGTGTGTTTTTCAGCAGCGGCGTGATAAAGCCGTTGTACTCTGGCGAAGCGATCATCACTGCTTGGTGATCCGCCAGAATCTCACGCAGCTTGAGCACATTCTCCGGCACGCCCCGGGCTTCAATATCTTCATCAAACAGTGGGCAGGGATAATCTTTTAAATCGATAAAGGTTGCTTCCCCGCCAAGCGCCTCAATACGCTTGGCGGCCAGCTTGGCTAGCTGCTTGTTCAGTGACGCTTCTCGGGCACTGCCTGCAAAGACCAGTACCTTTTTGACCGATGATCCCATTGCCATTTCCTCTTTGAATAATGTATTTGAAAGCCACACCATTTATTAATATTTACGCCTGTTGAGCAAGACGTATTTTACGACTCAGGGCCAGACTCGACGTGAAACCCTGCTGCCATTAAAACGTCTGCACTTTGTCATTCAACTATCACTATTACGGATGAAAATTAGCAAAAGCTGCACCTGCCCTAATTTTTCCTCCGAAATGGTGAAATAGTGATGACAAAGCCGTTACTAGCGACTGCTCTACTCGCCTTTGCGTTTACCAGTGCGGCACACGCCCAGCAGAGTTTTCCCGCCACATTGTCCGGCCATGCCCAGCTACCCGGCAGCACCTTTGTGGCAGCTCCTTCCGGTGCCGCTGAGCACTATAACGTCTCAGGCCGTTTTACTGGCCAAGAGGGCCGCGTTGAGCAGTTGTATACGAACATGCAAGCCACCGGCTTAGCGCTACCCTTCCCCAGCCAGCCCCTGCAGGGTTTTTCAGGTATTCGCTCACTTGGCAATGACCGTTTCCTGGTGTTGACCGATAACGGCTTTGGCTCCAAGGCGAACTCCTCCGACGTCATTCTGATGTTTAACATCATAAAGACCGACTGGGACACTGGGCGTGTCATCATCGAGGAAACCGTTCAACTCTCGGATCCAAACCGCAAAGTGCCCTTCCCGATTATGAATGAAGCCACTCCTGGTCGTTTTTTAACCGGGGCTGATTTCGATATTGAATCGATACAGCCGGTGGGCGATAGCTACTGGATTGGCGATGAGTTTGGCCCGTGGATTATCCAGGTGGATAATCAGGGCGAAGTTCTGCAAGTGCTGGCCACCAATCCTGGTGGGACGCTGATGCGCTCCCCCGACAATGCCTTTGCCCTCACCCCGAACCCTGGCGCGCCTCTCGCTGATGATGTGAGAGTGTTTCGCTCCGGTGGTTATGAGGGCATGGCGCTCTCCGAAGACCAAACAACCCTCTACCCCTTACTGGAAAAGCCCATCTGGGATAGCAACGCCAACGCCCCGGAAACGATTGATGGCACCCCCGTATTAAGAATGTTCGAGCTCAACACTAAAACCGGCGAATGGGGCGACACAACCCGCTACTACCCCTTGGAATCAGCGGATCACGCCATCGGCGATTTCAACCTCATTGGCGGAACTCGCGGCTTGATCATCGAGCGTGATAGCCGCCAGGGCGACCCGCGAGAAGAGTGGGCAGACAACCCTGCCGAGTTCAAACGCATCTATCTCGTCGATCTCAACCGCACAAATGAGCAGGGTGTGCTTGAAAAAATCGCCTATATCGACCTGATGAACATCCAGGATCCAGACGGCATCGCCCCCCGTGGCACGATCAACGGCACCTTTAACTTTCCCTTTGTGACCATTGAGAACGTGGATCGTGTCGATGAGAGCACTATCGTGGTCGCCAATGACAACAACTACCCTTTCTCGATTGGCCGCCAGCAAGGCCGCGCCGATGATAATGAGCTAATACTGCTCGATGTAGAGGACTTCCTGAACGCCCAGTAATGTGAGCAAGCGTGGGGCCGGGGCGCTCAATTATGACCCTAGCCTCACGTTAAAACGTCAGCAATCTCTCGACAAATTCAGCCAATATGCTGGCGGACTTCCTGTAACTGGAGACGCAGGCTTTCTATCGGTTGCGCACCATTAATCAGCCATCTGTCTTCAACAATCAATGTCGGCACCGACTGAACTCCCAACTTGGACGCGAGGTGGTGATCCTTTTCCACCGCCTGCTGAGTTGTTTCCGAGAGCACGTCTAGATCATAACGAACCATGTCGAGCCCGATTTCTTCAGCCAGTGATCGCAGCACCTGGCTATCACCGATATTGCGGCTCTCCGTCAGGTGCGCGTACTGAACACGATCAAACATACGCCAGTGCCCTTGTTGACCTGCCTGCATTTCAGCCGCCTTACACGCCAGCGCGCCAGGCATCCCGTGAGGATACTCGAAGGTTTGAGCACGCATACCATCAATGTTGATACGCGGGGTATCCTCTGCGGCAACGCATTTTTCCCAATGACCGAGAATTGTTTCTTTGGCATCACCCATAGAGCCGAAGGCTTCAAGCATGGCTTCTCTACTTGCTTGAAGCGTAAAGCACTGGTGATGCACATCCAGGTTCAACTGCTTGGCAAGCGAGTGCAGCCGGGGAGAGAGAAGGTAACACCAACCGCAAACAACATCGTGCACAAACACCACCTTTAATGGATGCATGTCTCACCTCCCCCTCTAATCGTTGTGTGAACTGAGCGAACGCGCAATGGATGCCACGTGCTGACCCTGAAATTCAGCAATGCGCAGCTCTACCACCGACGGCTGCCGCGAGCCATCTGTCGCCGCCAAGGTTGATGCGCCATAGGGTGTGCCTCCGCTGATTTCGTCCATCGTCGTAAGGTCGGGGCAAGAATAAGGTACACCCACGATGACCATGCCGTGGTGTAACAAGGTGGTATGGAAGGACAATAGGGTGCTCTCTTGACCTCCATGCTGACTCGCGGTGGAAGTGAATGCTGCACCAACTTTGCCGATAAGCGCCCCCTTAGCCCAGAGTCCACCGGTTTGATCTAAGAAATTGCGCATCTGGGAGGCCATATTGCCAAAGCGAGTGGGCGTGCCGAAAATAATGGCATCGTAATCAGCCAGTTCACTCGGCTCGGCGATAGGCGCAGACTGATCCAATTTAGCCCCCGCCTTGAGGGCGACCTCTTCTGGCATCAGTTCTGGCACGCGCTTGATGGTCACTTCAGTGCCAGGGATGCTGGCCGCGCCTTTCGCTACAGCGTCAGCCATCGTCTCGATATGGCCATAGGTTGAATAATAAAGGACTAGTACCCGGGTCATCGTGATTCTCCATGCGTTGCTATTCGAATACGTTCTGAGTAGGCGATCTCGTCGACGCCATGAATCCCAGGATAAGCTTTGTTTAAATAGAGATAATCAGTAGTATTCGAAAATGATATTTTCCTTACTGGAAACAATGCATGGATAAGCTGACGGCAATGCGCACCTTTCGGCGAGTCGTAGAGCTGCAGAGCTTTTCTGCGGCCGCGAACGACCAGCGGCTCTCCAACGGCGCTGTGAGTAAACAGGTAGCGGAACTGGAGGCCAGCCTTGGGGTAACGCTGTTGACGCGTACCACCCGGCGGCTGAGCCTTACCGATGCGGGGCGGGCGTACTACGAACGCTGCGCCTGCATCCTCGACGACATTGAAGAAACCGAGCTAGCGTTGGGAGTTCACCAAGCAATCCCGCGGGGATCTCTTAAGATCAACTGCCCCATGTCGCTGGGGCTTTTGCATATCGCGCCTTTGATCCCCGTATTTGCCGAGCGCTACCCGGAAATCAACATCGAACTGGTTATGAATGACCGCCGCGTAGCGTTGGTGGAGGAAGGATTTGACGTCGCCTTACGTGCCGGTGACCCACTGGAAGATTCATCACTGATCGCACGCCGACTACAAAGCATTCATCGCGTATTGTGCGCCTCGCCAGGCTATCTCGAGCGATTCGGCGAACCGACAACACCTCAAGCACTTTCTGAGCATAAATGCCTGCTCTACAGCCTGGGCGCCGCACCGGAAGTGTGGCGCCTTGGCTATGCAGGGCAGACTATCGAACAGCGAGTGAAAGCAACCCTGACCGCCAATAGCAGCATCGCCCTGCGAGAAGCGCTGCTTGCGGGCATGGGCATTTCTCTAACCCCGACCTTCGTAGTCAGTGCGGATCTCAAGGCTGGGCGCTTGATTGAAATAATGCCGACATACCGCCCCCCTGAGCAAGGCCTCTATATTCTCTATCCAGCCAGCCGCTACCTCTCGCCAAAGGTACGCTGCTTTGTAGACTTCATGGTAAATCAGCTCGGCGGCACACCGCCCTGGGGGTAAAGCAGGGCTCATTGAGAGGGTAGAACAGGGCCCTAGATCCAGGGATACCTCTAGGGTCTGGAATTGCCGACGTTATTTACTAACACTATCGACAAACCCATCTACAAAATTATCCAGCGCTTCAAACAGCACTTCACGAATGGGATCTGCCTCATTTACCAAGTGGTGGCGAGCTTCCGGGTGGCGGTGAATTTCGGCATTGGGAAACTTCTTCGCCAAAATCGCTAAATTCCACTCCCAATCAACGGTCAAATCCTGCTCGCCCTGGAGTATCAGGGTAGGCAGCGGGTTGGGCTCCTGGGCCAGTAGGCGAGGCATCCAGCGGCGCATGGCGCTCACCCAGGCAACGCTCAAACGCTCGGGCTGCAGCGGGTCACCCTCGCGTAGAAACTCGGTGAACTGCTCGTCGGTAGAGTTGGGGCGATATTTACGCGGCAACTCTTTTACAAAAGGGCTGGCAATCAAGTGCAGCCAGCTGGTTTGGCTCCATCCCCAAGGCCGCACCAGGGGCGCCAGCAGCACCAAACCCGACCAGCCGGAAGCCCCACGACGGGTGAGTGCATCGGTAGCCAGAATCGCCCCACCGGTACTCTGGCCCACGCCTAACCACGGCTCAGGCGCCATGCCTTGGCTCTTTAGAGTCATCTGCAAGTGAGCCAGGCAGTGCTGATAATCATCGAAATCTTCTATTGCCGCCCGCGCACCGCTGGAAAGGCCGTGGCCGGGAAGATCCCACAGCACCACTCGCCAGCCCTTAGCCAGCAGGCGTTCAAGCAAATGGCGATATAACCCCATATGATCGAAATAGCCATGTACCACAAAGGCAGTGCCCACCGGCTGCGGGGGGCTCCACACTTGGCACCACAGCGCAAAGCGCCCCGTATCGATAAAGCCTGCATGCACTTCACTGGTATCTAACAGCAGTGCTTCCAAGCCATAGTGGTGGAAATAGTCTTGCATGGCGTTTGCCAATACTTCCCCAGGCAACAGGCGGCTAAGGGCGGTATCGCCCGAGGCGTGGCGAAACAAGCCTTCCAGATGTTGGAAATCACTCATCGATGTTTCTCCATAACGCCATTGTCCTTTGACCTAGGCACGGCTGATGTTTCGCGCTTTCAGAACCAAATGCCTAGTCATTTGGTCGAGCATTTTAGCGCATTAGGGTCTACGCTGTTTACATGCCCGGCCAGGTGTGGAATTATTTTCCATAAATACATTTTACGCTGACCGTAGCAAACACATCACCCACTGGCATCCTCACAGGAGAAACCCCATGAGCGAGCGTATCACGCGCCACCGTTTACAGGTGGCAGCCGATCTAGATCGTTTTATAAATGAGCAGGCGCTACCGGGAACAGGTGTTGATGAAAACGCCTTTTGGGCCGGTGTGGATGCCCTGTTTCATGATTTGACCCCTAAAAATCGTCAATTGCTCGAAGAGCGCGACACGCTGCAAGAGAAGCTAGATGCATGGCACCGGGAAAACCCCGGCCCGGTCACCGATATGCCGGGATACCGCCGCTTCCTGAAAGAGGTTGGCTACCTGGCAGAAGCGCCGGCTAACGTAAAAGCGACCACCGCCAACGTTGACCGTGAAGTTGCCGTTCAGGCAGGCCCGCAGTTGGTTGTGCCGGTGAGCAACGCACGCTATGCGCTGAACGCGGCGAACGCCCGCTGGGGCAGCCTTTACGACGCCCTGTACGGCACCGATGCGATTTCCGAAGAGGATGGCGCGGAGAAAGGCACCAGCTTTAACCCCAAACGTGGCGCCAAAGTGATTGCCTACGCCCGTGGCGTGCTTGACCGCGCGGCACCGCTGGCGACTGGCTCGCACCGGGATGCGGTGAACTACGCCATTCGTGATGAGCACTTGGTGGTGTCGCTGGAAGGCGGTCGTGAGACGGGCCTTAAGGATTCCGGCAAGTTGATTGGTTTTACCGGCGAAGCGGCCAAGCCCGACGCGATTCTGTTAGGTAACAACGGCCTGCATCTGGAAATCCAGATCGACCCTAACGACGCCATCGGCAAAACCGACCCGGCAGGCGTTAAAGATGTCGTGGTAGAAGCCGCCCTGACCGCCATCATGGATTGCGAAGACTCCGTTGCCGCAGTGGATTCAGAAGACAAAGTGGGTGTTTACAGCAACTGGCTGGGCCTGATGAAGGGCGATCTGGAAGAGAAGATCGAAAAAGGCGGCAAGACGTTTACCCGCAAGCTGAACGCCGACCGCACCTGGCAAACCACCGATGGCAGCAGCGTCACGCTACCCGGCCGTTCGCTGATGTTCGTGCGCAATGTGGGTCACTTAATGACCACACCGGCGATTTTGGATGAGAACGGTAACGAGCTGCCGGAAGGTATCCTTGATGCCGTGGTTACCTCGCTGCTCGCGTTGCATGATCTGAAGAAAGACGCTGACCAGCCGCGCAACTCGCGCACTGGCTCTGTTTATATCGTCAAGCCGAAGATGCACGGCCCTAAAGAAGTTGCCTTCGCCAACGAGCTGTTTAGCCGCGTTGAAGACATTTTGGGCATGAACCGCGACACCCTGAAAATGGGTATCATGGACGAAGAGCGTCGCACCACCGTTAACCTCAAGGCGTGTATCGCTGAAGCGGCTTCACGGGTGGCATTTATCAACACCGGCTTCCTCGACCGTACCGGCGACGAAATGCATACCGCCATGGAAGCGGGTCCCATGGTGCGCAAGGGCGACATGAAAAGCGCCGCTTGGATTCAGGCCTACGAGAAGAGCAACGTGCAAGTGGGCCTTGCCTGCGGTCTGCGCGGTCGTGCCCAGATTGGTAAAGGCATGTGGGCCATGCCTGACCTGATGCACAACATGCTAGAGCAGAAAATCGGCCATCCGAAAGCGGGTGCCAACACGGCTTGGGTGCCTTCACCTACGGCCGCTGCGCTTCACGCGCTGCACTATCATCAGGTCAACGTCACCGACGTTCAGCGCGAGCTGGAAGCGTTGGGTGAGCCCGACTACCTGGACGACCTACTCACCGTGCCAGTAGCGGAAAACGCCAACTGGTCAGATGAAGAGAAGCAGCAGGAGCTGGATAACAACTGCCAGGGTATTCTCGGCTACGTAGTTCGCTGGGTAGAGCACGGCGTCGGTTGCTCGAAAGTGCCGGATATCCACAACGTAGGCCTGATGGAAGACCGCGCCACGCTGCGTATCTCCAGCCAGCACATTGCCAACTGGCTACACCACGGCATTGTCGATGCACCGCGAGTGGAAGAGACCCTCAAGCGCATGGCCAAGGTAGTCGACGAGCAGAACGCTGGCGACCCCACCTACACCGCCATGAGCGCCAATTTTGAAGGCTCCACGGCTTTCAAAGCCGCCTCCGACCTGATCTTCAAAGGCCGCGTACAGCCTTCCGGCTACACCGAGCCGCTACTCCACGAGTGGCGTCAGGTGCATAAGGCCCAGGTGCATAAGGCATAGGTGCATAAGGCATAGTAAGTTCGTTTTATGGTGTAATCAGCCTCGAGGTTCATCCCTCGGGGCTTTTTTATAAAGGAAAACAACAATGACCGTAATGACTGCCGAGCAAATCGAACACTTTTTAGACGAAGTGTTTCCCCAGCGGATGGGCAAGATAGAGAGCGTGGGCGAAATGACGGCCACCCTGCGCTTGAAGATAGGCAACGAGCATCTGCGACCCGGTCCACGGGTTTCCGGGCCCACCATGATGGGCTTTGCGGATGTAGCTATGTATGTGGCGATATTGGCGCAGATTGGCCCCGAACCCATGGCGGTGACCAGCGACTTAAACTGCCACTTCCTCCGCGCAGCGTCAGGTGATCATGACATTATCGCCCACGCCAAGCTGATCAAACTCGGCCGCCGCTTAGCGGTGGGCGAAGTTCAACTCTTCTCAGTCAGCGACGAAACGCGCCCTGTGGTGCATGTCACCGCCAGCTATGCGCTGCCCGAAAAGCCTTAAGGGACCGTCAATTACGGCGCCAACGTCATGAACGGCTCATCTTGCTGATCGCTAAACGCGTAGACGTTATAGGGTTCATCCTGAGGCCCCGGCATACCCGGAGTGCCAATGGGCATACCCGCCAAACCAATACCGCCAACATCAGGCTGTTGCTCAAACAACGCCTGAACGGCCTCCATCGGTACGTGACCTTCGATCCAATACTCGCCCATCTTGATGGTATGGCACGACCCCAGGCCATAGGGCACACCCGCCTGCTGCTTGATATCGCCTAGCTCTACGTCATCAATAATCGTTACTTCTACGCCGAGCTCTTCGAGGTGGCGCGCATAAGCATCACAGCAGCCACACTGGGGATTTTTATACAGCGTGGCCTCGTCAGGCAGTGCCGCCTGGGCCGAGGTGGCCCCCAGAACCAAAGCACTAGATAAAACCGTAGCGGTAAAACGTTTCATGAGCGATTTCCTTGGGGTGTATGGCTAAACAGTTATCTGGCTAGCAGGACGACAAGAGTCATAAAAGACATTAACAGCCAGTATTTACCTCAACTTGTTTTTTGTCACGGGTCAATTTAGGGAACTGATGTCAGGCGTTTTTCAGGTTAGCTCGGTACAAAACATTGGTAACCAGGGCAACTAAGGGCAAGCATAATGCCCATTATTCCGTTTCTCGCTGACTTTGGCACCACGTCACACTGACCTCTAACCCACTGGTCGTGCGGTTGCTAAGCGTAAGACGTGCGCTTTGTCGCTGGGCTAATTCCGAGACAATCGATAAACCTAATCCGCTACCGGTGGTGCCCTGGCCAGATGCACGCCTAAAGCGCTCAGTGACTTTATCCAATAGTGCCTCGGGGAGTCCGGGGCCAGTATCTTTCACAATAAGTTGAGGAAAACCCTCATCAAGCGCCAATTCTACCTCCACCCAGCCGCCTTCTGGCGTATAGCGCAAGGCATTATCCAGTAAGTTACGAAAGAGAATTCCCACCTCGACTTCGTCGGCACGCACCTCCAGCCGGGTTAATCCTGTTAGCCTCAAATGCTGATCTCGCTCTTCAGCGAGTGGCCATAGCTCTGCTACCAATTCAGCAACAATAGGATAGAGATCGATAGTGGCCGGTGAGGTTGTGGCTACTTGATCCAAACGAGCCAAAATAAGCAGTTGTTCTACCACCCGCTGCAGCCGTTCTACTCCGATATAAGCCTTTTTTAATGATTGCTCTCCCCCCTCCTGCGCGTTATCCAGATGAATTCTCAGCGCTGCTAAGGGAGTACGTAATTCATGGGCCGCATCTGCTGTAAAGCGCCTCTCGCGCTCTAACGTTTCTTTCAACCGGGCGATAAAGTCGTTTAGCGATTGGCGTAATTCATTAAGCTCTTGAGGAACCGGGTCATCAATTTTACGCAGGTCGTGGGCGGAGCGGCCTTGTACCTGGTTGGAAAGCGCTTGAATGGGCGCAATACCTCGCCGGATAATACGACTCATCAGCCAAAGGAGGAGTGGGAGCAAAAAGAGCATCGGCAATAAATTGTTCCAGGTGATGCGCTCCACCACTTCATCATGAAACGAACCTCGCAGCCCCATGCTGATCCAGGTATTGCTGGCAACATCGAACATGCTGAAAACCCGCCAACGATGACCATCGTAGCTTTCCCAGCGAAAACCCTCCTCTAAAGGCGCGGGGAAAGGCCCGGCATCATTCCATTTGCCCCCTAGAAGCCTGGGTGAGCCATCGGCATTCCAAAAACCCAGTACTAATTTAAGCTCTTCCTCGTGGTAAAGCTTGATACCTGATTCAAAGCTGCTGTCGGGCACTGTGTTACCGTCGCGATATAGCTGAGCCGGATGTTCTGGAAGGCCCATGCGCGAAGCCAGTCGAACATAGTCGTCAATGGTCGCGTTGGGATCGAGTTGGCCAGCCACAATCCGGCTATGCAGACTAAGCTGTGTATCGAGAATTTCTTCTAGCTCGTGATCCGTAATTAAGTAGGCCGCGGTAACCGCGACTCCCCCGGCGACAACCATGGTAATGGCCAGGGTACGAAGTAGATAACGCCGTATCGATATCATTGTGCTTGGCTATCCAGCCGGTAGCCAATTCCGCGCACATTAATGATCAAATGTTTTTCAAGTTTTTTACGCAGATGATGAATGTGAACTTCCACCGCATTGGACTCTATCTCATCGCCCCAACCGTAAAGCAAACTTTCTAAACGAGGACGAGATAGCACTCTGTCGGGATGCCTAGCTAGCTCTAACAACAAGGCATACTCCCGTCGGCCCAACTTTACGTCTTTGCCCCGCCAACTCACCGCATGACGAGCCTCATCAATACTCAGTGCACCCAGCGTCAACATCTGCGAGGCGCGTCCCTCAGCGCGCCGCATTACGACACGCAAACGGGCAAGTAACTCCTGCAAATTAAATGGCTTGAGTACATAGTCATCCGCCCCAGCATCTAAGCCGCCAATACGGTCTTCCATCGCATCACGGGCCGTCAAAATCAGAATAGGCAGAGTTGACTGCTGACGGAGTAAATGCAGTACCTGCATACCGTCCATATCGGGCAGCCCAAGATCCAAAATAATCACACTGAAGGTCTCGCTATTGACAGCATTGATTGCTTCACGCCCAAGCATAAACCAATCGACTGTATACCCCTCTCGCTCCAGGGCTGTCTTAATGCCATCCCCAAGCAGGGGATCGTCTTCTATCAGCAGTGCGCGCATTCTGCTTCCTCAATCGTCAAACCTTTATTGTGGATGCCAAAACTTAAGCTTTTCTTAAATACGGAGACTTATAACCCACAAAGTAGTTTCGTCTAAACTAAACCAGTAAGCCTACCACTCTATTTTTGTAAAGCTCTTACACAGTTTAACTCTTCTTTAAGTTATTAGGCTCATGCTGCCTCTTCCGCCGTGGGAAAAGCCAAAAGAGCGCCAGAGCATGCATTTACTAACCCTCATTAGAACAAACTATTATTTAAAAATAATGGCTCGTGGTTTAGAAAAAGGAATGAAACGATATTTACTGAGAGGTATACGGTATATCGTCAAACCGCCTGCGCCAGAAACCATCGACAGCCTTGTGGGTATAGAAAAAATTCTAATTATTCGCCCCAATTTTCGTCTGGGAAATGCGCTAATCAGCACCCCTGTCATTGATGCTTTTCGTGAACGTTTTCCTTCCGCACGCATAGACTATCTAGCGACGGATAAAACTTTTCCACTGTTGCAACAACGACCTATTGACCATTTTTATTTACTGTCGAGATCCACGATCCTTCGTCCTTGGAAGTGTGTGACATTATTACGACGCCTAAGGGCTCAACGTTATGATCTAGCGGTACAAGTGAGCGGAGGATCAACGAGCGGTTTTATAGTGACCCAGTTAATAGGGGCACGGTATAGCATGGGTTCACGTAAAGGTCACCAGCGATGGTACAGCATTGAGGCGGAAGGGAAGTCATCACATGCCTACGATGCCATCATTAATTTAACACATCAGCTCGGTGTCGCTTGCCGTAATCGGCCATTGCTCCAGCTAACGAAGCAGGAGCGCTCTCAGGCAATGACGAAGATAAGACAGTTAACCAGTCTTCATAGCGATCACCCATCAGATACTGACTTTATTGCTATCTTCGTAGGTGGGCATCAAAACAAACGTTGGCCGTTAGCATTTTGGCTAATGCTCATCGATGCCATGGAAGCCCACAAAATACGCTATGTCGTTTTCCTTGGGCCCGAGGAGTTTAGGCTTCTAGCACCTATTGAGCAGCGTTTAAAGTCCTCCCTCTACGGCAGCTTATGCCCACCTCTTCCTATCCGTCACTTTGCCGTCGTTTTGGAGCGTGCCCAATTACTCGTGACACCAGACTCAGGGCCTATGCATTTAGCGGCAGCGCTCGACGTCCCCACAATATCCCTGGTACGCCAGCAAAAATCTCTCGCCTTCGTACCTCGAGAATCCTATGACACCATCCTTTGGCGCCCAGAGATCAACACGGTAGTAGAAGCCATACAAGCTAATGTTGACGGGCAAGCCTCAACGCCCCCCGGTCAGCCGACCTCTGTAAAATACTATCCAAAACAGTACGTAACACCACCACCTAGTGCAGTCCATACGTACGCCCGTTAATGAATGAAAGCGCATAACTATTCGTTAAGTTTTGCGCTTTATAGTGGCCCTAATATTACGTCACCGAGTCTACCGCCTTGCATATTTCCACTACGCCAAAACCCAATGGCAAGGGTTTTAAACGTATTTTCCGTGCTTCTATTAATGCAGTTTCTGGTTTAGAAGCTTGCTGGAAAAATGAATCCGCTTTTAGGCAAGAGGTATTGCTATGCCTCATCCTCTACCCCTTTATATTTTTTGTTAATGTCACTTGCGTGGAAAAAGCGTTGCTGTTTTTTTCACTTACATCTGTATTGATAGTGGAACTCATCAACTCCGCCATCGAAAACACTATTGACCGCATCGGACTTGAAAATAACGAACTTAGTGGGCGAGCTAAAGACATGGGAGCAGCCGCCGTCATGTTGACAATTTTCATGATGGTCGGTGTGTGGCTATGCGTACTGCTAAACTAAACTCCCTCAAACCCTTGGTAACTGTTTGGCTTTTATTTTTGGCAGCCATGTCAGTTTTTAGTGTTTTAGGCATAGATTTTTCACTAGCTGATTTTATATATCATCTTCAGGGTAATACTTGGGCATGGAAAGACACCTTGATTACCCAAGATATTCTTCACAAAGGCGGTAAGTGGCTAAGTCTGGCTATGGGGTTAGCCACACTTCTTCTATTGATACTAAGCACCACTGCTACTCGTCTTAAAGACTATCGCACTCCACTTTTTTATCTTTTTTCTGCAACGCTTGTTTCGGCATTACTTGTGGCGACTATTAAGCACCTGGTGAGCATGGAATGCCCTTGGGATTTAATTCGCTATGGAGGGGAACGAAACTTTATTGGCTTGCTCGACATACGCCCTCCTGTAATGCCAGCGTCCGCTTGCTTTCCAGCCGGGCATGCCAGCGCAGGATATACGTGGATAGCACTTTACTTCTTTTTGGCCGCCACACTGCCCCGCTGGCGATGGGCAGGGCTTGTGCTGGGTTTAGGGCTTGGCCTTACGTTTGGGATCACTCAACAGTTACGCGGGGCGCACTTTCTGTCCCACGACCTCTGGACCATCATGATTTGCTGGACTGTAAGCTTTGCCCTTTCAAGATTTTTATTACCTCCCAGAGTGCATTAATTTTTTCACACAGAGAGCCTTTCGATGCCCCCTTTGTTGTCCTTGCCTTTAAAAATTGTTTACACCGCTGGGCATTATCGTCCCATATTGAGCACGGAGCAACTTGTCTTATGGGCCGTTGTCATATTCAGTGTTTTTTACAATGCGCCTTTTTGGCAACAAGCCCTTGTTGGCTATGATCTTCTTGCAGTTCAGACGTGGCTTACCTTCGCCAATATGTTTTTGGTAATGACCTGCATTCATTTTTTGGTCTTCGTTAGCCTTGTTATTCGAACGTTGGTAAAGCCCCTATTAACCTTACTGTTTCTAATAGCCGCCTTCGTCAGCTACTTTACCACTTACTATGGCACCTATTTTGATACTTCAATGTTAGACAATGTGCTTCAAACGGATACTAACGAAGCACGGGAGCTTCTTACAGCTGGCTTGCTGATTCATTTGGCAATCTTTTTTGGTTTGCCTACCCTTATCATTTGGAGAGTTAAAATCGCGCCTTCAACCTGGAAGAAGGCTGTTTTGCGCCGCTCAGCTTATTACCTCGCCAGTACGACTATATTGCTGTTAGCGATCGTCTTATCTTATCAAGAAGTATCGTCACTCATGCGCAACAATAAAGAGCTTCGCTACTTGGTGACTCCAGGCAATTATATTGTTTCGATGGCGCAGGCAGTTTTCAGCCAGCACGCTTCCGCAAATACGGTGCGCTCCCCAGTGGGAGAAGATGCCCGTATCAGTTCACAAGTGGGTGACAAACCCACGCTGCTCATCATCGTGGTGGGCGAAACGGCGCGGGCGGCGAATTGGGGGTTAAATGGTTATGAACGTCAAACCACGCCCAAACTTGCCCAACAGCCCGACGTTATTAATTTTTCAGACGTTACCGCATGCGGCACCAGCACGGCTGCCTCATTACCCTGCATGTTTTCATTACCGGGGCGTGCCGATTACGTTAAATTCTATGCTCAGCAACATGAATCCTTACTGGACGTATTAGCACACGCCGGTTTAGAGGTCACCTGGCTTGATAACCAGTCGGGCTGCAAAGGCGTCTGCGAAGGAGTGACGACAAAAGCACTCTCTCCAGAGGACTACGCTTCTTTATGCCAAGATGGGCGCTGCTTGGACGAGGCACTGGTTCAAGCCTTAACCATGCAAATTAGCAGCACCCCAACTGATCAGGTGATAGTGCTGCATCAGCTAGGCAACCATGGCCCCAGCTATTACCAGCGTTACCCTGCTGACTACGAACGTTTTGTTCCTGCTTGCACCACCGCTGATTTAGCGAAGTGCTCAAGAGATGCCATTACCAATAGCTACGACAATGCCATTCTATATACCGACACTGTGTTGAATCAGGTAATTGAGACGTTAAAGCGTCAGGATGACTACGCAGCTGCGATGATCTATCTCTCTGATCATGGTGAATCACTGGGTGAAAAAGGGCTTTATTTGCACGGCATTCCCTACGCCATTGCCCCCGACGAACAGACGCATGTGCCTATGGTTTGGTGGCTTTCCAGCACCTTTTCACAGCAGCAAGGGCTAGATACGGACTGCTTACACCAGATTTCCGACAAAGCCGCCTCACACGACAACCTATTTCACAGCGTGTTGGGTTTGCTTGGCGTATCAAGTACTGTCTATCAGCAGGAACAAGATATTAGCCAAACGTGCCGACAACCCAACAGCAGTTAAACGCGTAAGTAATCGGTAATTATTCAGTGGCAAAATTGATTCAGCTTCATCACAACTCAGGTGCGTCGGCATGCTCATAACTCTTTTATCAAAGACTCACCCGTTTTTTGAAAGGCGGCTCTTATCAACAAAAAAGACAGCACCTGAGGATTCGATAAATAAGGATGATACTGCTCTCATTTTCAAGCAATGGTTTTCATTTCGGTTATGCGTAGTTTTAATCAGCTTGCTAAGCGCTCTCCTTATGCTATTTGAGATAGAGTCACTTGAAGTCATTATCGCTATTTTCAGTATTGGGGTTAGCAGCACAGCGCAGCTATTGAGGTTAGGCAATACAAGCACAGCTATGTGTAGCCGTATTTACCCTTTACGGGGCGAGGTGATAGAGACACTGGACGCGATAGGTATGGCAGGCGTTGGTACTGTGGTTGTTTTATATCTTTTAATCTAACTGCTCTGCGCGAATAGCCCTTACCTGTTAAGTGCGGCTGCATAATAACGCTATCACCCCAAGCGCCAGCCAACCGGCCATCAACAGCAGCCCGCCAATGGGAGTGACAATGCCAAGATTCAGTCCTGCCAGCGCCATCAGGTAGAGCGAGCCTGAAAAGCAGCCCATGCCTAGCGCCCACAGCGCCAGCACCCAACGCTGTCCGGCAAGCGGCTGCACTTGGCGCCATACCAGCACGATCATGATGGCCAGCGTGTGCCAGGCCTGGTAACGCACACCGGTTTCAACGGCACTCACCATCGCTTCTGTGGTGCGCGCCGCCAAACCATGGGCTGCATAGGCGCCTAGCATCACCAGTATGGCGCCTGAAAGGGCCGCTATACACCACCACACTTTATCTGTTCGCTGCACGCTGCTCTCCTACTCCTATTATGGTTGGCATACATCACGCTGTTTGCACCTACGGCTTACCTTGCGCGGTGTGAAACCGCTACAATAGAGAATGCCTTAGAGAACGAACTACCACGACGAATGAGACACGCCTATCTATGTCTATCCAGATACGTCTAAACGGTGAACCCCATACGCTGTCGACCGGCCTAACCGCCGCTGA
The DNA here is from genome assembly GCF_021021315.1 of Halomonas sp. IOP_14. Classification (NCBI taxonomy): domain Bacteria; kingdom Pseudomonadati; phylum Pseudomonadota; class Gammaproteobacteria; order Oceanospirillales; family Halomonadaceae; genus Halomonas; species Halomonas sp. IOP_14. Next base: position 10,049 of record NZ_JAINWD010000029.1, on the reverse strand, counting down.
CTTAGTTGAACAGCTGGGCCTTAGCGGTCGTCGTATCGCCGTCGAAATTAACGAAGAGATCGTCCCCCGCAGCCAGCACGCCGACACCCGCCTGGTCGATGGCGACCACGTAGAAGTTGTCCACGCGATTGGCGGCGGTTAGAGGAAACACTATGACCCAACAAACGCATGTAGCGCTAGCCGATACCCCGCTAACCATCGCCGGACGCGATTTTCAATCGCGCCTGCTGGTGGGCACAGGCAAGTACAAAGACTTTACCGAAACCGGCGCCGCCATTGCCCAAAGTGGCGCTGAAATTGTGACCTTTGCGGTACGCCGTACTAATTTAGGCCAGGACGCCGATGCGCCCAACCTGTTAGACGCTATTTCCCCCGATCGCTACACCCTGCTGCCCAATACCGCCGGTTGCTACACCGCTAAAGATGCGGTGCGCACCTGCCGCCTGGCCCGCGAGCTGCTCGACGGTCACAATCTGGTCAAGCTGGAAGTGCTCGGCGACGATCATACGCTTTACCCCAATGTGGTCGAGACGCTAAAAGCCGCTGAAACGCTGCTCGCCGATGGCTTTGACGTCATGGTGTACACCAGCGACGATCCTATTGTGGCACGCGAATTAGAAGCTATGGGTTGCTGCGCCATCATGCCGCTGGGCTCACTGATTGGTTCGGGCCATGGCATTCAGAACCCACACAACGTGCGCTTGATTGTGGAACAGAGCAAGGTACCGGTACTCGTGGACGCGGGCATTGGCACCGCTTCTGATGCTGCCATGGCCATGGAGCTAGGCTGCGACGGCGTACTGCTTAATACCGCCATTGCCCACGCCCGCGAGCCGCTACGCATGGCCAACGCCATGAAGCTGGCCGTGGAGGCCGGGCGCGATGCGTTTCTAGCCGGCCGTATGCCGCGCCGCCAAGCCGCCGATCCTTCTTCACCTTTCGCTGGCCGTATTAACGGTTAATTGATTCGAGACCCCATGACTGAACCCAACGATACCGTACCAGAAAGTCACACCGCGCCCGAAAGCAACGCCACTACAGGGCCGGAAGGTACGGATGCACCGCTGCATCGCCGCGGCATTAAAAGCTATGTGATCCGCGCGGGCCGTATGACCCAGGCGCAAAACCGTGGCTTAGAAGATATTTGGCCGCGTTTTGGCCTGACCATCGCAGACGGCCGCCAAGATTTGGACGCGCTGTTTGGCCGTCAGGCACCGCGGGTAGTAGAAATCGGTTTTGGCATGGGCAACTCGCTGATAGAACAGGCCGAGACTCACCCAGACACCGACTTTATCGGCATCGAAGTCCACGCTCCTGGCGTTGGCAAACTGCTCGATGAAGTTGATAAGCGTGGTCTCACCAACCTGCGCGTTTACCGCGAGGACGCCCTGGCAGTGCTCGAACAGTGCCTTCCCGAAGGCTCACTAACCACGCTGCAGCTGTTCTTCCCCGACCCTTGGCCGAAGAAGAAGCACCACAAACGGCGCATCGTTCAGCCTGCCTTTGTTGAGCTGATTCGCACTCGCCTGATGCCTGGCGGCACCTTCCATATGGCCACCGACTGGGAAGCCTACGCAGAGTGGATGGCCGAGGTAATGGAAGCGGCCCCCGGCTATGCCAATACCGCCAGCGCGGAAACCGCCCCGTATGTGCCGCGCCCGGCGTTCCGCCCATTGACCAAGTTTGAAGCCCGCGGCGAGAAACTCGGCCATGGGGTTTGGGATTTGATCTATCGCCGGGAGGGGTGAATCTACGGGCTGTCTCCACCTCGCGATGGCCTAGTCTTTATGCGCTATCTGAAATAGTGGGTTCCTACTCAAATTCAGTCAGCGCGAAGCTCTCACCCTCCACCACCTTCGCCTGCCAGGCGTGTAGCGTCGGGTAGCGGTTTTGCCAATCAAAGGCTGGTAAGCGGAAGCTGATATACGCCAGCGCAACGGCAACGGTAATCGCCCCTAGGGTGCGCTGGGCACTGCCCGCTAGCACGCTGGGGTGGGCATTGAGTGTTATCAAGGTGCGTTCGATCGCTTTTAAACGGCGCTGCCCCAACAGCGTCGTATCCACTTCATTACCAGCATACTTACGGCCGATCACCACGTTGAAAGCGGCGTCCATCAAGCCCTGCCCCAACCCTGCCAGCGCCAGGGTTTCAGCTAGTGCTTTACTGGGCATCAGAGATGGCCCTTCACCCACTGCATCCAGATAGTGAGCAATCAACAACGACTCGGTGATGACGTCTCCTTCATCGGTTACCAGCGTTGGAATACGGCTAAGCGGCGTAATCTGTACAAGCTCGCTATCCGCCGCCCAAGGGTCACACCAGCAAAGCTCAGTGCGCTCGATCAGCTGCTTTTCATAGAGACACACGCGCACAACACGTGCATAGGGAGAAGAGGTATTTAAATAGAGCTGCATGGGGCGGTCTCCTGTTAAGTCATATGTTTGTCGTTACTGTTTTATTTTAGTGAAGTTAGTATTCCCATTTGATGCAAGCTATCGATTTCAGCGTATATCTCTTCGCAGAAGGATTCAGCCACATTACTTAACGGCTTGTGTTTAGATTTAAGTAAGGCAATTTCCCACTCAATGGTTGGCTCCATAGGCTTTGATACAACGGCTGTTCCCTGCAACAGCAGTTCTGCAATGGGATCAATCACTGCGACCCCAAGTCCGCGATCAACTAATGCGCACACCCCCCGCATATGGCGCATTTCAGCGGCAATATGCCGCTTTATATCCACTGTCTGCATAATGTAATCCACGCGGGCACGCAGAGGACTATCCGCCATCAGCTCTACGAATGTCTGGTTTTGTAAGCTAGTAAGCGCCACCACATCTTGCTTAGCAAGGGGGTGCGTACGATGCATGATGCACCTGGCAGAACAGCGTGCAAGACTACTAACCGTTGCTCCATAAGTGTCTGCTTCAAGCGTTATTCCCAGCGCCACATCACAGGTATTGTTGTCGATCATTTTAAGCAACTCTTGCAACCCGGCATCGATGACCCGAACGCCTACATTAGGGTGATTTTGTTTAAAGCGCTTAATGACATCGAGTAAAAAGGTATCGCAAAAAATGGGTTGTGCAGCGACTACGACACTGCCCAATTGGTTATTAGCAATAGCATCCGCGTCTTTTTGAGTATCTCGAATACTCGCCATTAGCCGTAAAACGGACGCGTGGTATAAAAACGCTTCTGACGTTGGCGAAAGCTGATTGCGGGCACGTTTGAACAAAGCAAAACCCAGCTCGTCCTCTAACCCGATGAGCAAACGACTTACCATTGACTGGCTGATTCCTAACGTTTCTGCAGCCGCTTTCGTGGTGCCATGCTTCATGAATGCATCAAAAGCTTCAATTTCTTTTATTTTCATGGTGTTAATCCCACTCAAGAAGTCTTTTACTCAATAAACAGCGAATAAAAACAACGTTTATAAACAATAAGCTTGCAACTTTGGCTCACCACTAGAACAAAATCGAATACTAAATCGAATTGTTGCAACAAATTTCATACCTGTCTATGTTAAAAGCGCTGGGTTCAAAAATGCTATTAATAAATCCACTCCATGAAAGCTATGCAACAACGATTGCGGAGATAAGTATGAAACTCACCTTAAGCTTAGCGGCAGCAACGCTGCTCGCTGCCTCCACCGCCTATGCTCAGAGCTACCCTTCCGAACCCGTCACACTGGTAGTCCCTTATGGCCCAGGCGGCGCCTCCGATCTGGCCGGTCGGGCGCTAGCGGAGTCGGCTCGCGAATATTTAGGACAGCCTGTCACGGTCGTCAATCAAGCTGGCGCAGGTGGAATGACCGGCGCTCGCGATGTGACACAAGCTGACGCCGATGGTTACACCCTGCTGTTAGCCCGCGTCGGCATGGCTCTATCACCGGCGGTCAACGAAAACAGCAGTGTTGATTGGGATGAGTACACCTTCATCAGCCCGCTTGAAGCCACACCGATGATTCTTGCCGTGGCTGAAGACTCTCCCTATGAAAGCGTTGAGGATTTACTGGAAGGCATCGAAAACGACCCTGGTGCGATGAGCTACGCCGCTTCCGGCGCCACCGCCATTGATGGCTTTACGGTGCAGTCGCTACTGGCTGACGCGAAAATGGATCCGCTGACGGCGGCTACGTTGATTCCCTACCGTGGGGGCGGCGAACTCGCAACAGCATTACTGGGTGGGCATGTTGATTTTCTCGCCATCGCGGCAGCCTCTCTGATGCCGCATATCGAGAGCGGTGACATGCGTCCGTTAATGGTGTTCTCACCAGAGCGCATGGAAGCACTACCGGACGTGCCGACGGCTGAAGAGTTGGGTTATGAGTTGGCTGGCCAGGTGATGGGGTGGAGCGCGCTGTATGGCCCGCCAGATTTACCTGAAGAGGTCATGAATACCTGGGCAGAGGTAATGGAGCAGGTGGCTGAAGATGAAATGTGGCTCAGTCGTGCTGACGATCGTGGCTCAATTTCCACTATTGGCAGCGTCGATATGGAGACCTACGCAAAAGAGCAGTATGAGTTTTATCGCACCTTAGCGGAACAGTTTGGCTATCTAGAGTGAGTCAGCGTTAGGCACCACGTTGTCGTCACTGCATACATCATTTCATCACTGGAGGGGTCATGGGTATAACACGCGGTTTAGTTATTACGGTGCTGTTCGGTATCGTGCTGTTTTTACTGATACCCGCCTATGTGCCCCGCCCGCGCTTTATTCCAGGGTTCGCGCCACCGCCTGATATGTGGCCACGCACGGTATCCATGCTCGGCATGGCACTGGGCATACTGCTCGTCGGGCTTTCTTTTTCACGCAAAACCGAAGCAATCGCTGACCCTGAAGATGCCAGCACCATCCGCGGTGACACGCCACTTGTCACGCTGCTCACCCGCTTCGGCTGGACGGTACTCGCCTTTGCGCTCTTTATCGGTTCAGTGATGCTGCTCGGTTTTTTGCTATCGAGCATTCTGCTGTTAATGGCGATGCTGATATTGACGGGTTATTGGCGCCACAAAGTGGTGGCGGCCATCGTTGCCGTTGCACTCCCACTGGTCCTCTACCTGTTTTTCTCCAGCGCACTCAATACGCGTTTCCCTGTCGGCAGCCTTTTCAAGGCTATCGGTATTTAACTTACCGCGTATAGGACTGACCACTATGCTCAACGACCTGCTGGTTGCCTTCCAGGCGGTTGCCACCATTGAGAACTTTCTGATCATGGCCGCCGGTATTTGGGGCGGCGTGATTATCGGCGCTATTCCAGGCATGACCGGCACCATGGCGGTGACGCTGGCGCTGCCCTTTACTTTTTATATGCAGCCGATTCCGAGCATTTTGTTACTCGTCGCACTGTACAAAGGCTCGACCTACGGCGGTTCGGTATCCGCGATATTGATCAAAACGCCAGGCACTGCTTCGGCTGCCTGCACCACCCTTGATGGCTACCCATTGGCCCAGCAAGGCAAGGCAGGCAAAGCCCTCAACATGGCGCTCTATTCCTCCTGTACCGGGGATTTTATTTCCAATCTCTCGCTGATTTTTATTGCCGCGCCACTGGCGCTACTTGCGCTGCGTATTGGGCCACCCGAATACTTTATGTTGATGATTTTCGCACTTACCACCGTCGCTGGGGTGTCAGGGCGCTCGCTGCTGCTTGGGCTTGTATCGGCGTGCTTAGGGCTACTACTAGCCACAGTGGGCGAAGATATGTACGGCTCGTTCCGCTTTGATCTAACCGTGGATATGCAGAGCGGTCTTGCCGTTGCCCCCGTACTCATTGGTCTGTTTGCGATCCCAGAGCTGCTTAAAATTATTGTCTTTCGTAACAATCAAAGCCATAAGCCCATGCAGTTGGGCGATAACCGCGTAACGCGAGACGAGCTGCGCCGATCCTTAAAGGCAATGCTCAAAGGCAGCATGATTGGTGTTGTGATGGGGGCCATTCCCGGCATAGGGCCTTCGGCGGCGGCTTTCTCCTCCTACGGGGAAGCACAGCGTAGCTCAAAGAATCGCGAGAACTTTGGTAAGGGCGAACTAGAAGGGATCGCAGCATCAGAGTCCGCTAATAATGGTTGCTGTGGCTCCACCATGATCCCTTTGTTAGCACTGGGCGTGCCGGGCGATGTGATTACGGGCGTGATGCTGGGCGCCTTTATGATTCACGGCATGACCCCAGGCCCTATGCTATTTGAGAACAACCTTCATGAGGTTTACATGCTGTTTATTGGCATGTTGTTCTCTTCTGTTTTGCTGTTTGGTGCTGGTAAAGCAACGATGCGCTTTTTCTCGCATATCTCGCGCATTCCCCCCGGCTTAATGGCGCCGATCGTACTTGCTCTGTGCGTATTCGGTATTTTTTCGATCTCCAACAGTATGTATGACGTCATCGTACTGCTAGCGATGGGCATATTTGGCTTTTTCATGTTCCTGTTCGCCATTCCCGCCGCCCCCTTTTTAATCGCCTTCATTCTTGGCCCGATGCTGGAAGAGAACCTGCGTCGTGCCCTTGCGCTCTCTCGCGGTGATCCAAGCATCCTGGTGTCGTCGCCTATCACCTGGTTATTCGCTTCGCTGGCGATATTCGTGGTGGTAGTGACAATTCGTCAGCAGCTTAAAAAAGCCAAGGTCTGAGCCAAAGATTCCCTTATTGCCAAGGATTTAACGCTATGCAAGCTAGTGCTACGCCTAACGCTCACCCGCAGTTGGAAGCCGCAATATCACACCTCACCGACCTTATCGCTTACGACACAACGAGTGCTTACTCCAACCTCGAGCTTATTCATCACATCGAGAGGTTCTTCGCCAGTCTTGGCGCGGATGTGACGGTGCTGCCCGATGAGAGCGGCGAAAAGGCCAATTTAGTCGCCCGCCTGGGGCCGGCCGACGCAGCTGGCATCGTCCTCTCTGGTCATACGGACGTCGTACCCGCCAACCCGAAGAACTGGCAGAGCGACCCTTTCAAAATGGAGCAACGCGGCAACCGCTTGTTTGGTCGTGGTACCTGCGATATGAAAGGCTTTGCAGCCTGCGTTATGGCGGCGGCACCGGCGTTTGCCAACGGCGAACTACACCGACCTTTCTATTTCTGCTTCTCTCATGATGAGGAAGTAGGCTGCCTGGGTGCCCCCGCCATTGCTCGTCACTTAGCCGAGCTCAAGGTGCCACCAGCTCTGGCGATTATCGGTGAACCCAGCGAAATGAAACTGATCAACGGCCAAAAGGGCAAAATCGCCATGCGGGTGACGGTGCGCGGAGAAGGGGGCCACTCATCGTTCTCCCCTCAACACGTCAATGCGGTGGAGTATGCCTCGCGTATCATCACCATGATCGCCGAGCGATCACGACGATATGAGCAAGATGGCCCCTTCGACCACGACTTTACCGTCCCCCACGCCACAACGCTGACCACCATAATAGAAGGCGGTGTGGCGACCAACGTTACCCCTGATACCTGCAGCTTTATCTTTGAGCTACGCAGCATTGATCAGGAAGCAGCCGCCACGGACATTCAAGCACTGATCCGCGATATAGAGACTGCCCTACTCCCCGAAATGCAGCGCCAATCAGCCGATTCCGCCATTGAGTGGCAAGAGCTATTTGCCTACCCCGCCATGGGGGACGCCACCGACAGCGATATGTTCAAAAAGCTTGAACCCATTCTTCCCGAGCGTGGCGGCAAGGTATCTTATGGCTCAGAAGGCGGCGTGTTCGAGATCGATGGCGGCATACCCTCAGTGATTGTTGGGCCCGGCTCTATTCGCCAAGCCCACAAGCCCGATGAGTTCATAGAAATTGATCAACTTAGCCAGTGCCTAGCATTCTTAGATGAATTAAATGCTTGGATGAAACGCTAACGCCCCCATGAGTGAAGGTGAATTATGGGGTAGTCACTCGATGAAGGGTTCCGCTACCGCGTTCAAAAGCGTCAATATTAGCCAACGTCGTCTCGGCGATATTGGTTAGCGCTTCGGCGGTGAAGAAGGCTTGGTGTCCGGTGATCAGTACATTATGGAAGGTCGTCAGGCGCATAAACTGGTCATCGTTAATCACGCCTTGAGAGAGGTCTTCGAAGAACAGCTGCTCTTCCTCTTCATAGACATCCAGCCCTAAGCGGCCGATTTTGCCGCTTTTCAGGCCTGCTATGACGGCTTGGGTATCGACCACCCTTCCGCGGCCGGTATTGATCAGCATGACGCCTTCCTTCATTTGCGCGATGGCATCGGCATCAATCAAATGGTGAGTCTCAGGCGTCAACGGGCAGTGCAGCGAGATAATGTCGGCGCTGGCAAACAGCGTTGCTAGCGGCACGTACTCAACAAAGGATTTAGCATCCGGGCTGGGAAACGGGTCGCTGGCCACTACCCGGCAACCAAAGCCGTGCATAATATCGGCAAAAATCAGCCCAATATGCCCAGTTCCAATAATGCCTACCGTTTTACCGTGCAGGTCGAACCCCAGCAGGCCATCCAGGGCAAAATTGCCCTCCCGCACACGGTTGTAAGCGCGATAAGTCATGCGATTAAGGCTCAGCACTAGGGCGACCGCGTGTTCTGCCACTGCGTGGGGGGAGTAGGCAGGCACCCGTACCACTGTGATGCCTAACCGTTCGGCGGCAGCCAAATCAACATGGTTGAAGCCCGCCGAACGCAGCGCCACTAATCTTGTGCCACCGTTATGCAGTTGCTCTAACACGGCGGCATCAAGGCAGTCATTCACGAAGGCGCAAATCGCGTCAAAACCGTTGGCTAAGGTCGCCGTGTCTTCAGTTAAACGCGCCTCAAAAAAGCTTAAGTGGTGGCGTTGCCCCGAGTTGGCGCGTGTAAGAAAAGTGCGGTCGTAGGGTTTAGCACTAAACACGGCGATGCGCATGGGCTTTACTCGTTGAGCGGTTTTAGCGGCTCCCAATCCGAACGATTAGCTAGAAATTCCGGCCTGGGCCGGTTACCGCAGTAAGGGTCGTGCAGCGTGTTTTCAACACTGTTGTAAACAAAGAACAGATTACTTCTCGGCCAGCAAGACATATTTATGTTCGAGCCGTGCATGGTATTGCATTCAAAGATCACCAGCGAACCGGCAGGCCCCTTGGGAGCTTCGATATCGTTTTCTAGCATTATCTCGCGAAGGCTACTGGCTGGGGGCACGCCCACCTCTTGGCTTTTCAGCGACTCTTTATAGTTATTTTCCGGCGTTCGTCCGACACACGGAACAAAATAATGATGCGAGCCAGGGATCAACATTAATGGGCCGTTAAATTCACCGTTGTCAGTGAGTACGATGGAGCAACTTAACGCACGCATACGTGGCATGCCGTCTTCGCTATGCCATGTTTCAAAGTCGGAGTGCCACTCAAACCCTTTGCCTTTAAAACCTGGTTTATAGTTAATCCGTGACTGATGAATATATACATCGCTGCCAAGAAGTTGCTTAACAATCGCCAATAGCTTGGGATCCTGGGTCAAGCGCTGAAAGCGTTTTGAAACATCGTGGATGCCGAAAATAGTACGAATCTCTTCACGCCCAGGTTCAAGAATAGTGCCTTCTGAAAGTTTCAGATCAGCATCGTCTTCATATTCGCGCAGTTCTTTAAGAAAAACCTGCATGTCATCAGCGTCAAAAAATCCTTCAAACGATAGAAATCCCTTTCTTTCGTACTCATCAATTTCTGATTTGCTTAAGGGGCCATTCGCAAGCTGTGACTCATCGCCGTATACCACCGGATCGATGCGTTCAAACATTCCCAACTTTCGTTCCAAGCGAGTAGGGAATAAGTCTTGTGTATCGTTCATGGCAAACTCCTCCGTTAGTATCCATGTCAAGTAACGCTTTTAGGGGCTACTTATAAAACGTAGACGCCAAAACGCACCACAGCAATAACGCTATGTCAGCCGGCTCATCGTGCCAGCAATCATCGTTTTTAAATTCATGTTTTTAAAACAAGAGACGGAAAGCGAGGAGCGGGAGTCGAAAGGCAGTATAGGAAGCGAGAGGGTAGCAGGGGCTAAAAAAAGAAAGCCGCTCCAATGGAGCGGCAAAAAGACCGTGACTAGCAATG
>NZ_JAINWD010000028.1:0-66655 GCF_021021315.1 Halomonas sp. IOP_14 | reverse complement strand
ACGAGAAGTTTGGCAGGATAGTCAGACATTGCCGCTGAAGGTCTTGCGCCAGGCGCGGGGGCTGACCTGATGGCGTCGTTTGATCTGTTGCCGAAACGAGGTTGCTGTGGGGCATTCGGGAGTCTAATCATCCCGGTGAGAATCACGCAACCAATTGATAATAAGCATAATTCATAACCTACGTTAGGTTAGTAAAGTAGGCAAATGTTTTAGAATAAGGTTAATAAATCATTTGCCTGAGGGGTAACAGAGTGTCTCTCATCGATTCAGTAGTGATGCGGGGCCTTAGTACTCAAGGCGTTTTGTCTACAGAAGATAAAGCGTTATTGCTGGGTCTTGAGCTCAGCCCTAGATACATGTCAGCTAGCGAGGTGCTCTGGCAGGAGAGCGAGGATGCTGATCTGTTCTGCGTGGTCAAGGAGGGCTGGGCATACTCTTATCGTAACTTGAAAAATGGTTCAAAGCAGATTCTCAAGTTTTACCTTCCAGGCGATATCATCGGCATGCGCGATTTTGGCTTCACCCGTCGCTTGGCGAGCGCGGCAATGATTAATAAAGGTGTGATCTGTTCATTCTCCTATCAGCAGCTTTTTAAACTCTTTGGACGTTCGAGCTTAGCTGTCGGCATCGTGGCCACCGCCACCCGTCAGCAGGCGCAGCTCTCCGAGCGGCTTATTTACCTCGGCAAGTATTCAGCCCACGAGCAGTTGGCGCACTTTCTTTACGAGATCTATCTGCGCCTCAAGCGGATCGATGCCGTTGAGGACAATAGCTTCTTCATGCCGCTCACGCAGGAACTGATTAGTGATGCGTTGGGGATGAGTCCGGTACACGTAAGCCGGACTTTCTCGATGCTGCGTGATGAGGGGTTGGTGATCCGAAACCGCCAGCACGTGAAGCTACCCGACCCCGAAGCGTTGGCGCGGTTAGTCGAGTTCAATGATAGCTATATTGATGAACTCCTACCCCCGTCATTTTCTGAACTTTTAAAAGCTAGCCCATAAAGCGCCGGTAGCCTTTTTTGACTGATAACAGCCCCTCCAAAGCCCTAAGCTTCCACAAAAAGCTGGTTTCACCAATAGCTAATCTTCCTCCATCACTTCCTCGCCCCATTCCACCCACGTTTCGGTAAGGCGTTGACCAAGCCGCTGCGTGTGCCAGCGTGATAATAGATAGAGCCAATTAGCTTCTAGCAGAGCACTCCAATCATTATTGAGCTTATGCTAACTTAGCATTAACCACCTGTGAGGTAGCTTTCCATGTCTATTGAAATCTGGTTTGCCTTTGCCCTTGCGTCTATGGCGTTGCTCGCCATCCCTGGGCCGACGATTTTGACCGTGGTTAGCTACTCCATTGCCCAAGGCAGGCGCGCCAATATTCCGCTTGTTGCAGCGGTGGCGTTAGGTGATTCAACCGCGCTGCTCTTTTCACTGCTTGGCTTGGGGGCGGTGTTAGCCACCTCGGCATTCTGGTTCACCGTGGTCAAGTGGATCGGTGGTTTATACCTGCTCTATATGGGCATCAAGCTGTTGCGTGCCGGTCTATCATCAGTGCAGCCAGTAACACCAGCAGTATCAGGTTCGCGCTGGAAGCTCTTCACTAACACCTATCTCGTTACTGCGCTTAACCCAAAGGGCATTATCTTTTTCGTTGCCTTCTTACCGCAATTCGTCAGCCCGAACGCCGATGCTGGGCAACAACTATGGATACTTGCGGTCACGTTCGTGGCGTTGGCAACGCTCAATGCCACTCTCTATGCCGTATTCGCAACGTCGGTGCGCAAGATGCTTGCATCGCGTCGTGCCCAGCGCAGCTTCAACATGGTTGGTGGAACGTTACTCTCTTCAGCGGGTGTCTGGGCGCTGCTTGCAAAGCGGCCTGCGTAAGCAAAGGCCAGTCAATGTTCTAATTGAAATGCTGTGCCAAACGGGGGGCAACGGTGAGTGAAAATCTTCAAAAACTGCTAACGGAACTTGAGCAATTTGGCCTACAAAACGATGCTGCCATTTCTGAACGCCCAAGGCGCATGCTGAATATCACCCGCGATACGGGGGAGTTTCTATCGGTACTTGTTCAAGCAACCAATGCCCAGCGAGTATTGGAAATTGGCACCTCGAATGGATACTCCACCTTATGGCTGGCCCAGGCTGTGCAGAGAATTGGAGGGCACGTTACCACCGTTGAACTTTCGGAATTTAAGATAGAGATGGCCGTTAGAAATTTTGAGCGCTCCGGTTTCTCTGAGGTCATTACTCAGCATCAAGGGGAGGCGGGTGCTCTGCTTGAGAGCCTGGACGATGCCAGTTTCGATCTGCTCTTTCTAGACTCAAAACGCTCTGATTATGTGCAGTGGTGGCCGAATATCCAGCGAGCTTTACGTAAGGGCGGACTGCTTGTGGTGGATAATGCCACTTCCCACGCAGATGAAATGGCTGAGTTTATAGCGCTGGTATCGGCAGACCCCGATTTCACCACGTGCACTGTACCTGTGGGCAATGGCGAGTTTTTGGCAACGCGGTTCGGGTAACGCCTGCTTAGCGTAAAGGCGCCTTAGCTGATGTAGAAAGCGGAAGTCGATTTTTCATCGATTCTAAACCGTCAGAATATAAATGGAATAAACCATGATCAGAGATGCCGTAAAGGGTGATTCGGAAGCCATCGCGCACATTTATAACCACTACATCGAAAATACCGCTATTTCATTTGAAGAAAAGCCAGTCATGGACTCAGACATTCAAGGCCGGATTGAAGCCGTTCAGGGGGCCGGGTTGCCTTGGTTGGTGGCAGTGGAAGATGGTGCCGTGGTGGGCTACGCTTACGCGACAAAATGGAAGGAGAGAAGCGCCTATCGATTTTCAGTCGAAGCCAGCGTCTATCTTTCCAATCAGGTGCTAGGCAGGGGCTTGGGGGCAAAACTGTACAAAACACTCTTTACCAAGCTCAAAGAGGTCGGCATTCATGCGGTGATAGGCGGCATCACGCTTCCCAACCCTGCCAGCGTTGCACTGCATGAGAAAATGGGCATGAAAAAAGTGGCCCATTTTGAAAAGGTGGGGTTTAAGTTCGATCAGTGGCACGACGTTGGTTATTGGCAGCTAAATTTGAACGTTAGCTTTTGATTCCCACTCCTTACCATGGCAGCGGTTGCTTGAGGCAAAGGCCCAAAATTCCCAAACCTCCCCACACCTCAGCCTCTCATGCGCAATACAGGCGGCGGTGCGGGGTAGCCTTAACCTCGACTCATAGCTCAATCAGCAACTTTCCTCCATATTAGTAATGGGCCTGATATCAACGCGCTGATATATATACATTAGCTACTATATTAGCAATAGCCATAAAACTAGAGGATTGCATCAATGACAGGGACTAATAAACCATCGATGGCAGCACTGTTGAGTGATAACCGGGTAAAGGTGCTCTTGGTCATCGCGATTAGTGCGGTGGTCTGGGCCATTGTGGCGCACACCATTGCAGGGTCGCGGGGAGACCATATGGATGCGCTCGAAGCGCGTCTGGCTGAAACTGAGCGGGAGCATCAACAGATTCAGGCGGAGATGTCTGAGGTTGAAGCCGCGGAGCTTGATTTAGCAACACTGCAGCAGAGAATGAGCGCCCTTGAGGTTGAGCAATCTGATGCTGAAGCCGAGCTAGCTGCAACCCGATCAGACATTGCCCACGCTGAAGAAGATTTGAATGCTTTACGGGGCGAGCGTGAAACCCGCGAAGAAGAAGTGGAGACCCTCAATGAGCAGGTCGACGAACGGCAGAGCAGCCTTGAAGAGCTGAATGAGAACTACGCCGAGGTAGAAAAAGAGAAAGAAGAGGCCGAGGCCGCCCGTGATGCCGCTCAACAGTCTCGTCAAGACGCAGAAGACGCTCGCAGCGAGGCTGAAGCAGACCTTGAAGCGCTCAACGCCGAGATTGAAGAAGCCGAAGCCGCCAGCGATACCGCGCAACAGGCTCGTCAAGAGGCAGAAGATGCCCGCAGTCAGGTTGAAGCTGACCTTGAAGCGCTAAATACTCAGATAGAAGAGGCCAATAACCAACTTTCAGCGGTCGGTGATCGGGTAAGTGAGTTAGAAACAACGCGTGACGCGCTCACCGTTGAAATCACTTCGCTCGAAGTGATGCGCGACGAAGCGCAAACGCCTGAGTGATTTACAGCCTTAACGAATAATACCTCGCAGCGAAGAACTCTAGACGTGTCTCCCCGTTACTTTAACGGGGAAGTTCTAGACGATATCTACTGCTCCGCCAAGGAGTGGTAGGTTCGCTAGAGCTTCATACCGAGTTGGATTATGTCCGCCTATTTGTGGCCTACGATTACGACCGGCACCTTGGGCTGGGTAGCGTTGATGAACGCGACGAGCGCTACGCCTGAGAAGCGCCTTACACTCTACTGCACGTTTCTTAATCCAGGCGATACTATCCGATGCATCGGCGATTTCTGTTACCTCTTTTCCTTTTGATGTTGCTGGCCTCTTTGGCTGGTTGCGGGGAAACGCCCACCGGGCGCTCCCAATTGGCGTTAGTACCGAACGCGTTAATGGCTAACATGGGGGAAGATGCCTTTAATCAGCTGCGCAATAGCCAGCCGATCAATCGCGATACGCAGGCTAATCAGTTGGTGCAGTGCGTGGCTGAAAAAGTGGTGGCTGGCGCTAAGGCGAGCTACCCAGGGCTCGCTTTCCCTGAACGCTGGGAAGTGGTGGTATTTGAGGATGCTTCCCCCAATGCGTTTGCTCTGCCGGGTGGACGCATCGGGGTGCATAGCGGGCTACTGCGAGTGGCCGAGACGCCAGCCCAGCTAGCGGCGGTGATTGGGCACGAGGTGGGGCATGTGTTGGCGGATCATGGCAATGAGCGGCTTACCCAGCAGCTTGGCATTAAAGCCGTGTTATTGGTGGTGGGGTTATTAGGGGAAGAGGAATTTGGCAACCAGCAATTGATGCAGGCCTTGGGTATCGGTGCCCAGTTGGGCATTAGCCTGCCTTTCAGCCGCACCCATGAGGAGGAGGCCGATTTGATGGGCTTGGAAATTATGGCCCGTGCGGGGTTTGACCCGCAGCAGAGCGTGACCCTGTGGCGCAACATGGCTGCTAGCGGTGGTGGTCAGCCCCCTGAATTTCTTTCTACGCATCCTGCCCATGAATCGCGCATTCGGGCATTACAGCAAGGGCTGGAAAAGGCCACGGCCAGCTATCGTACGGTTACGCCTGCTGAATGTTGAGGTGAGTGGCATCGCGTTATTGATAAAATAAGAAAAATTGCCACGTGACGTCGGGAGTGTGGGGCTGTGCCATTACAGAAACAACAGTATCAGGTGCATGGGTTAACCGGGCAGTTTTGCGATGCCAGCCGTGAGTTGATGTATCGCCGCTCTATCCAGGAAAGCGTGCGGCTTGAGTTTAGCTTTGCTGTGAGCGTTGCGGCATGTGTCTTTGGCATGTTCGCGATTGCAGATTACTACCTGCTGGGCCTTACCAGGGAGTTCTATCTGCTGCTTACCATGCGAATAGTGGTGGTGAGCATTTGCCTGTTGGTGGCACTCGTTGTGCGGCGCTGGGGTGGCAATGATTACCGTGCTTGGTTGCACGCCTTACCGCTGTGGGTATTTGCCACGGGCATTATATTGATTGTCCCCCTACGACCCGAAAGCCTCCCCACTCAAATCACCGCGGTGGTGGTGGCTACCATGGCGTTTTATCTTCTGATTCCCAATCCGCTAACAGTCGTGACAGCGGCCAGCCTCTATTTAAATATTGGCTTTTTAGTGGCAGCGGTGCTGTTCGCAAGTCTTGCCCCGATAGCGACGCTACTGGTCGCACTGTTGCTGATTATGGGCAGCGTTGTAGGGTTTTTCGCCCTGCTGCGCTTGGAATGCCTGCAGCGTAAGCAATATGCACTGCTTCAAGAAGAGCGAGAGAATAACCACCAGTTACACAAAGAGATCGCGCACCGAAAATCACTGGAAGAACAGCTGAGGGTAGTCGCTGAGCAGGACGCGCTGACCAGCCTGAATAATCGCGGCCATTTTATAAAACTGGCTAAAGATCTGTTGCAGCACTCGCAAACCCACAAGGTGCCATTCAGCCTGTTTATGATCGATGTGGATCACTTCAAACACATTAACGACACCTGGGGGCATAGCCATGGGGATTGGGTGCTAACCAAGATTGCCGAAGTCTGTGCAGAATCGCTGCGCCCAACGGATGTGATAGGACGTTTTGGTGGTGAAGAGTTTGTTGTCGCACTCCCAGACACCAGCTCGAGCGATGCGCAAATGGTAGCAGAGCGTTTGAAAAAGAAGGTGGCTGAACTTTCGTTAACAGAAGAGATGGGCAAACTGCGCCCAAGCGTCACCGTTGGCGTGGCGGCTACCGATTCAGAGGAAGCCGATCTGGAGTCTTTAATTAAACGAGCGGATGAGATGCTTTATGTTGGCAAACGCGCTGGGAGGAACCAAGTCGTCGTCTGCAGCGATGTCGTCGAAGCACCAGATTCACCCGTTGGCAGCAAGTAGCGCTTTCCTATGCCCCCATCACTGCTGCTAATGCTCGCCGACACCCTTCTAATTCTCCATGTGCTGTTTGTGGCCTTCGTGGTGTTAGGCCTGGTCGCCATTTACGCAGGCTACTTCTTCAACTGGAGGTGGGTTCGCAATAAAACCTTCCGCATCGTACATCTTTGCGCCATTGGCTATGTGGTGGTTCAGGCTTGGCTCGGGGTGGTTTGCCCGTTAACCACCTGGGAAATGGCGCTTAGGGCAGAGGCGGGCGCCGCTACTTATTCGGGCTCGTTTATTCAGTACTGGCTGCACAGCCTGCTCTATTTCACTTTGCCGGAGTGGGTGTTTGTGGTGGTGTACACGCTATTCGGTAGCCTGGTGTTGGCCAGTTGGTTTGTGGTGAAGCCTCGACAGCACTCTCGCTAGAAGATGGGCGTGTACTAAACTTTGCGTATCATACTGTGCTTGGGAGCGAACCCATGCGGCACCTATACCTAATGCGGCATGCCAAGGCTAAACAGCCCAGTGGCGATTTGACCGACCACCAGCGGCCGTTGCGAAAGCGTGGTAAACGTCAGGCAGCGGCGATGGCGCATGTGCTGCAGCACTGGCAAGCGTTAGAAGGGGGGATTTACGCCAGCACAGCGGCTCGCACGCGGGAAACCTTCGATGAGATCGCAGGCCAACTGCCTGATCATACTCTGGTCAACCAAGTTCACTTCGATGAAGACCTTTACACGTTCGATGGTGGCGGGCTGCAGGCCTGGCTCGAATCGTTGCCAAACGAAGCCGAAAGAGTCCTGGTGATTGGGCATAACCCTGCGCTGCATGATCTGGCTTGTTGGCTCGACAAGGCTGCGCCGCATTCACTGCCCACCGGGAGCGTGCTGCATTTCACGCTGTCCGGCTCTTCTTGGAAAAGCGCGGGGCATAACGGAGCCAAACTGGCAGGGTTCCTGACCCCGGAAACGGCCAGCTATCCTTTTTTTCAGCGCCTTGCCCCCCAACCACCCAAACGCAATAACGACACCGCCAGCCGCATGCGTGACATGATGGAGCACCAGTATCAGATGATCCGTGCCTTGGAAGCCGGTGTCATCGCAGGCATTGATCCTGAGTTCCTGCACCAGTACCGGGTCAATCTGCGTCGTAGCCGGGCAGTGGGTGAATCCGTGCGCGCCATTACCCGAGTGCCTGGCCTGAAAAAGATGCTTAAGCGGCTCAAGCAACGTGCCCAGGCTACCAGTGACCTGCGTGATATTGATGTGTTTCTGGAGGATATAGCCAAGACGCCCCCGCCGCTCACTCCTGGTAGTCGCCAGGGATTGATGCAGTGGCTGCAGGATTGCCAGCGGGAACGCCACCAGGCGCTGTGCCAGCAGTTAAGTGCACCGGCGTATGCTGAGGAGATGGAGGCATGGCAGCACTTTATCGCTTCCGATGACGTTGGTAAGGCACTTTCGAAACTTACGCCAAAGCGTATCCGTACGGTACTGAATGAGCGTATCGCACGTCACGATGAAGACCTTGCAGCACTCTCGTTGGATACCCATGACACCGGGTTCCATGAACTGCGTAAGGGCGTGAAGCGGATTCGCTACCTGGCTGATCTGAATCCAGAGACCCCTGAGCCGTTTCTGTCCCAACTGAAGTACCGCCAGCGCCTGCTTGGGGAGTATCAAGACCTGTGTTCCCGTCAGGCCTGGCTGGATGCCTTCGGCGCAAGCCCCGATAACGACCCGCAGCAACAGCAGGAGTGTGTTCAGTGGCGCGATTCGTTAGAGAAGCCGAAGCTTGTGCTGCGCAAAGAAGTATTGGCGTTGGAACCTATGGCCAACGTGTCCCCGTAACAACGTAATCAGGTAGCCTTGCCGCCAATCGTTACGCGATATATGATTCATATATGCTTTATATTCGTTTCATATATTGGGTGGTGTGATGGGTATCGTTAAGATCAATGACCAGTTGCATGAGGATATTCGCAAGGCAAGCACTGTCATGGTGCGCTCAATCAATGCCCAGGCAGAGTACTGGATAAAGGTGGGCATGCTTGCCGAGGCCAATCCGGGAATGACCTTCTCTGACATCATGCGTGAGCAAATGAAACAAGCCGACGTTGAAGTAAGGAAGGTGGTCGGTGAGTGAGCTGACGCTAAAAAGCGAGGAGGAGTTGCGTTTGATGCGAGAAGCCGGACGGCTACTCGGATTGGTGTTCAGTCATCTCGACCAACGGATAGCGCCCGGCGTATCCACCATGGCTATTAACGATTGGGCTGAGCGCTATATCGTCGATCAATTGCAGGCTCGCCCGGCCAGTAAGGGGCAATACGATTACCAGTACGTATTGAATGCCTCAGTCAACCACGTGGTGTGCCATGGCATTCCATCCGAGAAGCAAATACTCAAAACAGGCGATATCGTCAATGTCGACATTACCCTGGAGAAAGACGGCTTTATTGCTGACTCCAGCAAGATGTATCTGATTGGCGATGTGGCTCCCTATGCCAAGCGACTGGTCGATAAAACCTACGAGGCCATGTGGCAAGGAATACAAGTGGTTAAGCCCGGTGCCACGTTGGGTGATGTAGGCTACGCAATTCAGCAATATGCCGAAAAACACGGATACTCTGTCGTTCGTGAGTATTGTGGCCATGGCATTGGTCGCGAAATGCATGAAGAGCCGCAGGTGCTGCATTACGGGAAGAGAGGCAGAGGCCTGGCGTTGAAAGAAGGGATGGTGTTTACCATCGAGCCTATGATTAATCAGGGCAGGGCCAAGATAAAAACCAAGCGGGATGGCTGGACGGTGGTGACCAGTGACAAGAAATTGTCTGCTCAGTGGGAGCATACGGTAGCGGTCACATCCTCTGGTTTCGAAGTGCTAACACTCCGCGATGACGAGTGCCTCCCTACTGAGATTAACCCATAACGGCCATGATCTATCCTCCTTCGTTTAAGCGCCCTGTATGTTTAAGGGCCGTAGCCTGAAATCGATCTGGCGAAGCATATCAGGTGCGTTAAGCTGAAATGGTGGATGTGGCATAGCTAGGCATGCTTTCCCTTGCATGGTGTCTATGATTCACCTATTCCATATCGCTTACCAGCTAAATGAAAAGGATGTCTACGATGGCGAAAAAACCGACAGGTAACGGAAAAGGCAGTACGCCAGCGGGTGAGTTACTCGCCACTGTTTCATGCGGCACCGATAAATTGCTATTGGCAGCCTTAGAGCGGGGCGGCAATTGCCTTGAAACCGGGCGCTTTCTGATTAGCTATCGTGAGGGGCGGGTAGAAGAGGGCATTAAGTCGCTAAAAGCCCAGAAATTTCGCATCGCTGATGCGCGGGATTTCACCGATCAAGCCGTTAGCCTGGAAGATGCCGGAGATGCTGAGGCAATGGTATTTCCGGAGATTGGAGTAGCGCTGGTAGGCGGCGATGCCCTACAGCAGCATGGCATGAGTGCGCTGGGTAAAGTAGCCGCGGATAGTCCCATCGAAATTATTGAGCCAGAGTATTTCGCCTTTTCTGAAAATTCTGAATATCTACGGGGTTTTTTGCGGGCAGGCAGCACCATCGCTCGTGATCTTGGCGTTGAGCTGGATTTGGAAGAAGGCGAAGAGAACCTTGAAGAGGACGCCCTTCGGCCAACTTGGGGGCTAAAACGCTGTAAGGTGCCGCAAAGTAGCTGGAGTGGCGCGGGTATAAAAGTCGCCGTTCTGGATACCGGGATGGATCTTGGCCACCCGGATTTCGAGGGTAGGGAGTTCGTTACCCGCTCATTCGTCGGGGAGCCGGTGCAGGATATTAACGGGCACGGTACTCACTGTATCGGCACGGCCTGTGGCCCCCAGGCGCCCGGTGAAAACACTCAGCGTTACGGGATCGCGTATGAGGCGCAGGTCTTCGTCGGCAAGGTGCTGACCAACTCGGGCAGCAGTACCGGGGCGGGCGTTCTCGCTGGCCTGAACTGGGCCATCGCCAACCGCTGTGAGGTGATCTCGATGTCGCTTGGCAGCCAGAGCCCGGTGCAGGCCGCTTACACCCATGCTGGTGAAGCGGCACTGCGTAATGGGTGTCTCGTTATCGCTGCAGCGGGTAATTCAGCTACCAATACAGGGGCGCCTGCCAACTCGCCTACCGTGATGTCGGTGGCGTCTCTCGACCCGAACCTGAAGCCTTCCAGCTTTTCCAATCATGGCAAGATCGAAATTGCCGCGCCTGGGCGCGATATCTTCTCCTCATGGCCCCGGCCCACTCGCCATAAACCGATCAGTGGCACCAGCATGGCGGCACCACACGTGGCAGGCTGCGCGGCACTGTGGGCACAGTCTGATGCCTCATTACGGGGAAGGAAACTGTGGCAACAGCTAGTGGCTTCGGTGCAAGAGCTGCCATCGCCTGAATCCCGCGTGGGAGCTGGGTTGGTACAAGCGCCTTGATGTTGGGCGACGCACTGGGCAGGCGCTCCTTTCAGGCCGCCCAGTGCACTTACTAGGGGGGTACGCCAGATGCCAGCGGTAGCGCTATGGTTGATCACTATTTCCAGCGATCAACCGATAAATGAAATGGCCACACGTCTCAGCGCTGAAGGATTAAATATCCAGGAGGTGCTGGAGGAGATCGGTTGCATTACCGGCTCGGCTGACGATGCCACGGCGGAACGGCTGAAAAAGATCAAAGGCGTAGTGGATATAGCGCCTGATATGCAGATCGATATGGGGCCACCGGGCTCTGAGGAGACTTGGTAAGCTCGGTAAATATTTCACTGGGCTTAATGACGCTATGGTTTTAGTGGAGATGTGATATGGCAACCCCCGCAAAGAACACTGTTTGCCTTTGGTACGATGGTGGTGCAGAAGAGGCAGCACGCTTTTACGCTGATACCTTTCCTGATTCGTTTGTCAGGGCGGTTCATCACGCACCGGGAGACTTTCCATCGGGTAAGCAAGGGGATGTATTGACCGTAGAGTTTACCGTGATGGGCATTCCGTGCCTTGGGCTCAACGGCGGGCCTGGGGTTACGCACAATGAGTCGTTCTCTTTTCAGGTATCAACGAATGACCAAGCCGAAACGGATCGCTATTGGAATGCCATTGTTAGCAATGGTGGCGAGGAAAGTGCCTGTGGCTGGTGCAAGGATAAATGGGGAATATCGTGGCAGATAACGCCTGCTGTACTGATTAACGCCATTACCGACCCTGACCCTGCCGCCGCTAAACGCGCATTCGACGCAATGATGCAGATGAGAAAAATCAACGTCGCGGAAATAGAGGCGGCGCTTCACGGTTGAGACAGGGTGGGTGATACTGTTTTTACGTTATTCGACCGCTTAGTGTTGGTCATTGTTGTACGTACTTCTGCCGATTGTTTGTTCAAACTCATAGAGCATCTAACACATCAAAGTGATCGCAATTAGCTATATCCACGAGCTCGACTTGGATATGGCTAGTTTTTAACGCTGCAACAAAATCGTGTGTTTGTTGGCGAAAAGCGGGCGGATCGCTTTCGGCGATCACCACTTGGCATGAGGGTAGTTTGCTGGAATCGGCAAATATAGGACTTAACGCAAGCGCTTGGGGTGGAGTGAGCTCCAGCGCTTCGTTAACGTAGGTATCCACCAATGGTGTTAGGTCATAAACGCCGCTAACCAGTATCAACTTATCAATGGATATATCACCACTGGTGGCTACCCAGTAGGCTAGCTGGGCACCGGCGCTATGGCCGCCTAATACAATAGACCACACGCCACCGTTATCCGCGAGGGCGTTGCATGCCGCCCCAATCCCCTCAATGCATTGGCTCACCATGGTGTTAATGGAGGTTTCCGGTGCTAAGCCGTAACCCAGGGAGGCGAAGGCCATACCACGGGCCAGGTAGCGTTCAGCCAGAAAGTCCGTCGCGGTGTTATCCAGCGCCTGCCAGTAGCCGCCGTGAATAAATAGCATCAGCGGCCAGGGGCCCGCGGTACTTTCCGGAACAAACAGGTTGAGGCGGGCCGCCGGATCTTCACCGTAGCGCAGGGTAATCGGCTGGTGGCGTGCCACTAGGTCACTACCTAAAGCTGCCTGACGCGTTAAAGTGGCTTCGAAATCCCGAGCGAAATGGCTCGGCGAGTAGGCGAGGTTCAGGGGTATCTCAGTCATCACGTACCTCTATTAGGTAACGGCACCACGTACATGAAACTGCGGATCCTGGTACTCACCGCTTTCCATTACCTCGCGGAAGTGCTGGGCGGCCTGCCAAACATCTTTAAAACTGAGATAGAGCGGAGTAAAACCAAAACGCATTAAGCCGGGTTCCCGGTAGTCGCCGATCACACCGCGGGCAATCAAGGCTTGAACGATAGCGTAACCGTTTTGACTATCCATCAGTGATACCTGGCTGCCGCGCTCACTGGCTGACGGGGTTATATCGTCAATATTATGAGTGGTAAAAATATCGCTTAAACACTCTCGAAACAGGTCGCTCATGGCCAGACTTTTTTCTCTCAGCGC
Source organism: Halomonas sp. IOP_14 (assembly GCF_021021315.1). Taxonomy (NCBI): domain Bacteria; kingdom Pseudomonadati; phylum Pseudomonadota; class Gammaproteobacteria; order Oceanospirillales; family Halomonadaceae; genus Halomonas; species Halomonas sp. IOP_14. The sequence continues at coordinate 53,652 of NZ_JAINWD010000028.1, read as the reverse complement.
CTGCATGTCCACCTCGCTCCATAGGGCGAGTGAGGCTTCCAGAGCGGCGTAGGCCAGTGCCGAATGGGTGCCAGTGCGAAAGCGGGAAATATCCCCCGCTGGGGTGTAATCCGCTTCAAAAGCGAAGGGCGATGCATGGCCGTGCCAGCCGGAAAGCGGCTGCCAACCTTTGTCTTGGTGATCGCTATGCACGTATAAAAAAGCTGGCGCGCCAGGGCCGCCGTTAAGGTACTTGTACGTACAGCCTACGGCGTAGCGAGCACCGCAACCGTTTAGATCAATGGGCAGTGCGCCTGCGGAATGGGCCAAATCCCAGATGACTTCCGCGCCGTGGTCGTGCACCAGTTTCGTGGTGGTGGCTATATCGCGTAATTTGCCAGTACGGTAATTAACTTGGCTCAGTACCACCACGGCTACACCGTCGAGGTGTTCGGCCAAGTTGCCTCCTTCGGGCAGGAAGCGGTGCTCGGCGCCACTCACGCGGCAATAGCCTTGGGCGATGTAGCCATCAGTCGGGAAGTTGCCGCCTTCGCTAAGAACCGCCTGGCGACCCTCCTTGCCTTGGCCGAGGATATACCCCAGCAGCTTGAAGATATTTAGCGTGATATTGTCAGTAACGCTCACCTCACCGCGTTGCGCACCAATCACCGGGGCTAGTAGATTGCCCAGGCGTTCCGGGGCATCGAACCAGCCCTGGTTCCAGCCTTTGATCAGTTGGTCGCGCCACTGATCCAGAGTCTCATCGACCGCCTGTTTGGCGGCCTTAGGTTGAGCGCCCAGTGAGTTCCCATCAAGATAAAGCACGCCTTCGGGCAGAGCGAAATGGCTTTTAAAGTCTGCCAATGGGTCTTGGCGGTCACGCTCACGAACACTATCCAGGCTTACAGGCATATGGCTGCTCCGAAAAATTGTATGTCGCTGTTTTGAATATCATGACGGTAGTTAAACTGGGTGCGCAGTAGTGCGCCAAGTGCTTATATCGTCGTCCGAACACTCCACAGTTCCGGGAAGAATTGAAGATCCAGCGCTTTGACCAGATAGTTCACCCCAGCCGTTCCCCCTGTGCCGCGTCTATAACCAATGATACGTTCGACTGTTTTCATGTGGCTGAATCGCCAGCGCTGAAAGTTGAATTCGACATCCACCAGTTTTTCAGCAAGCTCGTATAGATCCCAGTGTTGTTCGCTGTTGCGGTAGATTTCCGTCCAGACCGCTTCCACCTCGCTACTGGCGGTGTAGGGAATACTCCAATCGCGTTGGGTTTTGCTTTCCGGAATGCTGAAGCCGCGTTTGGCAAGCAGCTGCAGCACGATATCGTACAGACTGGGTGAGTGGAGGGATTCCTGAAGTTTTTGGTAGTGTTTGGGTTTTGATCGGTGGGCTTCGATTAGCTTGGCGTTCTTGTTACCCAACAGGAATTCCATTTCCCGATATTGATAGGACTGAAACCCAGAGCTTTGGCCAAGGCTGTCTCGGAAGCTGGCATAGTCGGCGGGGGTCATGGTGACCAACACTTCCCAGGCCTTGATAAGCTGTTCTTGAATTCTGGAAACCCGCGCTAGCATCTTGAAAGCAGGGCGCAGGTTATCTTCTTGAATATGCGCTGCGGCACCATGAGCTTCGTGAAGGCACAGTTTGATCCATAGCTCCGATACTTGATGGATAACGATAAAGAGTAATTCATCGTGTTCATCAGAAGCGGGATTTTGGCAAGCAAGCAAGGGTTCCAGATCCAGGTACTGGCCGTAGCTAATATCCTGATCCCAATGAATGGCTTCATTATCGACGCTGTTTTCTTCAGGAGTCGTCATTTTATTCTGCCTTGGTTGCTGTGCAATGTGTGGTTGTTGTCGTTTGTTTGCAAGCCTGTTCTTTAGGTTCACCTAAGTCCCAGAGTATACCGGCGGCGAGCTTCAGGCCCTGCTCGATAATCGTTTCGAGCAGGTACCGATACGATCACAGTGTTTTATGAGAAAGGTGATCTTGAGCAATGCTATGTCGACATTCCCTTTCTCCCTAAGCTTGCAAAGTGATGTGTGAACGTCGGATATTGAACTTGGTGGCTACTTTTTTCACTAGCTAGGCATTCATTGTCTAGCTTTTCATAGACCGGCTTTTACTGACGAATGCCTACTATAAGGAAGAACCATAGTGCTCACTATCATCATCACTGTGGCGATCATCGCCGTTATCGCGTTTTACGTCATCGGTATCTACAACCGACTTGTGTCTTTGAAAAATCGCTTTGAGAACGCCTTTGCGCAAATTGAAGTGCAACTTAAGCGTCGGCATGACCTGATTCCTAATCTGGTAGAGACCGCAAAAGGTTACCTCAGCCATGAACGGGAGACGCTGCAGTCGGTCATCGAGGCTCGTAATACAGCCGCCGCTGGGCTAAAAGCGGCCGCGGCAAACCCAGGCAGTGCCAAAGCCATGGCAGACCTGGGCGGTGCAGAGGGCGTGCTGACACAGGCGATGGGGCGGCTCAATGTGGTCATGGAAGCCTACCCGGATCTAAAAGCCTCAGAAAATATGCAGCAATTGTCAGAAGAGCTAACCAGCACTGAAAACAAAGTGGCCTTTGCGCGGCAGTCATTTAATGATGCGGTGATGCACTACAACACCTATCGGCAGAGCTTCCCGCCGGTAGCAGTGGCGGGCATGTTCGGCCATGGGCAGGATGCCTCGTTGTTAGAGTTTGAAGACAGCGCCCAGATTCAAGCGGCGCCGACGGTGTCGTTCTAAGCTCAGGGAAAACGCGACATGGATTTTTTTACCGCGCAGGATAACGCTCGTCGTAAAACCGGGCGTCTGGTCGTTTTGATGGTACTGGCAGTACTTGCCCTAATTGCTGTTACCACGCTGGCAATTACCATCGCGCTGCATTTAATGGGGGAGCAATCCGCTACACAAACCAATCTTTCTGCTCAGGGAATGTGGTCGGCACTCTCGATTGAACTGGTCACTGGCGTTGCTATTGCAGTGTTGGCCGTCGTGGTGCTGGGCGGGCTATTCAAACGCAGTCAGCTAAGGCGTGGTGGCCGGGTAGTGGCAGAAGCCCTTGGTGGACGCGAGATCAATCTTAATACCCGTGATGCTGATGAGCGGCGTATTCTCAATGTGGTCGAAGAGATGGCGATTGCCTCTGGTACGCCAGTGCCCTCCGTGTATGTGCTGGAGGAGGAGAGCATCAATGCCTTCGCCGCCGGTTATCAAACCAATGATGCAGTGATCGGGATTACTCGTGGCACGATCCGTAACCTGACGCGGGATGAGCTGCAGGGCGTCGTAGCTCATGAGTTTAGCCATATTCTGCATGGTGACATGCGGTTGAATATGCGCCTGATCAGCATACTGCATGGCATCCTAATCATTGGCTTATTGGGCGGAACAGTGCTGCGTAGTATGCGCTTTCGGCGGGTCGGCGGTGGAAAACGCGACAACTCAGGAGCAGTCGTTTTAGCGCTCGGGGCGGCGCTAATGCTGATCGGTTATGCAGGTACCTTCTTTGGTAACTTGATCAAGTCGGCGGTTAGTCGGCAGCGTGAATATCTGGCGGATGCCTCTGCGGTGCAGTTTACCCGTAACCCTAAGGGGATTGGTAATGCGCTGGTTAAAATCGGCTCGCACAGCCAGGGTTCTCACCTGCAAGCGACACAGGCGGCGGAATTCAGCCACCTGTTCTTCGGTCAAGGCGTACGGCAGGGCTTTAGCCAAATGATGGCCACCCATCCGCCGATTAAAGATCGTATCAAGCGGGTCATGCCAGACTGGAATGGCCGCTTCGAAGTCACTTGGCCCATCCAGCAAGCCGAGAATGACGCAACAGAACCAGAAGGCAACGGTGAGCGGTCTGAAGCGGAGCCCAGATTCGGCTCGGGAACAGCCACGGGAACGGGGGCAATGGCCGCTGTGTTAACCGGTGCCTCTGCTCAAACCGCCATTAACACCATGGGCCAGCCTGACCAGCGCCATCTTAACCAGGCTAGAGCGACACTAGATGCGCTACCTGAGCGGATTAAAATCGCCGCCCATGAGCCCCATACCGCTCGTGCTCTGATCCATTCACTGCTGCTTAGCCAGGATAAGACAATGCGTAGGCATCAGCTTAAGGCGTTGCATCAAGTTGCACTGCCAGATGTTTACCGAGCGCTGATGGATTATGGCCCGGAAATGTTGAGGCTGGATGTACAGTTATGCTTGCCTCTAATAGAACTGACGCTGCCAGCGTTACGGTCGCTCTCGATGGAGCAGGCCCAGCACTTTCGCCTCTGTATGGAACGGTTGATTGAGGCGGATGGTCAGGTCAGTCTGTTGGAGTGGACGCTATATCAGTTGGTGTTGAATAACATCAGCAAGCAAGGCAGTGGGCTTGCAAACCTCAAGATAAACGACCTGCAGCGGGAGTGTCAGATGCTACTGACGGTGCTTGCCACCGCCGGTCAAGATGACCCGGCTGAGATAAGCGCCGCGCTCGATGCCGCTGAGAGTGAGCTGCCGTTCTCATTGAGGGCCACTGACGATATAAGTGATATGCATGCGCTTAGCCTGGCCGTTGAGCGTTTGCGGCGCTTAAAGCCTCTGCATAAGCCTGCGCTGTTGCAAGCGATGGCGCGCTGTATTGAGCACAGTGGACGTATTCTGCCTGCCGAAGCCGAACTGTTCCGTGCCATGGCCGATATTCTCGATTGCCCCATGCCGCCACTGTTATCAGATGAAGCATAGGCAACAATTTTCGATACAGGGGAGCCTCAGCCATGGATGAAACGGAATCTTTAAATCGAGCCATCCATGAGGAGGTCGCGCTATTTCCATATGATATGGCTTGGCCAGCTCTATTCGAGAAGGAGCGAGACAGGCTGCTGGATTTATTTCCAGATGAATTTCTAGCCATTGAGCACATCGGAAGTACCGCTGTTCATGGTCTCTCGGCCAAGCCAATCATCGATATCCTGGCAGGCGTAGAGTCAATGCACCAGGCTGATGACTTGCTGGAGCCGTTGTGCCGTGCCAAATATGCGACATCATTAGCGTACAACGCTTCCTTGGTCGGGCGGCGTTGGTTAATGCGATGGGCCGAGGGGCGTAGGACGCATCATCTGCATCTTATGGTGTATGGCGGTGAAGAGTGGCATCGGCGATTGGCTTTTCGCAATAGACTGCGCGCTGATACTGAACTGGCGCAACGTTATGAGAAAAAGAAGCGTCTGTGGGCGGCGGAATTTACGTCAGACCGAGAAGCCTATACGGCGGCGAAAGGGGATTTCATTAAACAGGCGCTCAAGAATGCCTCTTAACCACAGCAGTCAATGTCGCGTCTGTTTTGCAGACCTTTCTACAGTAACGCTTAGCGCGTCAAATGAAATGGGAGGTTAAAGTGAAGACTATCAAAACATCTTTAATGTTTGTGGGGGATCAGGCCGGTAAAGCCGAAGAAGCTATCAAGTTTTACACTTCGCTATTTGAGAACTCGAAAATCATCGATATCGAGCGTGTCGAAGCTGGGGGGCATGATCCCGAAGGGGCAGTTAAGCTCGCCCGCTTCTCGATAAACGGCACTCTCTTCCTGGCAATGGATAGCTATTACGACCATCAGTTCAGTTTTACGCCAACAATGTCATTACACGTTGAGTGCGGCTCAGAGAAAGAAATAGAAGACGTATTTAAAGCATTGAGCGATGGAGGTAAGGTTTTGATGCCTCTAGATAATTACGGCTTTAGTGAAAAATTCGGATGGTTGAATGATAAATACGGCGTTTCCTGGCAGCTGAACCTTTCCAACTAGCACGTTAACATTCTTTTAGCTTGGCAAAGGAAAAATACAAGAGAGCGCTTATGTTTGAGTATACATTGCTGCACTGGATGACTTTTTTATCAGCGGCCGTGCTTTTGAACCTATCGCCGGGGCCAGATATTGCCTACATACTGGGGCAAACATTACGTAGCGGGCGACGACAAGGGTTTGCCGCTATGTTTGGGATTTGGACAGGAGCGGCGCTCCATGTAGTAATGGCTGCAGTTGGTCTTTCGGCTATTTTAGCCACCTCTGCATTGGCGTTTTCGATTGTTAAATGGGTAGGGGCCGCCTACCTGATATGGCTCGGTATTAAAATGTTGCTGTCTCAAGGGGATCAGTTTGTCGCTGCAGAAAAGCCGGGTAACAAGAACCTCTCCACTGTTTATTGGCAGGGCATGCTGGTATCTGCGCTAAACCCCAAAGTCGCTATCTTCTTTCTGGCTTTCCTGCCGCAATTTATCGTGGAAGGCGCTGGCCCAGCCGAGGCACAGCTTTTATTGCATGGCAGCCTTATTATTGCAGTTGCTGCCGTAATAGAGCCCCCTTTGGTTTTGGCTGGTGCTAAGTTGGGTGCTGACTTAAAGAGAAAACCACACGTTGGTTTATGGATGGATAGATCCCTTGGAGCACTTTTCGTCGCGTTGGGTGCACGGTTGGCTGCGAGTGCAAGGTAGGCTACGTAATGCTATTTTTGTTTTTGAAGTGCTGGGGAGGAGGTCTCTTTTCGTTTAAATGAAGGATGGTGATAATGTCTGCTTACGCCGTTGCTCTTATCCGCGAAACCCGATTCGATCCTGAAATTAAACAATATTTAGAAGGCATTGATGCAACCCTCGCGCCGTTCTCGGGCAAATACCTCGTGCATGGTGGGCCATACATTCCGCTTGAGGGAGGGTGGACAGGGGATATGGTGGTGATTGAATTTCCTTCCATGGAGCATGCGCAAGGTTGGTATGACTCGGCTGCTTATAAAGCGATCCGCCCATTGCGTACCCGGAATACAGAGGGCGATGTGCTATTAGTTCAAGGTGTACCAGAAGGGCATAAAGGAGCGGACATCCTTGGGTAGCGATAGCCGCTCCTTATACTTCAGCGTATTTACGATGAAAGACCATTAACTATAATTTAGGCCGGTTGAGGTGATGGCGTGCTTTCCAACGCTACCTGCAACTCTTCAACAAGCGTTTCAACTTTCTGTATCGCGGCAGCAACCGATTTGGCCAATACCTCGCCGCCCACTTCCTGTCCTTCGATCGCGATGTAGTGAACGCGAGTGATGCCGATAAATGCCAGTGCTGTGGCCAAGTGTGGCTCAAGGTGGTTCATATGGGCCATTTCTTCACCTGGCGCCATATTTACGCCGCCTCTAGCGGTGAGCACAACGGCATGCCTTTTTCGGTCTGTGAGCTTGGGTATGTAAGGGTCTATCGGGTTGGTGTCATCGAACTCTACCGTTCGACCGGGCCGTACTACTTGGTCGACCCACGCCTTGAGGGCGGCAGGCATACCGAAGTTGTATAGCGGCGTTCCGATTACCACAATATCAGCAGCAATTAACTCATCAATCAGATGGTCGCTCTCTGTCAGTGCGTCCTTCATCCAGCTTTCTCGGTGCTCTTCGGGGGCGAAGGCAGACGCAATCCAGTCGTGGCTGATAATCGACGGTGGGTTTTGACCAATATCGCGATAGGTAACCGTGTCTTGCGGTCGGCTTGATTGCCACTGGCTGACAAACTGATAGGTTAAATGGCGACTATGCGAGCCGTGGTTATCTGTGCCAGCAATACCGGGGCGGGCGCTAGCGTCTATATGCAGGATGTGTGTCATGGTGGCCTCCTAATCTGAGTTGAACTCATCTATGATTAACAACAGGCTTAGCTTAGACTGTGCCTTTCAGCCTGAACAAACGATCTTTTCTTGCAGCTATAGATGAGTGAAACTCATTCATGAACCATCGCCGATTACCCTCGCTTTCAGCACTACGAGCTTTCGAAGCCGCTGCCCGCCATGAAAGTGCCAAGCAGGCGGCGCAGGAATTATCCGTTACTGCCACTGCCATTAGCCATCAGGTTCGGGGTCTTGAAGAGGCGCTAGGCGTTACCCTATTTTTACGTAAACCCCGACAGTTGGCGCTGACACCTCAGGGCCGTGAGCTACTGCAGGTTCTGGAGACTGCGTTTGATAGCATTAGTCATGTTGTCGAGCGGTTGAGTGCTGTACCTGTTCGCCAAACCGTTACGCTCTCTACAACGCCAGCGGTTGCGGTGCGCTGGTTGCTGCCCTGGGTGTGTATGCTGCGTGACTCCCATCCAGATATAGATCTGCGTATTCATGCTTCGCATGAGTCGGTTCCTCTGGATGGGGTAACGGCAGACATTGCCATTCGCTATGGCGATGGCCGTTGGCCAGGGTTGGTCGCCGAGAAGCTGTTTGATAACACCTTTATCCCGACCTGTAGCCCACGCCTTGGTCTACACGAGGTAGAACAGCTACCTTTGCACCCATTGATTCACTTCAGCAGTCAGGGGGCCATATCATCACCACTGGATTGGGCGACGTGGCAGAAAGAAGCAAGGGTACCTGGGCTGGACGTGAGTGCCGGGCTGGTCTTTTCTGATGAGACCCACGCTATCTCGGCTGCCGTTGGGGAGCAGGGTGTAGCGCTGATGAGCCGCCAGTTGATTCAGGATGAGTTGGAAGAGGGGCGTTTGGTGCAACCTTTCGGCCCCGAATTTGAAGGTAAGCCGTTCTTTCTGGTCTACCCAGAAAGCCGACGGCATGACCCAACCATTCAAGCGATCAGTGATTGGGTTTTGGCGGTGCCGGGTGGGTTGTGTACGTTGATGAATTGATAGTGGAGGACTTTTATACCGTTATCTTATAGGCAAGCTACCCATCCACCTTACTGACTTGGTTAACAGGCCACGCTGCTGGATGACCTTCGAAGCTTCGCTGTTGTTCAAGGAGCTTCTAAAGTGTATCTCCGAGCTGATGCTCGTCCTACTGCAGGTGAGAAATGCTGTTCCCCTGAATTCAACTCATAGTATTTAAGAGCCGTCGCTCTGGCAATCAAGGAACGAAACGATGGAAGTAATTATTAATACTATAATATCCGAGTTTTCAGATTTTAATGACCTGAGTGAATTCATCATTGTTGTGATTCGCTTGCTATTGGCGGCTGTACTAGGCGGTCTATTGGGGCTCGAGCGAGAGCAGAGAGGCAAGGCCGCTGGAATACGCACCCATATGCTGGTCTGTATGGGGGCGGCTTTGTTTATATTTATACCTCAGCAAACGGGTATCTCTGATGCGGAAATGAGCCGGGTCATCCAAGGCGTGATTGCAGGCATCGGTTTTCTGTGTGCCGGCACCATTATCACCCGTAAAGATGAAAAAGGTACGTCCGGGCTTACCACGGCGGCAGGGGTTTGGTTAACGGCGGCAATTGGCATAGCCGTCGGCCTGGGACGCGAGCAGACGGCGGTTCTGTGTACGCTGCTGGCCTGGGTAGTCCTCTACGTAGTGCCTTTCTTTTCCGGTTCAATCAGCAACAAAAAGTCTTCGTCCTTGGGCGATGACGAAGACAATACCGATATTTGATGGGAGCCGAATGCAAAAACTAGAGGGCGTGAATGAACAGAGAGTTAAATCCTCTGGTAAGGCCTCGCCTTTTTATAATCAGGGAACTACATCCAGACGGTATAATTGTTATTTGTTGGAAGCCTTCTTTCTCCCACTGGGGCTTTTCCTTCTTGCATAGCTCTTTCTCGGCTTACCCGTGCGTTTCGGCGGGCCACCGGCCTCACCCTGGGCGGTTTGCAGGCTCTGCCTGAGCTTGGCAGCGTCACTGTGGGTGAGCAGGCCGCGTAAATCATCCAACAGCGCTTGCTGAAACGCGCCAGGGTCGTCCTGCTGTTCGGAAATTGCGCGCAGGCGCTGCTCCCATAATGCGGTGCGCTCCGGCGTGCTTACCGCGCTGGGCAGGGCGGCGATTAGGGCGCTACCCAGTTTGGTGGCACGCAGGGCTTTTTGCTGGCGTACCAGGTAGCCGCGCTGTACCAGGGTTTCGATAATGCCCGCCCGGGTGGCTTCGGTGCCCAGGCCATCGGTGTCGCGAAGCGTACGGCGCACTTCCGGGTCGTCCACGTAGCGGCCAATGTTCATCATGGCCTTGATCAGGCTGGCATCAGTGAATGGTTCCGGTGGGCGGGTTTCCTTCTCCTCTACGCCTGCTCCCAGCGCCTGGCAGGGCTCGCCTTGGGTCAGCGGCGGCAGCGGTGGTGTTTCATCCCGAGTAGTGAATAGCGGTTTCCAGCCGGGGTCGAGAATGCTTTGCCCGCGGGCGCGGAAGGCTTCATTAAGCAGCGTAAATTCGGCTTTGACTTCGAAGGTGCGCAGAGGACGGTAGAACTGCGCCATCACGTTGCGCACGATCAACCGAAACACATGGCCTTCGGTAGCGGAGAGCTGGCTGAAATCAGCGGGTTTTCCGGTCGGTGCGATTGCGTGGTGGGCACCGACCTGCTTATCGTTCCACGCCTTGGAGCGCAGGGTAAAGTCTGCTCCATTCAGCCACTGCTGAAGCGCTTCATCGTTCTGGCAGGCACTGGTGAGGCTGCGCTGAGCAAGCTGAAGATGCTCCTCGGGTAGGTAGCGGCAGTCTGAACGGGGGTAGGTGATCAACTTGTGGCGCTCGTAGAGCCGCTGGCAAATATCCAGCACCATCTGCGCAGAGAGCCCGTGGCGGCGGGCGGCGTCTACCTGAAGAGCAGAGAGCGAGTAGGGCAGTGGCGGTGCCTGGCGTTTCTCCTGCTGGTCGAGCTTGGTGAGTTGCCCTGATGCGCCGGGTAACTGAGCCGCCAGGGCATCGGCGGGCCTGCGGTCAATCAAACGGCCTTGATCGTCAAGGGGTTGGTGCTCTTTGGGCGCCCACCAGGCGCGCAGTTGACCTTGGGCAACCTTGAGATCCACCCATAGTGGATAAAACGGATGAGGCACAAAATCACGGATGGCGTTATCGCGGCGCACGATTAATCCCAGTACCGGGGTTTGCACACGGCCGACAGAAAGCACACCGTCGTGCCCCGCTTGTCGGCCGGTGAGTGTCCAGGCACGGGTTAGGTTAATGCCATACAGCCAGTCGGCGCGAGAGCGGGCCTGGGCTGCCTGAAACAGCGGCTGGTAATCGGCGTTGGAGCGTAGCTTGGCAAGCGCCCGGCTCACTGCAGGTTTATTAAGGTCGCTGATCAGCAGCCGTTGTACCGGGCCACGGTACTTCATGTACTCGATCACTTCCTGCACCAGCAGCTGACCTTCGTCGTTACTATTACAAGTACTAATTTGTGAAAAAGTGTAATTGTCTGATTTTTCGGATATTTCCAACATTTCACAATTTCCATGCTTTTTCACAAAAAAAACCATTGCCCACTGCCAGCAAAATTTTGGCGTTTACTCATTAAAATACAATACTTTAACTACAACTGTTACTCAATATAGTATTCAGACTCGCTGTGAAAATGTAAATTTAAGTGAGTTGCAAGCGAGTCGAGCTAATTTTTATTTTTAGTTATACGGTGTACATATATAGTTAATATTATGCTTGCGATAACGGGCAAAGCCATTAAAATATATTGATATTGCATGTGATTTCCCCCCTTTCTCCCCAAGCTGAGTATAAGCTCAATTATAGTCATGACTGGGTGCTATTTCTATTAATTTGTAAAATTATAGGGCTTTAAAAAAACTAGCCTAATTTATAAAGGCTGGCAGGCTTTAATTATTTTTCAAATCAGTTGATATGGCTTAATAGAGTGCTTGCTTCTTTTACTTCATCATGTGGTATCAGCAGATATCACCACTCTCTACTACCACTTGCTTGCAGGTTTTTTAAGCAATTGGGATACTAGGTATTGTAAAGTATGTAATTATATGATTTTATATTTTTCATGATTTAAGAGTTTCAATATTTACATAATCCCCTCTTAAATTTTACAAATGCCGATGCGTCAGGTTTAGCGACCGAGGCTTTGCCCAACTTCTCATTGAAATTACTCAAACAGAATATACTCACCACCATCTGCGGCTTGCTGCTGAACAAAATTCCATTTAGCAACAAATGGAGATATATCAACCTGATCTAAGGTAGAGAACAGCTTCTGAAACCAAAATGCCCACTCTTTTCGTTTTAAAGTATTAATGGAATTGGGGCGTGCTTCGTCGCTTATTCTGCTTGCAAGGTGTATTGAATCTCTTGGGCAAATTTCATCTTCAATGATAGCTTCTAAAGAGCGGAATTGACCTTCAACACGGCTGCGAATTTCGTAGATTTCATTCCATGTATTGAGTTTGTCCAATAATGCATCATTCTGTGTATTCCATTTTATCTTTATCCTTGGTTCTGGGTCACGTAAGTTTTCGATTTCAATAACAATCAGGCCTTTCGCTTCTTCATTATATGGATAAAACGCTAGGCGATTCGTTCCATTTTTATGTCTGAATAGATCTTTTGCCTTTTTTGCATCTTGATTGCATACGTCACAAAGCGGTACGAGGTTATCTGGATGTACTGAAAAAATGGGATATTTCGATTTGCATAGCTGATGATCATAATCTGCACGCCACTGGTCACCCTCCGGTATTCCTGCTCTGAACGCCGCAAGCTCTTTCATGCCGCAAGCTTTGCAGATCTTGCCGTTAACTGCCGGCGAACTGTAGGCATTGAAGTGATCAGTGATGTTTGTACCACCCGAAGCTCTAACAACAGGAGCTAAATCTTTCGTTGAGCAATACAGGTGTGTACACAATGACTTTAGGGTTACTTGGCAAGTCTCATTCATAAAATCAAACAAGTCTCTTTGGGGTGCCCAAAAAAATGCCTCTAGATTTTGATTATCCAGCACCGCTTGAAATAATTGCCGTTTTGTATCATTACCAGCAGCTTGTAGGGCGTTAAATAGCCTTTCAGATTTCTCACGAGTCGGAGAGTTTGTCCAGCAAGCCTGTCCAACAGCTCCTTGAGTGAAGAGAGCTCGACTAAAGGTATTGGTGCTAACGGATTGCTCCAGAAAATGTAAAAGCTCTTCATTAAGCAAGTTAAACACTTCAAATCTGGGCGTATTTGGGGCTAAACGAAATAACATTACTGACTTAACTTCCTTATTAAATAGGCTTTTTCGGCCGATAAGCCAAGGTTTTCTTCAATCCATTCTCTGGCATGGTCATCACCTAGTTTTAACTGCTCGCGAATTTCATCTATAACGCTTTGCGATATCAGTGAACGAAGGTCAAATAAGTCTTTAATTAACACATCAAATGACGCACCATAGGTTTCATTTTGCGCCACTTTCATATCAATTAAACCGTTATCGCCCCGGCGGAACTGGTACACATTATTTCGCTTTAGGGAAGAAACCATAAAAGGTGAATGGGTAGATATAAAAAGCTGGGCTTTCTTGTTGTCTATATCGATAGCACTTTCAACAAAGGAGTGAAAGTAGGTGCGCCACGATGGATTGAGATGGGTTTCTGGCTCATCAAGTAAAAACAATGCCCTGCTGTCTTTGTAGATTGCAGCCATAGATAGAATTTGAATCAGTTGAGCTTCGCCGTCGGATAAATCATCAAATTCAATACACTGCTGACCATCCGTTAATTTTAGCGACAGAACATGAATTGGCGATTTCCACTTTTGAGGTCTTTTGGTCGAACGGTCGAAATTGTCCTGTCTGAGTTGGCGCTTGGTTTCGCCCAGCCAAAAATCGGCAGCGAGTAGCTGCAAGCGGTAGAGTTTCTCGAACAAAACTTGTGGTGTAAAAAAGCTGCTCTCCAGAATGTTCCGCACGCGACGATCACTAAAATCTATGGTGATTTCGCCCGCTAAATAATCCAATTCAAACTGATTAAAGAACTCTTCTGAAGTTTTGCTCACCCTCGGCAACGCTTGAAAGCTACAAGTAGGTATATTAACCAAACATTCGATCAATTTGGCAATATCTAGCAAGGCGCCCGCATCATGAATGAACTTACGCAGGTCATAACGAAGTGTAACTGAGTGAATTTTATTAAAGCGCTGTTTCCCCTGCCAGATTGACTGTTGGTCTTTACCTGAAAGCATTCCCATACTCGCCAACATGAGTGCTGTCGTATCTTGATCAAAGTACTTGAGCCTTGGCAGTGATGTAGGTCTCAAACCAATATCGGCATTGTCCGAAAGTGAAGATTCTTCAGGTAGTTCCGGAAACAACGCTGGGTGACGAGTTCGATAATAGTGGTAAGCTTCATTGAATTGCCGATCAAGCAATTCGATGTCTATTTCAGTTAGACGCTTACCTTTTTCATTTCTCGCCTCATTTATCACTGCTATTCGCTGTTCCCATTGGCGCTTTACATTCATTACATCCAGATACTGGATCGTGTTTTTCATAAATGCGCGTTGTAAGTTTTCATTTAAGCCAGACGAATATCCAATGATCTGACTTGGCAGAATTTCTTCTTCAATACCTAAATGTTCACGCGCTGCAACATCGATTAAGGTGCCATCACGATAGACGGTCACAACACCCGTTTGGTCAATTTGAACAGTATATGCTTTGGTTTGATCTTCTGTATCGTAAGCTTGATTACTGTATCGAATTTCAATTACTAGATTAGGGAACCAGTTGCGACGCTTAAAGTCTCTACGCAGACGCCGTTCTAAATAGCCAAAGCATTCAGCAATCAGTTCTAACAGTTGAGATTTTCCGGAGCCATTTAAACCGATAAAGGCAATGATGTTGCCTTGCGCGGCATCAAAACTAAAGGTTTGATCCTTCAAACCTTTGTATTGCCCGCTTAGAGTGAGTGACAGCAAGCGCATTAGGCTTTTTCCCTTGCGGCTATTTTCTTTTTAGTCTGTTTTTTATTCGAAGGTGTCTCACGCCCCGCGTGAATCTTCTGCAACAATGCTACGGCGCTGTTGTCACCTTTGATTAGCTCTGGGTTTGCAATTCGCCAATCTGCTGTGAGTTCACCTCTGAATGCCTTTACTAAAATTGATTGGGTAAGGTTGTTAACCCGGGCAAGTCCTGTGATGGCTTGTTGCTCGATACGGTCGGCAAAAGCAAAGAGTTCTTCGACGCGGCGGACTATTTCCTGTTGTTCGTGAAGTGGAGGGAGCGGAAACTCCAGCGATTGGACAAAGCCTTTATTCAAGGCTTGCTGGTTGTTTCCACCACCAATTCCTCTTGTCTCTTCATATTGCTTTGTTAAATAGAAATACAAGTATTCCGAGATCACAAAGCCTTCTGGTACTCGTAAGGCAGCAGTATTTTGATTGTGGCAAGCTTCAATATCGAGGATTGCAGCTTGTCCCCTAGTTTTACCTTGACCAATCATAGCCAACATAACTGTGCCAGGAGGATGAATACTAGTGGATGTTTTCGAGAGCCCAAGCTTTGTTATGCTCTCTTTTGTCGAGTTTATTCGGCAAAAAGCAACTTCTGAGCTGCTAACCCATGGCACGTCACCATTCCAGTAATCTTCAACACTGCGACTTGGTGTTGCTCCTACATAAACATCAAAGACATAACCAATACTTGTGTTCAGCCATTTCTCAGGAGTTTGGTTCAATGAGACAGGCTGAAAAAGATCTAAACGTGCTCGCTTTTTACCTGCGTTTAGATATCTTGAAGCCCAGTAAGAATCGATTTCGGCTAGGGATATTGCCTCAAGCGGAGGTTTTTTCTCCCTCCACTCCTCCGTCAACTTGCCACTCATGGCGGCTGCTAGGATGGATTGGCGGAAATTTTTTAGAATTTCGGGGATGCGTTGGAGGCGGGCTTTGGTGTTGTCCACCTGTGCTAATAGGGTATCGAGTTTGTCTGCTATGACTTTTTGTTCGACGAAGGGGGGAATCGCAAGTACTAATTCTTCAATATCGCCTTTACGTACCGACGGAACAGTAGTTGATCGCGAAACATCGCCTAAATCGACTGTTCGCATAAAGCAATATATAAATCTGTTGGATTCTTTCATGTCTGGTAAAACAGCCATGACATTATTGTCAGCCAAACCAGGTTTCAGTATAAAAGCTCTTCGGTTTAATTTAACGGCTTCACCAATTTTTGCGAATAGGGTAGTTCCTATTGGAAAAATTTCTCCTTTTAGCTCGACAGCTTCTTTGCTATCTACGAAGTGGCCTGCGGTATTCAGATACCCATTATTTGCTGAAACTGCTTTAGATACGTCGCCAACTTTATATACAGGGTAATCCCCAGTAGATTTTCCTTGAAATTTTTTTGGGAAGCCTACACCGCTGCATACTCTAACAAGCTCACCAAGTTTTCCTTCTATCCAGCCTTCCGGTAAGTCTATTAGTTGCATTATTTAGTTCCCTCTAATGCCGCCAATAATCCATCCAGCTCACTCAGTGCCGCTTGCAGTTCTTCTTTTGCTTCCAACGCTAACACGCTTGGTTCGGGTAGGTCGGCAGCATCGATACTATCTTTGTTTTTCAGCCAAGTGATGTCTAGTGAGTCGCCTTTGGTGTTGGCAATCCAGTCACGGCTGAAGCAACGCCAGCGGCTGTGCAGTAGTTTCTCATCCACGTTTCTATTTTCTACAGCGGCTTCTTTATCTACAGCAATTTCTTCCGCTCCAAAGCTGTACTCTCCTTCGCTACGAGCGCTGGTACCATCGGCTTTGTCGCCATAGACCGCTTCAAAAGGTGCAAGGTACTCATCACAAAAGGGGGTGCGCTTTCCAAAGCTGGGCATATTAATACGTAGATCATACACCCAGACATTTTCGGTGCAATTCTCTTGCTGGTGTTTATCTTTGACCGACCCTTTGGTGAAAAACAGCACATTTGTTTTTACGCCTTGGGCGTAAAAAATACCGGTCGGCAGGCGCAAGATGGTGTGCAGGTTGCATTTGTTCATTAAGTCCCGACGTACGTCAGTGCCCACGCCTGCTTCAAACAAGACATTATCCGGCAATACCACTGCGGCACGGCCACCGGGTTTGAGGTTGCGGTAAATATGCTGCAAAAACCCCAGTTGCTTGTTACTGGTTTTATGGGTGAACTCTCTTGTTACCGACTTGTCCCCGCCTTTAGCAGTGCCAAAAGGCGGGTTGGCAAGAATTACATCCGCAGGGCGTAAACGATTACCAAATTCTTCACTGAGTGTATTGCCAAGATGTACCACACCTTCGTCATCCCCTTCCATGCCGTGTAGTAGGCAGTTCATTAACGCTAAACGGCGGGTGTTAGGTACCAGTTCTACGCCGACAAAGGCTTTATCTTTCTGGAATTCCGCGTCTTTAGCACTTAAATCCATGTAGTCATCGGTTTGTTCGCGCATGTATTGATCTGCGGCCACCAAGAAGCCAGCAGTCCCTGCTGCTGGGTCTTGGATGACTTCGCCAATTTGCGGATTGATACAGCGCACCATGCTATTGATCAGTGTACGTGGTGTGAAGTACTGCCCTGCACCGGATTTAGTCTCAGAGGCGTTCTTTTCCAGCAGGCCTTCGTATAGGTCACCAAGGCCGTCTTTGGCCGCGCTGAACCAGTCAATTTGATCGAGGGTTTTAATCATTTGCTCAAGATGTCGCGGCTCACGCAAGCGGGTTTGCGCATCAGCGTAAATGGCGCTGATCAATGGGTCTTCGTGCACTAATATGCCGTCTGCGTCCTTGCCGGTTGAAAGGCTTAATAAAATACGTTTGTAATCGTTGAGCAGGTTGATGCCCGATTTGTCATTGATGTCGGTCCAGCGGCAGCCTTCTGGCAACGGGTGCTTCTTTAACGTGCCCGCTTCAGTGTTTTCGTGCACCATTTTTATAAACAGCAGCAGCACCAGCTCAGTAACGTAATCGCTGTAGTTGATGCCATCGTCACGCAACACATCACACAGGTTCCAGAGTTTTTGAACGATGTCGTTGTTGGTCATAGTGATCTCTTCGCTAAATTCTTGTGTGCGGAGTTTTCAGGCGCTTTTCGGTGGCCAAATAGCATCGCTGAGTTCATCCAATACTGTATCTAGTTGATTACCAAGAATCTTATCTAGCTGCTTGGCTCCACCTTGCTCGGCAAAGCGGTTGTTTACAAAGTCACGGTCGATGATGACTTCGTGTATGAGTTGTTTTGCTAGGCGCTCAAGCCATTTACGCTGCGCGGGCAGCCAGTTGTGGCTTTGATAGATACGCTGCATGGCTTGCGTAACCCGTTGCTCAAAGGGAACTAGCGGCTCGCCTAGGGCGGCTCGGCGAATATGACCAATAATACTGGCAGCAATATCCTGATTGGTTTGGTTGCGCACAGCGCTTTGTAGTTTTGCCTCAGAGTAGCCTGCGCCATGTAGCAGCAGTTTGATCTCCTTTAATTGTTCTCGGGTGAGATCTCGCGGTTTATTGACAATCACTGAGAGTGCCGCGCTTTGGTTGAGCTGCTCTTTTATGAACTGGTTGAAGCTATCCAGATAGTCTTCAGGCTTTGGATGTACACCATAGCTTTGGGTACGACCACGAATTTCATCTTGATGTTCGGAAATCACCGGTTGGCGTTCACTGCCCAGTAAATTATTCACTTCAGCTAGTTGATTCAGAAGGCAGCTGTGCTGTGTGATAAAGGCGGCAGCTTGTTTAGGGCCCAGCTCGTGGAGATGTTTATGGAGGCTTTTCGGCTCGACACCCCATAAGCCTTGCAGCTCAAAGAGTTTTTGCTTGAGTGCCGGCTGATTCTCGGCCTTTTTCTCAGCTTTACGCATTACGCGCATCACTTTTTGGCTGAGCTGGCTAAGCACCAAATCGGCATGGCTTTGCTCAGGTGTATCCCCCGGGGCATTGAGTGCGCGTTCCAGTTGTTCAGGGTTGGTGATTTCGTCCACCAATTGTTCCAGTGTAATGTTCGGGTCTCTCACCAGTGGCTTCATGGTGTTGACATCGGCGAGTGCTGCGTAAATATCCACGGGGTCGTAGATGCGGAATACGGTTTTGCCGATCTCATCGCAGCGGCGGGTGGCTCGGCCAATCATTTGCTCATAAAGAATCCGTGATTTCACCCGGCGCATAAATACCAGGTTGCTGATTTTAGGCACGTCGATGCCGGTGGTCAGAAGATCAACGGTGATTGCAATGTTCGGATAGATTTCGTTTTTATATTGGCGGATAAGTTGTTCTACTTTGTCACTCTGCCCAGTAATTTTCGCAACTGCAGCCTGATTGAATTTACCGTTGTAGAGCTCCTTGAAGGCTTCATCCAGCAGACGTTTAACCATATCTGCATGCAAGTCGGTCGCGCAGAAAATTAGGGTTTTCTCGTCGCCAAAGGGGTCGAGTTCCTGTACCAATTGCTGGCAGATGACGCGGTTGAAGTTTTCGTTAATCACCCTGCGGTTAAACGCATCGACCTCAAAATTTAGTTCATCGTCTAGCTCCGCGCTTTGCACTTCACCGGTTTGCGTATTGATAGCGCTTACCGTATCGCCTTTAGCAAAGGTAATACCATTCTGGGTGAGCAGGGTTTCGTAGCGAATAGGTGGTTCGTGATCGATCAACCAGTCGTCGGCTACGGCTTCCCTGTAAGAGTAGGTGTAAACCGGTTTCCCGAAGATTTCGCTTGTGTGCTTTGCTGGAGTGGCGGTTAGTCCGATTTTTACGGCATCAAAGTATTCGAGCACGCGGCGGTAACTGGAAAGGTATTGGTTGGCATCTCGGGTTGCCATTTCGCCTTCTGTCATCTCTTGATCGAGGGTGTAACCACGGTGTGCTTCGTCGATGATGATGCAGTCGAATTGGTCTACAGACGGTGGGTTATCGCTCATGAAGATGCGCTTAACCATGGCTTGCACGGTGGCAACCTGAATACGTGTTTCTGCTTCCGCGGCCATGTCGCCGAGTTCTGCGACATTGTAGATTTTGGATAAGGTGTGGTTTTGCTCTAGGGGGGCTTCGTTGAATGCATCAATGGCTTGCTGGCCCAATGCGGTGCGATCAACCAGAAACAAAATGCGCTTAAAGCGTTCGGCTTTAAGGAAACGGTACATTAATCCAATGATGGTACGGGTTTTACCTGTACCGGTTGCCATAGCCAGAAGTGCATTGCGCACTTCGCGGGCAAGCGTGTTTTCGACTGCAATAATAGCCTGCTGTTGGTAATCACGTAGTTTCAGATATCCAAACGGCTCTGCCTTTAGTTTCTCCTGAGCGTCCTCCTTGCTGCGTTTAAGCAGGTCTAGCAAACCCTCCGGCGTATGGAAGCCAGGTAGTGCGCGTTTGGTATCAGCAGAATCACGAACATCACGAAACCAAGTTCCAGATTGTTCCGCCAGTTGCGGCACATAGGGGCGGCCATTACAGGAATATACAAATGGAACTTTGTAATGACCTTCGCTTTCATCCGGCCAGGCAACGGTCATACCTGCTAACTCCCACGCGCCTTGCATCGCTGGGGATACCTTTAATCCTTTGCTGTAGCGCTCTGCTTGAGAGATTTTACCCGCGACATTTGTGTTTTCTTTCTTCGCTTCGACAACAGCAATGGGTGTAAGGCCAGCAAATAATACGTAATCCGCTCTACCTTTCTCGTCTTTATGTTCTGTTGGCCATTCGGCAATAGCGATGTTCTTTCCTTTTTTTGCCATTGTGCCATTTTTGAAAGTGAGGGCTTCGCTATCGGCTTGCCAGCCAGCTTCTGTTAATTGCTGGTCAATCAGAATGCGAGTCAGGGCTTCATCTAACACGATGTGTTGTGTTGCGGCCTGCGTGTTACGACTCAGTTGTTGGCGGTGTGAGGCTTGATGTTTTTCATCCTGGCTGGACAGCTGAGCCTGAAGAGCCTTAATTTTGGCTTCGTAATCTTGCTGCTGTTGATTAAGGGCTTCATCATGGGCCGTAGCCAGCTGTGCCAATGCGCGGGAATCCTCGTCCATAGCATGAGCCAGTTCCTCGTATTCATCCTTTTCTTTGACGATAAGCTCATTTAGCTGCTGACTGGAACCAAGGTCTAGATTGGCCTGATGCAGTTCATTTTTAAGCTGAGTAATTTCACCTTGCAATTTGCGTAGCTGTTCACTTGGATCAGCAGGTGGGGTGAAGGGGCCGGGTTTGAAATGGGTACCTAATTTACCAAACGACTGATGAAACCAGATTGCCAGCTTGCGTGCGACTACCAAGCCGCTCATGGCTTCTTTATGCTGAGTTTTGAATTGATGTGTGGCCTTATTGCCTTCTACTCGTAGCGTATGGAAGAGCTCTCTGACTACGGCCTCCAGCTTCAGTTCTCGGTTTATTTTGTAGAGTAGGCCGGCTTGTGTAGTTTGTTCATCGAAAGAAATTCCTGCCAATGCAGCAATGTGCTGAGCGATCGCTTCACCCAATTGGCGCAGTTTGATCAGCGTTGTATTCGGGTCGCTAGCAAAGGCTCGTTCCGCTGACAGAGCTAATTCAACAAAAAGAGGATCATGTTCCGCAAGAAACCCAAAGTTACTGATTTGGTTGGGCGATGTCATTACACAGAAACTCCATTTCGTTTATCGAGCAGTGCTGCCTGGCATACTTCAAGGAAGTCGCTCGAAAAGATCACCCAGCTGGCAATCGAAGAATTCACACAATTTATCGAGCGCTTCCAGATCCACTTTCTGCGCCGTCTCTTTATAGAGCAAGGTCACCGTAGCGCGACTTAGCCCGGTTTCTCGAGCGACGTCGGCAATACGCATCTTGTGTTCGCCCATCATGCGGGCGAGATGGCAGCGGATCATGGCTGTGTCCTCAGGCTACTTCGCCAAATTAATTTTCAAGCCTACCATATATGGTCATTTCTGCTTAGATTTTGCTAGATGAACTCACATTTATGTGAGGCATGTTCGGCTTGATAGGGTCGCTCACTATCTAGTGGAATGCGCCAAATGCTGTGTCGGCCTTTGGGCAATTAATGGAAAGGGGGCCGAATGAAAAAAAGAAGGAGTGTCACATTTTTCAGTTAATGGTTTGTTAGCACGGCTTTATGGAATGGCTGACACAGTGTTGGGGTCAGGATAGGTTGGCGGCTTCGCTACGTGGAAAGAGGTCAGCGACCTCGATGCCGAGCGCGTCACTGATTTGGTAGATCTTAGTCAGAGTAATGTTCTTTTCACCGCGTTCTATGTGGCCCATGTAGCTGCGATCAACCCCGGCCAGGGCAGCCATGCCTTCCTGGGATAGCCCTCTGCTTTTACGAATTTCTCTGACTCTCTGCCCGAACGCCACCAGCTTCTCGTTCCGCATTTATCATGCTCCACCCAAAGGATGGAACTATCACGGGGCACTGGATACAATTCCACGGACTATGATTCCCATTTGGAGCGGCCTGGATGAAGTTGGAGATAATCACTAATGATGAGCAGGGCGCGCGTATCTGCGGGGAATACTGGAGGCAGTCTGAAGACGGCGAATTTGTCTTCAAAATTAGCGAGATTGCGACCGTGTATTCAATGAAAACACACGAGGTCAGTAAGTTCGTCGAACAGCATGCTTTCGTATGGCTGGAAGATATCTGCTGTGGTCGTTGCAGACAGCCATACCGCTTTGGAACTCGCAGTCAGTATCAAGACCGCCGATGGCTTCGGGATCGGGTCTGTAGTGCATGCTTGGAAGCCGAACGACAATCCATTGCTGACGAAAAGCAAGAGTTGCTTCTGAAAATGCGGCTGTCGGCGAAAAACAACGTACCAGACCTGGCAGCGCTAGACCTGACGAGCAAGGTCTATCTGCTAGCGACGATTCAGGCGTTAGGCGATGAGGAACTTGCTACCATAGTACCACTTAACGATTATCCCGCTTGCACTCTGTCGCCCGACTCTGCCTATGATCATAAGGTTCTTCAGCATTTAATTGATCATAACTTATTGTTGATTTCCCTAGATACACGTCTTGAGGTGATCGAGCTTCATGAAGATGACCAGTTGAGTATCGACCTTGGAGCATGCGCATTTAACCTTCCCTTTGATGCCGACCAAGTCACTGCACTAATCGATGAGTTTTTTGATGAAGAAGTCGCATACACCGTCAAGCAATCGCCGGAATTTAATGCGCTATGCAAGGGAGCCCAACTGAACGAGTGCATTGGTTTCTTGAAGGTTATGCTTGAAGAGCATCAGCTGTACTTGTCGCCGGGGGAGAAAAGCCGCCAGATGCTCAGCAGGTGCCTAGAGCATTTTAGCGTAGCCCAGGTCTATAACTTCATTTGGCGGGCCGCCAAGGACGCTGCTGCCTATTATATGCGTAGCTCTATCAGCAAACGGCAGGCAGCTAACTCGGTTGTTGGGAACATATCACGGAGTATGGAGCGTGCTCTCGCCAATGAATGGGAAGTGAAGCCATTTGGTAGGAACTATAACCTTCCTCAGTCCTCACTGAGTCGTGTCATCTTCAATATGATTCTGGGCACTGACGACGGCGGATTTGATTACCGTTTAGCCGACGTTTTTGAAAAGAGTGGCCTTTACGAACAGAGAGTTTGAGTAAGAATTAATATTGCTCCGGGCGTCCTTGTGTTGCACATAGGACGCCAACCAGATAAGCATTTAATCAACCGCGGTATGCGGTCTGTGCTGAGCTATTTTTTTCTAGCTGTTTTTCTTTTTCGCATCGACTTCTTGCCCATTCCACGTAGAGCCGAGAAATCACCGCTTTCTACTTCAGCTATTAGCGCTTTCAGGCCATCAGTGAGGGGCTGCATAAACTGCCCGTATCGCATCCGTTTCTCGCTGATGGCTTCAAGCTGAGACTCCCAATGTGCGGTCATATCAGGAACAACCATTCTTTTAGGCAGACTGTTAACAAGGTGCTTTCCTGCCTCTGTCGAGTGGATCTCCTTACCTTTCTTTGTCAGAAACTGCCGTTTGAACAATAACTCGATGATCCCTGCACGGGTGGCTTCCGTGCCGAGCCCGTCCGTATCCCTGAGCACTTTTTTAATTTCAGGGTCCGATACGTACCTCGCTATTCCCGTCATGGCGGAGAGTAATGTCGCATCTGTGAAACGTTTCGGGGGGCTGGTTTGTTTCTCGTCCATTTTGCCATCGATGCAAGTAACCGGATCACCAGATTTAACGTTGGGAAGAGCCACTGACGAAAATTCAGTTTCTTGCTTTGGGGTCTCTTGAGGTGGAAGCAGCGCCTTCCAGCCGTTAGAAATAACTGACTTCTGTTTGGCGATGAACAATCCGCCTTCCACCTCGCTGTCGATTTGGTGCTCTGCATACTCAAATGCTGGATAGAACTGCATCAAGTACTGGCGGGCAACTAGCTCGTAGATATTCTTCTCATCCTGAGACAGGCGATCAGCTGGGACTGCCCTGGATGTTGGTATAATTGCGTGATGCGAGCCTACTTTGGCATCGTTCCACGCCTTGCTCTTTAGGTTGAAGTCAGCCTTTTGAACGCTATCAGAAAGCGCCGCTGATGTTTTGGCTATCGATTGAGCCACTGTTTGACGTTCAGTGTAATGGCCTTTGGGTAAATACCGACAGTCTGACCGTGGGTAGGTGATCAGCTTATGTCGTTCATATAACTGTTGGCATATGTCCAGAGTCTTCTGGGCGTTTAGATTGAAACGCTTTGATGCATCAATTTGCAGTGATGAAAGACTATAGGGCAGGGGGGCAGGTTGTTTTTTCTTGTCACGTTTGACTGCGATGACGTTGCCTGCATGTCCGACTACCTTTTGAAGAACGACTTCGGCAAGCTTTCGTGAAAGCACACGGCCTTCCTCGTCCATGTAAGGCTCACAAGCAGTACTCGGCTTCCATTTTGCTGTAAAAGACTCACCCGCCACTGTCTGAAGCGTTATGAAGACCTCATAAAATGGCTTGGTTATAAAGTTTTCGATTTCTTGGTCTCGGTGAACGACCAATCCCAATACAGGCGTCTGCACTCGGCCAATCGACAAAACACCGTTGTACCCAGCGCTTTGGCCAAGAAGTGTGCAAAGGCGAGTCATATTGATACCATAGAGCCAATCGGCTCTTGCCCTTGCCAGGGCTGATGTGGCTAACGGTATGAAGTCAGTATTCTTGTGAAGATCTTTCAACGCCTTCTGGATAGCGGCAGGATTCATATCATTCACGAGACAGCGTAATGTGGCTTCGCGTTTTGCCTTATTCACACCTGAATAATTGATTACTTCATCGACCAGGATCTGACCGACGCGATCAGGGTCACCCATGTTGACCAATTGGTCAGCTTCTTTGATAAGTTTTTTGACAGCATTAAACTGTGAGCGTGTTTGGCTTTTGACTTGATGTTTCCACTCGACCGGGATAATTGGCAGGTGCTCTTTTTTCCACTTTTTGTACTCAGGGTCATAAGCATCTGGCTCAGCCTGCTCCAATAAGTGACCAATACACCAGGTTACAACATCACCATTAGCCACCCTGATAAACCCATCACCTTTCTGGTGGGGTTTGGGAAGCACATCTGCAACTGCGCGTCCGACACTCGGCTTTTCGGCAATGTATAGAATCAACTCTGTTTACCTCGCTCAAATCCAACGACTTTCACTTTGTTCAGCTCAGCCTGAAGGGCTTCTATTTCCTCAAGTGCCTCGTATAGGGAGAACTCTAAATTGGCATTTCGTGCAATAACTTGGTCACAGAATTTTTTGATATCGTCTCGTTGTGACCTGTAACGTTCTTTAAGCTCACGTTCTTTGTCTCTTTGCGCTCTAAGTCTATCTACAGATATTTTTCCTGCTTTATAAGTAGGACTTGCCTTTTTAGTTTTAAATCTATCTATTTCTTTGCGAGCCTTTTCAACAAAATCGCTGTAATAGTAAACTCCCCCTGAACTCAAGCCAGCTTCCTTGTTTATTCGACTTAAATTCAATTTTCCGTCATTGGGAGTTCTTTCAGGATTGCCATCGATTAAGCGCTGAAGAGCATCTTCAAGCCTTTGCTTGGTTATTTCACCCCGCTCAGAAGGTGTGTTTTGGATGCCCACGTTTAAAATTCCTCTTTGATAAATGCTACAAAATCGAGGTTGTGTTCTGAAAGAACTTTCTCAATAGATCGAATCTCATAATATATTTTTGACATTATGTTGGGTATATCTATACCGCTCGAATAAATTTCATTATATTTTATAATTAATTTATCTCTTACAGTAACCAATGACTTAGCTTTTTCAACCGTAACCACCTTATATTGACAAACGGTCATATCACAAATTCTATCACAATCTGGATTCGTGCAATATCCACCGGGGTGCTCAATGATAGATAGGCGTCCTTCCTCAACTTGATTGCGTATTTCTTCCTTGCTTAGATAGATTGTTGCATCTCCTTCTGTACGAAGATTTTTAATCCTCTTCCCTTCTGGGCCTGCTAACGTTTCAGCTTCATTGTAAAGGTGATAGAAAATATCAGTCATATAATTTTTGTTTTCACCTGCTATTTCGTTTTGAAGCTCGTTGTCAATCATCATGTCAAGATAAGAAGCAATGTTAGCTTGGTTTGAATACCAGGAAGTCATCGCTATATTCATATGCTTAAATTGATATTTAATATCTAGTAAAGATGAAAGTTTGTTGCGTACTAAGTAAACAGCAAATGTGCGACGGAAAGCATGAGGGTGAATATGCAGTCTCTCACCAATTTTAAGGTCGCCTTTCCTGGATGGGTTTAAAGTATTAAATTCATAAACGTCATCTTTTGTTGCAATACAATCTAGTGAGCGTATGAAGGAATTAAGCGAATGAAATATTGACTGTCTTCCAGCATTAGGCTTCTTTGCGGTTGAGTATGGCAGTGTAACAAATAAACTATCCACATCTTTTAGAAATTTCTTACGCTCATCTACGTGATTTAGATCCGACGCCTGATTTTTCCATCCTTCGCGTGCAAAACTAAAAGCATTCCATAGTAATTCAATAGCTTTTTTAACTGCAGGTATGGTTACCCATGAAGTTGGTCTTTCGACACCACCAAGGTTAGGTTTAGTATGTACTCCATTAAGCACAGACACTGTCATACCTGCGTATTTTTTTTCTTGATATGATTCTAAGTTAAATGATTTTATTTCACCGTCTCTACAGCCCGTAAATGCAGCGATAACAATATAGCAGGCTCCCCTTAGTTTTGAGAGCCAATGACCACTGTAATCAAATTCAATATCTATAGCTGACGGATCAAAATTTATTTTTTTGAGCGCATGTTTTCTGGGTGTTATGTTTGAAGTATATCGACCTTTTAGTCTTTCATACTCAGTAATGAAGTCGGCGTAAGCAGAAGATATTTCATGCCTATAGGGATAACACACTTCAACTAAGTTTAGAGACTCTCTATAGTAAATGGTGGCGATACGCTCTGGCAAACATATTGCCTGAGAAATATTATCACCACTACTTGATAAATATCTTGCTAAGTTATCAGCGCTGCCTATATTTCGGCTTATTAATTTTTCAGCATATAGATGAGAAATGAAAATTAAATTATTTTTCCATGTTTTATATTTTAGTTTTCTGTTCTTTGCTTGATCTATAACTTTTCGATAGTTTTTGTCTTCGTCAATGAATTCATATGAATAGCCATTACATGCTGTTATACATTTTTCAAAAATAACTGCCCCTTCAATGATGTTTTTAGTAGCACTTTTTTTAGATTTGAGGGTTTTGTTTGTTATAACTTTATATATAAGATGTTTGGTGGCTTTTTTGAATTCTCCTGACAGTCTGGAAAAAGAAACATCGAAGTTAAGCGACCACAAGATCCATTTTTCTGAGGAGTAGTAACTATAAGGTTGTCCGTTAGAATCATAAGAAATAACAATATCTTGAATAGGCTCTATTGATTTTAAGTTTTTAGTATTTGTTAATTCGTTCATTAGTAGATTTCCAGCATTAATTTTATATCGTTTGCATCTTTCCAAAGTGGGTGTGGAGTATCTAAGTATTTCTGATAAGCCTCAGAGTAAGCAGCCTCATGTTCAGACCTTATTCGCTCAATGATAACCTGAACGGTACTATGAACTTTATGCAGCAGGTTTGTTGGCTTTGAATTGATAGATGGCGTCGAAAGAGACTCTAAAATAACATCACTGAATGATAGTAATAACCATATATCTTCTACTTCTGCTACCACGGCATGATGCATGCAACCAAAGCACTCTAAAAACTTATGGCAAGCAACAAGATCAGATTCTTTTGCAATTCCTTCTTTAATTAATGCATTTTTCGTCTTAATTGATTTTTCTCCAAAGGCACCGCCACATCTTAAACCATTTGATAACTTTTTGTACTTAGTGTTTGCGCCGCTTTCTTTGATTGGATCATTGAAAATAAACGCACTTTCTTTTATTGCGTTATCTAATGGTACCCCTAGTGCCGTTTGCTCACGTATATATAGTGCTGAGGCTAGTGAAAGCTCAGTAGTTACTGGATCTCCATTAGCATAATGCTTAGATGCGGTTGCTACAGAATTGTTTAAACCTTGAGCAACCATAAATAGGCTTTCAGTCGCTCTCATGATAAGAGAGGCCTTGGTCTTTCTAAATCGCTGGCTACTAAAGGCAGGAATGCCAAAGTTAATGATGTATTTGTTTATTCTACTAGCGTTGCTAGTGGTCATTTTTGATAGCTTATTGTGAGAAAAATTTGGAAATATATAACCATCACTATGAGAGTTTAGCTTTTTACTAATTTTAAGCCACTTATTAAAAAAATTTTTCCCTTTTTTCGTAAAGCCGGCTTCTATTTCGTTTATTCTTCCTGATTGTCTTCCTTTAATCGTCCTAAGCTTATAGGATCTGCGATTAATGTCTTGAAAAGGCTCTTCATCTATATCTGATATTTTTAATCCCAGGAGAGGGTTGGAGTTTGCCCCAGTGTGTAAGCAGGTGATGAAATATGCAACTCTAACTAGATCGGTTTTCCATGTGCTGTCACTGTTATTAGAAGTTGTATATCTTATAGAAATTCCGTTGCTCTCAAATTTAAAAGTACCATCTTTATTTTTTGCATTATAGAGTGGGAAGATTAGCGGTGCAGTGTCGTTGTCGATATGCTTTGCGTAATCGTCAAATATGGTGTAAAGAGCTAATACTATTTTCTTAACCTCATCATCTGTGTATGGCTTTGTAGGCTCACTGTCTGATGGGAAAGCTATGAATATATTGTTACATTGGTCGTATAGCTCAATATCTAGCTCTTTTAGTAATGATTTAATAGAGTTCTGGCGAGAAGATAAGCTTTTCCCTTTTATACCTTTTTCATATAGTTTTGCTAGCTCATTAACGTACATGGATACGGAGTCATGGCAAAAAGTGTCGTTAATTCCTTTCGCGTCCATTTGTCTAATAAATGATACGGTCTCTCGAAATATATTAATCTTTGTTCTATCAGTTTTATCCATAGCGTGGATTGCATTACAGATTTTTATTGCCAGTTCTCTGCGATTGGCATCGACAAGGTCAGCCTGAGTCTTAGGCTTGTTTGTACGTTTTTCTTCCATTGAAAGAATTGGACACCCTTTATAAAGAAGGCGCTCAAAATTGGCGGTGCCGTGCCCATCAGTGATAAACCTATCCTTTAAGTTTATGCTGACTACATTTTCAAAATTTGTTTTTTGTGCTGTCGATGTTTTTCTTTTGCTTTCTTTTAAAAAAGCCATTAATGTTCACCGCTCTCAAGAATAATGTCTATAGCTATTTCATGAATTTCATTAGCTGTAACTACCTCCTCTGAAAGCTTGAGATAGCCCAGTAATGCGGATCTGCTTTTGTGCCCCATCACAGACTGAAGATAGTCGAGGGCTTTCCCTTCTTTTATTCCTGAATTCAATAATTCTTTTAATCTTTCAACAGCATAGGTCGAGCGTAAATTATGAAACTTATGGCTAAAATTTGGAAGCTCGCTTTTAATAGCATTTCTTAGCTCACCCCATCGTGCATCAATGCTTTTAGGTGAATATGGTTTGCCTAGTTGGTTTAAAAGCAGTGGGGGGCAATACTTGTCTTCAGTATTACTTTCCTCATATAGCTTTCTGCGCTGTATGTATCGGGCTGAGTTTGTGTACTCGTAGATTCGCTGCATCAATTCAGAAGTAATTTCAGCTATCCTTACCGTACCATTTTTAGTAGTCACGCCTCGCCTTTGGTCAAGGTTTAAACCATCGGCGTTGATTAGGTATTTCTTTGCCAGTTGTTCTGAGTTGGGCTTGTAGATTGCGTTTATCCGAATGCTTATGATTTCTGATCTTCTCAATCCACAGTACCGACTTAGCTCGATTGCAATTTGGAACTCCTGCGATAGTGCAACGGTCTTTGTATTATTGCTTCTATTAGAAACTCCAGTTTGAAGCTCCTTGTAGTATTTTTGTGCGACGCGCCATTCCTGATCATTTATTGGAAGCAGTTTGCGTGATAGGCCATAATAGCTCGTATCATTTGGTAGCTTTAATCTTAGATCAGTGGTGTCGACATGAATCAACTTATTTCTCATGTGCTCATGTGAGCCACTCGTACTGACTTTGACTATCTCATACTTAAACGGCGGGTGCTCAAATGGATGATTTCTAGCTAGATAGAATTTATAAAACTTGATCACTATACTCATATAGCTGCTGGCAGTTGATCTAGCTATATTTCCGTTTTTATATGCTTCACGCAAATGCTTCTTAAACCCATAGGTAGGTCTTTTTCTAAGGGCGGCAGGCATAGAGTCCCAAGCAATGCCTATATCTTCAAGGAAGGTAAAGTAGTGGAGCAATGCTTGTGCTTGAGTGTTAACCGCTTTCTTACGCAAATTGGCTTTTAAATGGATTAGCCAAATATTCGCGACTCTAATGCTGCTACCGTCTTCCTTGTATAAGAGAGGAAGTTTGCCTAGAGAATTGCCAGATCCTTCAAAGCATATTGATAGCTCTCCGGTGGACCTATTAATCTCTCGTTTAATTGGCTGATCTACAACAAAGTCAGGAATTTCCCATAGCACTATGCCCACGCAAGCCTCCATGCCGTAATTTCACGATTTCATAGATTGTAAACGTAACAATCGCTTTCAATAGAAAAATCGTAACAGTGCGCGGTCAGGGTCACCCGCGTGAACCACATCGGTGGCTTGTTTGATCAGCTTGCGAATCACCGCGAGCTGCCCACGCGCCTTGGGGCGTGGCATCAGCTTCCACTGCTGCGGCACGATAGGGAGCCGATCCAGCCGCCACTGCTTGTCAGCGGGGTCATAGGCTTCCGGTGGCGCTTGCTCTAATAAGTGCCCTAGGCACCAAGTGACCGTGGTGTCGCCACATAGCACCGCGCCCTCCTGGCGTTTGCTAGTGCCCGGTAACGCCTCGGCAATGGCTTGGGCGAGGCTGGGTTTTTCGGCAATTATCAGGCGCATAGCAGCGAAGCCTTCATCGTATCCTTTGATGGCGCCTATGGTAGCAGACGCTGGCCAGCATTGGCGCCAGAGGGGGCAGGTCAATGTAGTGATGCGATAAATTGCTGATACTGTTAAGTTGTATAAATTATGTACAAATAGTTTTGTTGGCTAGCAATCTGTTTGATAGCAATCTATTTGATGGTCAGGGCTGGTATTTAAGGGGCATCATCAATGCGTGATCGAGGTAGAACACGACGTTTAATGGGGTTGGGTGCACGCACTGGTGGAGCGCTGCTGAAAACCCGTTTAGGTGGCCAAGCGGATTGGCGAGCCCTGGGCGAAGCGCTGTTTGAGGGGCTTTCAGAGCTTAAAGGCCCGGCCATGAAGCTTGCCCAAATTATGTCCCAGTGGGACGATCTGCTACCGCCCGATCTTGCCGAGGAGCTTGCCCGCCTGCAGCGCCAGGCCGAACCGATGCCCTGGCCACGTATTCATGAAGCGCTGGTTCAGCAGTACGGCGACATTGACCACTATTTCAGCGAAGTCGAGGAGCGCCCCTTTGCCAGCGCCTCCATGGGGCAGGTTCACCGCGCGACCACTCATGAGGGCGAAACGGTCGTGCTTAAGGTGCAGTACCCCGGCCTTGCTGATGTTTTGGAGAGCGATTTAATCCAGGTGCGACGCATTATGCGTTTAGGCCGCTGGTTCAAAGTACCCCAGGCGCGTTTGGATGCCCTATTTGAAGAGCTTGCTGAAAGCCTGCGTGGGGAACTGGATTATCACGCCGAAGCTGCTGCGTTGGCCCGTTACCGTGAGCGCTATAAGGATGATCCACGGCTAGTGATTCCCGAGCCTTTGCCAGCGCTCTCCGGCCCTCATGTGCTGGCGATGCGCTACGTGGAAGGAGCGCCATTGCGCGAATTAGCCGAGGCAGATGACGAGACGCGCCAGGGCATTGCCGAGACATTAGCAGACTGGATTACCCAAGAGCTGTTTACCTACGGCGAACTACATGCCGACCCCCATGCGGGTAATTTCGCAGCCGATGCCCAAGGGCGGCTGGTGATTTACGATTTGGGCGCGGTAATTGCGGTCCCCGATGCGCGCATAAAGGCGATGATGCAACTGTTGGATGCCACCTTGAAGCATGACCCCATGGGGATGGACGAAGCCTTGATGCAAATGGGTGGCCGCCAGGGGCAGGGCGCGCCGCTGGCGCTCTATCGTGAATCCGCTGAATGTATCGCGCCACTGTTTGAGCCGGGCGAGCAGGATTTCAGCGATGTGCGGGTGCACCGTCGCCTGCGCGAGCTAACTCCTAAAGTGTGGGCGGCGATGGATCGCCTACAGCCTCCCGCAGAAACGCTGCTGCTTTCCCGGGCGCTGAACGGTCACTATTGGAATTTAGTGCGTTTGGGCGCGCGACTGAATATGCACGAGCGCACGCTTCCGCTATTACATCGAGCCTATTAATGATCAACCGATTGCCACTGCGACCATGTCGGCCTTCATGCTAAACTATGCCGCTTTTAAACAGGTCATTGTTTAATTCGATATCGTTGAACACGACATCGTTTAACAAGCTATCCTGTCACAACATGGAGACGGCAATGCTGGCGGTATGGGTCGATCAGCTGCTGGGATTCGCCTCCGGGGCACTCTCGGCAATCAGGCAACAAGAACACTATCCGGATTTTATGACCTGGGTGCGTGCCAAAGGCGCGGATTCATTTGAAGGCGATGTGTCCATGGCCCAAGCGCTGGCACCAGTGCTGTGGTCGCAAACACCGCTAGAGCGGCTCGACTTTGCCTGTGAGCCCCTCGCCACGCCGGGGCGTAATGAACCGTGCTGGTGTGACTCAGGGCGCAAATTCAAGCAGTGTTGCTATCAGATCGAGTTTCCCACTGAGATCCCCGATCAGATGATGTGGATGCTCTCGCTGCGCGAATGGAAGGGCGCGACCCTGAAAGCCGCGTTGGATAGCCGACAGGCTCCGGCTCAAGCGCTACTGGAAGCCGGGTTGATTGCTGCTGAAAGCGGTCAGACGGGCCGCGCTATGCAAATCCTTGAATCACTCTTCGATGGTAGTGACTGGTCACGGCTGCCTGAGCAGGCCGAGCCTGCCTTTGAAATCCTGCTGGATATTTATCAAGAGCGCGGTTTTAGCCGTAAACGTGCTGACCTACTTGATGATGTGATGGAGCGGGGGCCGCTGTTTTTGCGCGGCGTGGCTCTTGAGCGTTTATGCCTGATGCACTTGGATAACGATGACCTGGATAGTGCCCGCGGTGCCTTTGTGAAGGCTCAGCAGGCGCTGCCCGATTCGCCTACCTTGGCCTACATCGAAGCCATGCTGTTGCTGCATGAAGGGCACGAACAGGAAGCCAAAGAGCGCGCCAATTTCTGGTATCGTCGCCTGGTTCGCCAGGGTGACCTGGATGAAGATCAGCTGGATTTTTTAGCCGCGTTGGCGGATAACCCCGGTGCGACGCTTGCCGATCAGTTGCTGAGTGCGGAAGAGGATCTGGCAACGCCGCTGGTAGCGCTTCAGGCATTGCTGGCCGCGCTGCCCACTGCCCCCAAAATCGATGTAAGCGCCGACCCTGAAAGTGGGCGATTGCTATATAACACCAGTGCTCGTGAAGAGACTCTGTTTGCCGCTTGGCATGAGCAGTTTCAGGTGTTGGTGGATGAAGACGTAGCGTTGGGCTTCCGAGATGACCCCTGGGGCAACGCCATTGAGTGGATGTCGGCACTCTGTGCACATCCCGAGTGGCTGGACGCCCCACAGGTAGTGCAAGACTTAACGTTGGCGCTCACCAGCCGCTTTGGCAGCCTGCCGTGGATGGCCCCAAGCCTGCTGGAACCATTGGCGCTGCGCCTCTCAAGGTGGTTGGAACAAGCCCGCGCCGAAGGCGACGGCAACCTTTGCTGGGACGATGCCAACAACGCCATGCTGCTACGCACGGGGTTAGCGTTGGTGGTTGGCATGGAGCGCGGGGCGCGACAGCACTCCAGGGAGCTCGCCGAGGAGCTACTGCTGATCGACCAGGAGGATAGCTTGGGCCTGCGCGAGCTGGTACTTGACCAGCTGCTGCGCGATGATCGCAACGAGGAAGCGTTGGCACTTGCGGAAGAGAGTGACGACGACGGCTCGCTGGTACTGGGGCTTTTGATGGGTAAAGCCCTGGCACTCTATCGGTTAGAGCAGCGTGAGGCGGCAGAAGCGGCGCTAGGCGATGTGCTTGGCCATAACCGTTACGCGTTAGAGCTAATTTGTGCAGAGAGCCCGCGGCCTTCCATGCCTCACCCCGATGGTCAAGTTGACCCCGGCTCCCGGGCGGAAGCGTGGCAGTACCGCACCTTGATGCGCGATCAGTGGCGGACTACGCCAGGGGCCTTGGACTGGCTCGAAGCACACCGCTAGCCTAAACCTTCAAGCCTGCTTAAGCAGGCTTGGGGGTAGGTACTAACTGCTTGTCTCGGCTGATCCAAATTGCCAAGATAATGGCGGGAAGGCCCAATAACGTTGCGATGACAAAGAAGCTTGGGTAGCCCTGAGAGGTTACGACCAGCCCACCAAAACCGCTCAAAAACTTTCCTGGCAGCGTCATTAGTGATGAGAACAGCGCGTACTGCGTTGCAGTATAGGCGCGTGATGTGAGACTGGAAAGAAAGGCGATAAACACCGCACTGGCTAAGCCATTGGCAAGGTTATCGCCGATAATCGTCACCACCAGCATGGGCAACTGATTACCCACCACGGCAAGCACGGCAAACAGCAGGTTAGTTACCATCACCAACCCCGCGCCGAAGATCAGCAGCGGGCCAATGCCGTAGCGCGCCACGCATAGCCCGCCTAGAATTCCACCGGTAATGCTCATCGCAATGCCGAATATATTGGTCACGTTAGCAATCTCTGCCAGCGAGAAGCCCAGGTCGATATACAGCGGGTTGGCCATGGAGGCCATGGCCAAATCGCTGATTCTAAATACGGCAATAAACACCAAAATCCACAGCGCTTTCACTCCATAGCGGCGAAAAAAGTCGGTAAACGGACAGACCAGTGCACCAATGCTCCAGGCACCCAGGCGGCGTAACAGTTTGGGCTTACCGCGGCTGGCGCGAATAAACGCCCGTACCTTAGGCTCATGGATAAGTTGAATAGAAAGCGAAGCGCGCTTCGGTTCAGGGCGCAGCAGCACGGTGAGAACGCCAATGCCCATTAGCGCCGCCATGCTCATGTAGGCCACATCCCAAGAGGCAGAGGCCGCGATATACAGTGCGCCGGCACCGGCGGCAAGTAAGCCACCGCGATAGCCAATAATATAGGTCGAGGCCATGGCGGCCTGAACATCGTCATCGGCGGACTCAATGCGATAGGCATCGATAGCGATATCCTGCGTCGCTGAGCCAAACGCCACCAGCAGTGCAAAGAGGGCCACCCAGCCGAGATTACCCACCGGGCTCAAACCGGCCAGCCCCACTAACCCCGCAACGATCAACCCCTGGGCTAACAGCATCCAGCCGCGGCGTTGGCCGAAGGCGCGGGTCAAAATCGGGAGCGCTAACCGGTCTACCACCGGCGCCCAGAAAAACTTGATCGAGTAGAGCATGCCAATCCAGGCAAAAAAGCCAATTGCCGCTACCTCCACGCCGTCGCTACGCAGCCAGGCGGAGAGTGTTGAAAACACTAATAAAAAGGGTAGGCCTGCAGAAAACCCCAAAAACAGCATGGTAATAACGGGGGCACGACAATAAATAGCCAGCGCAGCAAGCCAAGTGCGCTGGGGGGTGGGGTTTAACATTAAACGCTACTCCTGGTGGAAAGACGCTGGCAACGGCCAAGTGATAAACTGAGGCAGTGTATTTATCGCAAAGTGCTATCACAAAGTTCTATCGCGAAGTTCTATCACAAAACCGACAGCTTACCGGAGAGGAGTTTTCCATGTCGATTACGGCGCATCAGGTAGTTACCTTGCACTATGTCCTCAGCGACGTGCTCAACGATGGCAGCAAGCAGGTATTGGATGACTCCCAGGCGCGCAATAAGCCGCTAGAGTATTTGCATGGCCACGACAATATCGTGCCAGGGTTGGAGAGTGCACTAGCAGGTCAAACCGTTGGTGCCGAGCTCAGCGTTCAACTAATGCCCGCGGATGCCTACGGTGTGCGTAACGAAGATTTGGTGCAAGAAGTCAGCCGTGGCTCTTTTGGTAACGCTGAGTTGGAACCGGGCAGCCGCTTTCAAACTGAGGGCGAAGCCGGGCCGCAAATTGTTACGGTACTCAAAGTCGATGGCGACCGCGTCACCGTCGATACCAATCACCCCCTGGCCGGGCGCACGCTGAACTATAAAGTCACCATTTTAGACGTACGCGAAGCTACCCGTGCAGAATTAGCTAAAGGCCATCCGTTACCACCAGGTACCGAACACAGTAAAGTCGAAGACCGCAAGGTGCTGTAGGTTAATAGCACCCAAAAATTGACCAGTATCAATTTCCTGTTTAACCGCTTACCCCCGCCTGCCGTAACTTGATCTAGGTCAGCATTCTTCTGCCGTTGAGTGGCTAGTATGAACGCATACATCACGGCGGGGGGATTCACCATGTATTGGGATGACACAGTTATTTTCGGCTTAGTGACCGTCGCGTTAGTGATCGTTTTTATGCTGGGGTGGGTGGGCTTCGTGATTCGTGATCATCTACGTAAAGATGAGCGTAAAAAGTAGCTTTCCCACCTCGTGTAAACCTTGTCAGGGGAGGGGGTTTGCTATCGCAGTAAACCTCCTGTTGCCAGCCCACCATGGGCTGGCTTTTTTTTGCCTGAAATGTGCTGAAAAGTTGCAATCGCATAGCGTGCGTTAATGAGCAATGCAAGGCGTGCTCTGGTAAAGTCCATTGAAGCAATGACTACACTAGGATGCTTTGTCATGAACGCAGTTGCCTTACACCACAGCCCGTGGGGTCGTGTACGTGATCGGTTAGCGTGCGCGTTAATTGTCGTGGGCATAATACTTCCCGCGACTGCCTTTGCCCAGGCAGTAAATATGATCAACGGCGATGTCACTCAAAAGGTCGCTTTAAGTGACTTGCACGACATGTCTGATACGACGTTTACACTCTATGACCCCTATCAAGGGCGCGATGTGGAGATGCAGGGCGTCGAGTTTCGCACCTTTCTGATTGAACAGTTTGGCGAAGTGCCCCCGGCGCTTCACTTTACCGCTTGGGACGACTACGAGGTTACCTTAGAAGGGTGGGACGACCCTAACTGGTACCTGATTAGCTCTGAGGATGGCGATCCGCTCACCATCCGTACGCGAGGCCCTGTGCGGCTGGTAGAGCGTGACTACAATAATCAGGGCAAGGGTGATCGCGACGTAGAAAACCTGCGTGAGTTCAATGACTGGATCTGGATGATTCGTAGCATAGAGGCGAAGTGGTGACATCCAAAACTAGGCCCGTCGCGCAGCCCACAGTTCGTCCCCGGCCTTTAGCTCGCCAGCACCGCTATTTTACGTGGTTATCATTGAGCTTGATGAGCTTTTTGGCACTTATGGTGTTGATTGTTTATGAATCGCGCTGGGTATACCCCGAAATACAGGCTTATTTCAGCCAGACGGGGAGCCTTACAGGTCAGCAGCTTTCTACTCGGGCACGGGTCTACCTACAAAATGCCCAATCCGAGCTATTGAGTGACCAGGCAGAGCAAGATGCGCTGGATGCCGCAGCCTTGGATATTGACCTGGCCTACGGCTTAGCCGATGTGCACATTTATCGGCGTGAATATACCTGCGTTGAGCCTAGTTTGAAGGAGTTGGATCGGCTGGTGGCGCTGCTCGCGGCGCGGGGCATTGACCGTATCGCTGCGGCGATGGCGTTGTTCGCACCGATTCAATGCTTAACCCATATTGAGATGGATCAGCTTGATCGTCGGGGCGCAGCGATTAACGATTTTTCCGAAAGCACCCGTCAGCATAGTCAGGTGCTGACCTACTCCAGTTTATTGATCTTTGTGATGGGCTTGGCGTTTTGGTGGCTCCATGAGCGCCAGCTAAGACGCACTGATCGCGCCACTCAAGAGACCTTCGAGTGGATGAAACGCGCCATGCGCGACCCGCTCACCGGGATCGGTAATCGCAGCGCTTTGCATCAGGATGTGTTGGTGCAGCAGCACCAGTCGCTGGGGCTGATTCTGGTCGATATAGACTTTTTTAAACAGTACAACGATGCCTACGGGCATCCGCAAGGCGATACCCTTTTGCGCCAATTGGCCACATTGATTGGTGAAACGCTGAATGATGAAGCGCAGCTCTACCGCTTGGGAGGCGATGAGTTCGCGGCACTACTTCACTGCCCGAACACCGACACGCTGAAGCGTTACTGCCGCCAGCTAATTGAAGGGCTGCGGGAAGCTGGTTTTGCCCACTCTGCCCATCCGGATAAAAAAGGCGTGACGTTAAGCGTTGGCGGGAGCTGTTTTGTAGCCGATGAAGCAACGTTTCCCTACGCTTACGAAGCCGCCGACAAAGCACTCTACCGGGTAAAAGCGATGGGCCGTGACGGTTGGCAGGTTACTGAAGACGCATAACGTCTGTGTACATAGGGGCGAGTCTGCCCAGCAGTTCATTACGTGCGCCAAGGGCAATACCCTCCGCCTGCATAGCCGCATCGAGATGTTCCACCAAGCGATTAAAATGTGCATCTGTTAGCCCCATATGTTGATGAGCACGATCCATCGGCGGGCCTTCATAGTGGCAGGGGCCATCGCTTACATCGCATAGCTGGCTGGCCAGGGATTCAGCAAATAAATCGATATTGGTGTTAGCAAAAAACACCACTACTTCGGGATCATCCGCAATTCGGTATAAGAGATTCTCGACCACCGTGTCGATAGTGCCCTGACCGCCAAGCCGTTCGTAAAGCGTTGTTGATTGAGTGGCTGACTGATGAGTGCAGCCTGCGAGCGTAATTGCGATTGTTGCAAAAATAACCGTTATTAAACCACGGTGTGTCCGCTTGTATTTGTGTGGAAAGCTCATAGCGCCCCGCTTAGAAAGCTGCCTGAAGTGAAAGATAGCCGCCGCGTTGGGAAGGTAGGCCGGCAATGTCGCCTAAGTTCAACCACGCGCCCGTGAGTGATAAGTGCTTATTGAAGAAGTAGGCACTGTAGAGACTTTGCCAATCATCCTCTTTAACTACGCTTAGGTTATCGGGTTTCTGGCGATACTCTGCACCGACAACCCATTGCGGGGTAATAAAAACGCCCACGCTCCCCTCGGCCATCCACGAGCGGCTACTCTGATCGCCGCCAAAGCCAAGCAGACCGCCCTGGTTGGCATTGGTATTGCGCAGGGTGGCGTTGAATAGCATATTGCGCCCGGCAACAGCGCTAAACAGCAACTTGCTGGCGCTAAGATACATATCGGTACCGCTTGTTTTATCGGCACCGAGGGCGGTGGGAATGGTGCCATCAACCAGTCGTTTATGTTGCATCCCAACACTCCAAATGCCCCAAGGGTGATAGAGCACATCACCGAGCAAGCGCACCTTAGCACCGTAAATATCCTGGCCTAGCTCGCCACCCAGGGTGTCTAGATCAAGCGTTTGACGCGCCACTGAGACTTCAATACGGTCATAAACATTCAGGCTTGCGCCGGTCACTGTTAGCCGATAATCGTCCACCCAGGCACGGGTAGCGGCGGCAGTGACGCCGATTTCCTGTTCGCTGGCGGTGCTGGCCAGCACTGCCCAAGGCGATAAGCCACCCCCCGCGGCCCCTTCAATAGCACTCACTCCGCCCGTACTTACAATACGGCTACCGGCATAGGAGGGCATGGCCGCAAGCGCTAAACAGACCGCAAGGCAGCTGAAAAAAAAGTGCCGAAAGGGTGAACTGGATGGTGAAAATATAGATTGAAATAACATCATGGCTTTCTCTGGAACGCCTTTAGTAAGGAAGACATCGGGTGGGGCAAGGAGAGCGGCGTAAAATTATCCAACCAGGCGGGGAGTTCATCAGCTGGCATTGGTTTAGCAATCCAATAGCCCTGTAAAAAGTCACAGCCAAGCTTGCTTAACAGCTCGGCGCTGGCGCGATTCTCGACGCCTTCGGCC
Organism: Halomonas sp. IOP_14; assembly: GCF_021021315.1. Taxonomy (NCBI): domain Bacteria; kingdom Pseudomonadati; phylum Pseudomonadota; class Gammaproteobacteria; order Oceanospirillales; family Halomonadaceae; genus Halomonas; species Halomonas sp. IOP_14. The sequence continues at coordinate 13,406 of NZ_JAINWD010000028.1, read as the reverse complement.
ACTAAGCGCAGTCCTAAGCTGTGGCCCATTTCGATGGTCGAGCTGACAATCGTCAAGTCATCTTTTTGGGAATCAATGGCCAACACGAACGATTTATCGATCTTGAGTTCATCCACGGGCAAGCGTTTGATTTGCGCTAGGGAAGAGTAGCCGGTGCCGTAATCGTCAATCGCGATACGCAGCCCTAGTTGGTTGAGCTCCATCAACGTGGCCATGGCGGCATCAACGTCCTGCATAACGGCACTTTCAGTGACTTCGATACTCAGGCGGGCAGGGGCAAGACGATAGCGCTCAAGCAGGCTAGCCAAATAAGCAGCTAATTGGCGATCCACCACATCACTGGCGGAGAGATTAACTGCTACCGATAAGTGGTAACCATGCTGCTGCCAAGCATGCAGTTGAGCGCAGACATTGGCTAACATCCAGTGGCTAAGCATGCTGATGCTTCCCGAACGCTCGGCCAAGCTAATAAACTCATCGGGTGGCACAAAACCTAACGACGGGTGACGCCAGCGCATCAACGCTTCGCACTGATCGACACGGCCGTTACGGGTGTCTACTTTGGGCTGGTAGGCCATCCACAGTTCACCGTTGCCCACCGCATCCTGTAGATCGCGAATCAGGGTGAGCTGGCGCAAATGGTGCTCATCCTGACCCTCCAGGTAGCGTTGGTGGTGGTGCCGGTGACGGCGTGCCATATCCAGCGCTATATCGGATCGCCGCAGCAACAATTGTGGGCTGTCGCCATGGTCGGGGTAGTTGGTTTCCCCTGCTGAAAGTGAGGGTGTGATGGGTGATTTATCAAGATCGATAGGGTGATGCAGCGTAGTGAACAGTCGGGTACGCCAGGCAAAGTCGCTTCTTGACTGCTTGACGAGTAGTAGCAGCTCATCACCATCAATCCGGTAGGCTGTGCTCTCCGAGCCATCAAAGTGCTGCAAGCGTTTGGCCAGGGTGACCAGCACGTGATCCCCCAGCGCGTAGCCGAAGGTGTCATTAATGTCGCGAAAGTTGTTAATCGCCAGGCGCAGAAGGGTAAACGGCTCGCCGCGTTTGATCAAAAGGCTGATATCTTCCTGGGCGCTGATGCGATTGGGCAGGTCGGTAAGTAAGTCGTGACGGGACTGATGATGAAGAGTGGACTCACGCTGAGCGATACCCTCCTGCATGGCCAGTAGCGTCGACGCTAAAAGCCCGGTTTCGCTGCGCTCAGTACCGATCGGTAACTCAGTGAAACGCTCTCCGCGCCCAATGCGCTGTGCCGCCTTCGCCAACTCCATTAACGGTTTGCTCATACTCCGGGCGCTCCACATCGCAATCAGCACGGTAAACAGCAGGATCAAAGCAATGATTCCCAGCAGTTGCCACTGCAGCGAGCGGTAAGCGCCAAGCAGCTCGTTGCGTGAGAGTTGTAACAACGCATAGGTCTGGTTGACGTCATCGGAATAGAGCTGAGACGCGTAGGTCAGGTACTCGGCATCCGGCGTCATCTGGCTGTGTAAGGCATATTCACCTTCGATTAGCTCATCGTCACGCCCGCTCATTAATTCCAGGGCCAGCTGCTCGGGATGAGAACTGGCAAGGTAGCTGATCTCGCCGTTGTCGCGATAGTTGACTACGCTGATGTCCAACCCGGTTAATACATTAATCTCTTCCGTGACCGCTTCATTGATTAAAAAGCCCATACCCACCCAGCCAATCAGGTTGGGGGCACGCACTGGCAGCAGGGCAAACTCGTACGGCTGCCCTTCGGCGATGACGACGCTAACAGCTTCGCCTTCTTGGCTGGCTCGATCGAACAACTGCGGGAAAGGCATTGGGCTATTTTGCGCGTGATGGCTGCTTGCCAAAATACGCCCATCCAGGCCGCTGAGTAACACGATATCCGCCTTGGCTCGATCACCATGGTTGGCCAATACGGAGTAGAGCGTATCGGTGTCCTGGGTGGAAACGGCGCTTTTAAAACCGAAGTCATCGGCAAGAATGGCGACGTTATTAGCTAACTGCTCACCGCGTGCGTCCAGCAGTTGTTCCAATACATTGGCACCCACTTCTAAACGTTGGGAGCCTTTTGCAATGACGTCGTTTTGGGTCGCACGAAGAAACGCCACCCCGGTAGCGAGTTGCGAGACAATAACCACTGTCAATAGTACGAGCATTAGGCGCGTTCTAAAGCGCATAGCAACCTCACTAAGTGGTTGAGTTCCACCTTCTGAACCCTGCTAGGGTCTTAAGTAGCATCTTTAAATCGCTGCTGAAGGGGAGAGAGGGTTGGCGCTGGAGGTGGCAGTGCGTTGAGTTCTAAATTGACTTCCAACTGGTCGCTGTCGGTAATGATACCTTCCCACCAAACTTGCTGGCTGTCATCAAGTTGCGGGTGCCACACGCGCACACGATGCTCACCAGCTGGCAGCATGGGCAGGGAAAGCATGCCTTCGGCGCCCGTTATCGCCGAGTAGGGGGCATCGCTGACTACAATAAACGCCTGCATATGGTCGTGAATATTACACCCTAAGACGACAACCCCTGCTTGGTCGAAGTGAACCGGTGGCGGTGTTTCTTGCAAGTAGAGGTTTAAATCAAAGGTTTTGGCCGGTGAAAAAGAGTAGACGTGGTGGCGGGTGGTGTCTTGGTTGGGAAATGCCACATAGCTGCCGGTCGGTACGGCGAGTACCTTGGGGTGAAAGGCAGCACCCCGCTGATAGATGCTCTCTTCCTGAGGAGGATTGGCCGCCGCCGAATCGTAGTAAACCTCAACAACTGCATCCGCAAGGGGTTGGCCATCACTACTGCTGACGGTTATCTGAGCGGCATTAGCGGTGGGGATAAGTAGGCTGATAACCGCCAGTGCCAATAGCGGGAGTGGGTATACACTGACAAAACCCATAAAAGGGTGACGCAGTCGTGTTGGCTTTGGCATTGAGGTCGGCATCCCGTATTAAGCTGGCTCTTAGTTAGCCCGTGCAGTATTAAACTTAATAGTGGATGGATTATGCAAGAAAGTCATGTGTTTGGCTTAACGGTAGGCCAACACTTAACGCAATGCTGCCTGACGCCAGGTACTCCGCTATGCTTGCAATACCCGCTCCGGGTACCACGTTTCGCCCAAACTGCCATCGCAGTCGTTGCGGCAACGGCTGAGCGGCCACTGGGCTTGTGGTGACAAGTCCAGCGCCGCTCGGCAAGACTCCGCAAAGCGTTGCGGTCTTAGCTACTCGCTTTCTCACGCAAAAAATCGATGATGTGATCTGCAGGCACCATGGTGGCTTCGCTATCCCGACGTCCTTTATATTCCAGTTCGCTGTTGTCCAGGCCGCGGTCGCCGATTACCAGGCGGTGAGGAACGCCCATCAGCTCCAAGTCGGCAAATTTAACGCCGGGCCGGGTGTCTCGGTCATCCAGCAAGACGTCTAAGCCAGCGGCGGTGAGTGCTTGGTAAAGACGTTCAGACTCTTCGCGAACACGCTGGGATTTGTGTGCATTCATCGGCACCAGTGCCACCTGGAAGGGCGCAATAGCGTTAGGCCAGATAATGCCGGATTCATCGTGGTTCTGCTCAATGGCCGCGGCGACCACACGGGTCACGCCGATGCCGTAGCAACCCATCCAAGGATGGCTGGTTTTGCCGTTGTCGCCCAGTACGTTGGCGTTCATGGCCTGGGAGTACTTTTGGCCAAGCTGGAAGACGTGGCCAACCTCGATGCCGCGCTTGATAGAGAGCGTGCCTTGACCGTCGGGAGAAGGGTCGCCTTCCACCACATTGCGTAGGTCGGCCACCTCGGGAAGGGCAACATCACGCTCCCAGTTAATGCCGAAATAGTGTTTGCCTTCAATATTGGCACCCGCGCCAAAGTCGCTCATCAGGGCAACGCTGCGGTCGGCAATAATGGGCATATCAAGGTTCACCGGGCCAAGCGAGCCAAAGCCTGCACCAACTGCTGCGCGAATTTCTTCTTCGCTGCCCATGGTCAGCGGGGCCGCCACTTGGGGAAGGTTCTCTGCTTTTACCTCGTTCAGCTCATGATCACCGCGCACCAATAGGGCAATCAGGCCACCTTCAGCGGCACGTACGATGAGGGTCTTGACCGTTTTCTCGATCGGCAGATCAAACTGCTCAACCAGGGCGGCAATGGTCTTGGCATTAGGTGTATCTACCAGATGCATCTCTTGGGTAGGTGCTTCGCGCTGTATATCGCTGCCCACTGGGGCAGGCAAGGCTTCGGCCTTTTCCATGTTTGCGGCGTACTCGGAGGCGTTGGAGAATACGATATCGTCTTCGCCCGAGTCGGCCAGTACGTGGAATTCATGGGAGCCGGTGCCGCCGATAGAGCCGTTGTCGGCAATTACCGGGCGAAAGTCGAGGCCCAGCCGCGTGAAAATGCGTGTGTAGGCGTCGTACATATCCTGGTAGGTCTGCTTCAGCGAGGCTTCATCCAGGTGGAAGGAGTAAGCATCCTTCATGATGAACTCGCGGGAGCGCATTACCCCAAAGCGTGGGCGAATCTCGTCACGGAACTTGGTCTGAATCTGATAGAAATTGACCGGCAGCTGTTTATAGCTGGCAATCTCTTTGCGCACCAGGTCGGTGATCACTTCTTCGTGGGTCGGGCCGACGCAGTAGTCGCGGTCGTGGCGATCTTTCAGGCGTAACAGCTCGGGGCCATACTGCTCCCAACGGCCAGACTCCTGCCAAAGCTCAGCGGGCTGCACGGCGGGCATCAGTACCTCTTGAGCACCGGCACGGTTCATCTCTTCGCGCACAATGGCTTCCACCTTGCGCAGTGTGCGCAGGCCAAGGGGCAGCCAAGTGTATAGCCCTGAGGTTAAACGGCGAATCATCCCGGCACGGAGCATTAGCTGGTGGCTAATGACTTCGGCGTCAGCCGGAGTTTCTTTGAGTGTGGCAATCAGTAATTGGCTGGCGCGCATGGGCGTGAGCATTCCTTAAGTTTTTTTAAGACTGGTTTTTGAAACTGAATTCTTGAAAAAGTGCTTGGAGGCGTTGAATGGGGCCATTGTACGGCCTAGCGGTTAAAGCGGCAAAATAGTGCTTATGTTCAATTGATCTATGCTTTTGGATGGTTGTGCTAGACTGAGCAAGTTTTATGGCGCGATAGTCGGCAAAAAACGAAAGCTCAATATGCTATTTCGACTATCGTTACTATTTTGTTTGAGGGAACCTTCATGCATCAAGCAGTTCGTCGCTGGTTGACCGGCGCCGTGGTTGGCGTTTCCATCGTGTCATTGAGTGGTTGTGGTACGCTTTTTCACCCTGAGCGTAAAGGGCAATTGAGCGGTGATATTGATCCGGTTATTGCTGTCGCCAATGGTGTCGGCTTGCTGTTTTTTATTGTACCCGGAGTAATTGCCTACGCCGTGGATTTCTCTAATGGCACCATCTATTTGCCGGGCCGCAACAGCGCCTCAGTAGATGTTCACCAATTAGACGACGCTATGGATATAGCCTCTCTTGAAAAACTGCTCTCTGAAACAGCCGGTCAGCCGGTGAGTTTGGAGAGCGAGTTAGTGATGATCGAAGAGATGGGCAGCTTGGACGAAGCGCTGGCTATGGTGCGTATGTCTGGCGTGTTAGACCAAGAGAAACTCTCGGCGATGTAATGCTCCTAATTGACCGCTAAAGCCCAGCCGAGCGTTATGCTTGGCTGAGCTTTTTCATGCGGCTCAGTTTATGCAGCCCAGCTGTCAAGCATACTGGGCGGGGTTGGGGACGCTGGGAAAGCGTGGTGGGTGCGCTTCCATGTAGGCGTGGCAGGCACGCAGTACCCGCACATCATCATACTTGCCACCCGCAAGCTGAAAACCCACCGGTAAACCGTTATCGGTAAAACCACAGGGCACTGACGCGGCGGGCTGCTGGCTAAGGTTAAAAGGATAGCTAAAGGGCGCCCACTCTTCCCAGTCCCGCATATCGCTGCTGAGGGGAACTTCCTGGTTAATTTCAAACGGCGGTATCGCCACCGAGGGGGTCATCAGTAGATGATACTCTTGGTTAAAGTGCTCCAGGAGCTGGGTTAACTCCGCACGATCTGCCAAGGCACGAAACAGTTCAACGGCTTTCCAGGGTTCGGCCTCACGGGCATTGGCCACCATGCCGGGATCCAGCAGCGTACGCTGGTGATCATCCATTTGTGACCACTGCTCTAAAGAGGCGGTAAACCACAGCTTACGGAAGGTATCCAGCGGTGACGAAAAGCCGGGATGCACTTCGACGATTTCAGCGCCCAACGCCTCCAGTCTGCCGGCTGCTTCTCGCACGCGTTCGGCAACCTGTGGATCTACCTTGGCGTAGCCAAGATCGGCCGAGTAGCCAATCCGTAGTCCGGTTAAACCTTTATCCAAATCCATCCCCCAGCACTCGGGCTGCCCGCGGGTGGCGTAAGGGTCACGGTAGTCGTAACGGCCCATCACATTGAGCATGCTAACCGCATCCCGCACGGTGCGCGTTAACGGCCCCAGGTGCGATAGGCTGGGTTCTTTAGCTGGAGGCCATTGGGGCGTCCAGCCAAATGTGGGTTTGAAGCCAAAAACACCGGTGAACGCCGCGGGGATACGTATGGATCCGCCGGAGTCGCCGCCCTGGTGCAGTACCCCCATATTGAGTGCCGCAGCAGCGGCGGCCCCGCCGGAAGAACCGCCGGGGGTTAACCGAGTATCCCAGGGGTTAGCCGTGGCACCGAAGACACGGTTATCGGTCACGGCTTTCCAGCCAAATTCGGGCGTGTTGGTTTTACCTAAAATGACGGCGCCTGCTTCACGCAGCATGCGTGCGGGTGGCGCATCGGTGTCACATAGCGCTTCAGAAGAGGTTAGCGAGCCTTCTCGGCAGGGCATGCCCGCCACTTGGGTCAGGTCTTTAAGCGATACCGGCACCCCGTCGATGGGGCTTAGCGGCTTGCCTTGCCCCCAGCGCCGCGCCGAGGCTTTGGCCGCCGATTCCGCACCTTCAGCATCTACATACACATAGGCGTTAACGTCTGGGTTGAAGCGCTCGATTCGATCAAGAGCGGCACGAGTCGCTTCTAGCGGGGAGGCCTCTCGGCTTGCAAACAAGTGAGCTAGGGTCTGGGCATCTAAACTGCCAAGATCGGTATCGCTCATTGCACACTCCTTACGTAGGCTGGGGCTTGGGTAAAGGAGTTTAAGCGTAGGCAAGCATTACCGGGCGTGCAAAAACCGCTGAATCGTAGGCTGACTCTTTGTATCCACTTCAGGAGGCTTGAGCGCGTAGCCAAGCTATTTCATCGGCCCATATCTCGGGTTCGATGGTCTCCAGTATCATTGGAATGCCGTTAATCCGTGGTTCCTGCATGATGGTGGTAAAGGCAGGTAGGCCAATATTGCCTTTACCCAGGCTATGGTGGCGATCCACGCGGCTGGCAAGGTTGCTTTTGGCATCGTTTAAATGCATACCGCGCAGATACTCAAAGCCGACCACGCTGTCTAGCTCATCAAGCGTTGCTTGGGTGGCCTCTGTCGTGCGTAGATCATAGCCCGCCGCAAAGGCGTGGCAGGTGTCAATACACACCCCCACGCGAGTTTTATCGTCCACGTGGGCAATGATTTCGGCCAAATGCTCGAAGCGCCAACCCAGGTTAGTGCCTTGGCCAGCGGTATTTTCAATGACTGCGGTAACGCCTTGGGTATGCGTTAGCGCTTCGTTAACGGATTCTGCAATACGCTTTAAGCAGTCGCTTTCGCTGATTTTGTTCAAATGGCTGCCAGGGTGAAAATTAAGCAGCGTCAGCCCCAACTGCTCGCAGCGCTGCATCTCATCCAGAAACGCATCGCGGGATTTGCGCAGCCCTTCCTGCTCGGGGTGACCTAGATTAATCAGATAGCTGTCGTGGGGCAAAATCTGCTCTGCAGAAAAGTTGTGCTCGGCACAGGCATCGCGAAAGGCTTGAATCGCCTCATCGGTGAGCGGTTTACCTTTCCATTGACGCTGATTTTTGGTGAATAGCGCAAACGCATCCGCACCGATTTCCACTGCTCGCTGCACGGCTTGGTCTGCGCCGCCAGCGGCGCTCACATGGGCTCCTAGGTACTTCATGGTGGACTCCTTGTCAGTGTGTGAACTTATAAGTTGTTAGAGTTTATCAATGGCTGTCTAAAAAGCGCTTGAACGCGGCGGGTTCATCGGTGATGACACTGCCGATGCCCCACTCCCAGCGGCTATGAAAGGCACTGGGGTCATTGGCGGTATAGCACAATATTTGATAGCCATCGCGCTGCATAGCGTCGGCTTGGGCGCGCTTCAAACGCGGCCAGTGGGGGTGCACGCTAAAAGCCTCAATGGCCTCGCACTGCTCACGCCAACTTTTGGGCACGCTACCGAACAGCACACCCAGGGCCAGCCGTTCTTTGCTGGCAAATTGACGGCAGTGGCCAAGAGCCGCGGCATTGAAGGAGGAGATAATCAAGCGCTCGGGGGGGAGAGTGTCGAGCATTTCCGGCAGCGCGCGTTCCACCAGCGCGATGGGGTCGCGGCCTTTGTTGACCTTGATTTCCATATTGGCGCCCATTTCCAGCTCGTTAAGCAGTGCCAACATCTCGCTGAGGCTAGGCATCTTCTCACCCGCAAAACGATCGTCAAACCAAGCCCCGGCATCCAGGGTTTGCGCCTTCGCCCAGCTCATGGAGGCGAGTCCGCCCCGTCCGTTTGAGCAGCGTGCTACATCGCCGTCGTGCCAAATCACCGGGGTGCCATCACCCAGTAGCTGCACATCCAGCTCTACCCATGTGGCTCCCGCTTCATAGGCGGCGCGCACCGCGGCGAGGGTGTTTTCAGGGGCAGCGGCGGAGTAGCCGCGGTGGGCAATCAGCGCGGGGAGTTGAATAGCAGGATGCGTCATGACAAATCTCTAAGCCTTAGACGATAAAGAAGCGCTAATACTAGCATGGGCGCATGACAGCAGGATTGCATTGCCTCGCGTTCTAGTGGGTAAAAATACGCTAGCGTGCTAGCTTGATTTAAATGCCATGACGCGCTTGTATAGCAGCACCTGTTGCCATGCTTAGCATTATTCAGAGATGGCGTATCAACTCGAATAATAGCCGAATTACACAATAAGGAGTCCTAATGTCTCAGCGTATTCAATTTGCCCGCACCGGCGGTTCTGAGGTACTTGAACTGGTCGACGTTACCCCTGCTGAACCTGGCCAGGGTGAAGTACGTATTGCTAATAAAGCCGTTGGCCTTAATTTTATCGACATCTATTTTCGTACCGGGCTCTATCCAACCCCTTCCATGCCTTCTGGTCTAGGCACCGAAGGTGCAGGCGTGGTCGATGCGGTTGGCGAAGGAGTCACACACCTTCAGGTTGGCGATCGCGTGGCCTATGCCCAAGGCCCGTTGGGCGCCTATGCTGAACTGCATACGCTGCCAGCGGCTAAAGTGGTCAAGCTACCCGACTTCGTTGATTTCGACACCGCAGCGGCGAGTATGCTCAAGGGCCTTACCGTGCAGTATCTGCTTCGCCAAACCTATGAACTAAAAGGTGGCGAAACCATTCTATTTCACGCCGCAGCGGGCGGGGTAGGTTCGATTGCCTGCCAGTGGGCGAAGTCGTTAGGCGTTAAGCTGATCGGCACAGTCAGTTCACAGGAAAAAGCGGATCTAGCCATGGCCAACGGTGCCTGGGCGACAATTAATTACAGCGAAGAGAACGTGGTAGAGCGCGTACGCGAGCTTACCAACGGCGATATGTGCGATGTGGTGTATGACTCGGTGGGTAAAGACACCTGGGAAATGTCACTGGACTGCCTGAAGCCCCGTGGTCTGATGGTCAGCTTTGGCAACGCGTCTGGCCCGGTGGAGGGCGTTAATATCGGCATTCTGAATCAGAAGGGCGCACTTTACGTGACCCGCCCCAGCCTGAATGGCTACGCCGACACCCGCGAGCGTTTGGAGATGATGTGCGAAGAGTTTTTCGCCATGATTGAAAGCGGTAAGGTCAACATTGATATCGCCAACCGCTACCCACTTGCAGAAGCTGGCAAAGCCCAAGACGCCCTGCAAAGCCGCAAGACCACGGGCTCAACTATTCTTTTGCCGTAGCGAATTCGTTTTATCCGACGATAGAGCTTTGAGAGCAGCAGCAGGGGCAGCCTGAAGCGGTTGGCCAGGGCCCCGTGAAGTTTCCTATATCTCAAAGGCTGCACGCATCGCTATAAGATTGTTGATGCTCACATTATTGTTGAGCGCCAAAAGTAAGCGCTTTTATTAGCCCGCTTTACCCTTCATTACACTACCGATATGAAGCTCGGCTTTGCCGAGCTTTTGTCCCTTTTGGCTATGTGTTTATAGGCTTTGCGTATGCAGGGTCTATACCTCTGTATAGTAAACGTCTAATGTGCAGAAGAAATAGTCATGTTAAAGCGTGTTTTGCATCAATCGCATGGTGAACTTTCAAACGCCAGCAAGGGAGTGGGAAAAGGATGTCGGCTGAGGACATAAGTGTTGAGGGCTCAAGCGCTGAGGGCTCCGGTATTGAAAACGTAAGTATTGAAGCATTGGATCTTGGCGGGTTAACGCTTACACCTAGCACACTGGTGTTTATCGTACTTGGGCTAACGCTCGCCGCGTTTATATGGGGACGCTTTCGTTATGACTTAGTGGCGCTGGCAGCGTTGTTGGGTTCGGTCATGCTGGGGCTTGTGCCGGCCGAAAGCGCTTTCGCCGGTTTCGGCCATCCGGCGGTGATTACCGTGGCCGCTGTACTGGTGCTTAGCCGAGGGTTTGAGCGCTCGGGCGTGGTCGATATTATTGCCAACCAAGTGCTTAAAGTGGGGGAAAACCTGCTGCTCCAACTCCTGGTGCTGGTGGGTACCATTGTTGTGCTGTCAGGTATTATGAATAATGTGGGCGCCCTGGCACTGCTGCTACCGGTAGCTATGCGGCTTGCCCGCGAACACAACACCTCGCCTTCCTTACTGCTTATGCCCCTGGCGTTTGGCTCTCTGCTCGGCGGCCTGACCACGATGATTGGTACCCCACCCAATATCATTATTTCCAGTTATCGCCGTGATGTGACAGATGAAGCATTTAGTATGTTTAGCTTCTCGCCTGTAGGCATCGTAGTTGCGCTGGCGGGGCTGGCCTTTATTGTTCTGGTGGGCTGGCGCTTGACGCCCAAGCGTAGCGGCCAGGCCTCTACGGATGAAATGTTCGATACCGCCAACTATTTAGTCGAATTGAAAGTAGGCGAAGAGTCGAAGGCCAAGGGGCTAACGCTACAACAGTTGCGCGACGAACTGGACGAAACCATTCCCGTGTTAGCGGTGGTGCGTGATGACAACCGCCGTGCAGGCTATAACTTCCACGGCGCACTGGAAGAGGGCGATATTCTGCTATTAGAAGCAGGGCCTGATGAGCTTCAAATGCTGGAAGACAAAGTAGGGCTAAGCGCGATTGCAGAGTTGGAGGAAGACCCTGAGGCGGAGGATGCTGAGCCTACGGAGAGTGATAAGGATCCTGTGAATAAGAAAGATTCTGCGCAGGATCGACAGCCCGTGGATACCGAGGGCCTGCAACTGATCGAGGCCGTGGTGCGTAACGACTCAATGATGATTAACCGCAGCGTACGCCAGCTACGCTTAAACCATCAGTTTGGCCTGCACTTGGTGGCTGTCGCACGGGATGGCGGGCGCTTGAAGCAGCGGTTGCGGGATATTCGTTTTAAAAACGGTGATGTTTTGCTCCTCCAGGGCAGTGAAAACGAGATGTCAGATAGCCTGGCCTCGCTTGGGTGTCTACCCCTGGCTAGCCGTGAACTGCATCTGGGGCAGCCACGCAAACTTGCTATGTCGATTGCTATTTTTGCCTTGGCAATCGTCGCCATGCTGTTTGATCTACTCCCCGCAGCGGTGGCCATGAGTAGTGCGGCACTGATTTCGCTCCTGATTGGCGTGTTACCACTCCGGGAAGGGTATCAGGCCATTGATGGCCCCGTCATAGTGCTGCTCGCGGCGATGATTCCCGTGGGCGAAGCATTAGAAACCAGTGGAGGTGCAGATTTGATTGCTAACGCGCTGCTCAGTTTTGGCAGCGATTGGCCGGTGGTGGTGACCATGATAGGGCTGTTTTTACTCTCTATGCTGCTCTCCAATGTGGTTAACAATGCGGCGGCTGCGCTACTGATGGCACCGATTGCGGTGAGCTTAGCCAATGGCTTTGACGTCTCACTGGATCCGTTTTTGATGGTCGTAGCTGTTAGCGCTTCCTGTGCGTTTTTAACCCCTATTGGGCACCAATCCAATACGCTGGTGCTTGGGCCTGGCGGCTACCGCTTTGGTGATTATTGGAAACTGGGCTTGCCGCTATCACTGGTGGTGCTGGTGGTTGCTATCCCAATGATCCTATGGGTGTGGCCGCTTTAATAGGCGAGGTCGCCGCTTGGTCTGTCGGTTTGGCACCTGCGGAATTGTATGAATAGTGCTATTAGGTTTCGAAAATTTTGCTAGATTATGTTCAGATATCAATAAAAATCGAACAGGCCGGGCTTATGAATCAACAATTTCGTCAGGATGCCATTGTCGAGCTGGTTCGTCAGCACGGCTATATGAGTATTGAGCAGCTCACCGATCATTTTGCCGTGACACCACAAACCATCCGTCGCGATTTAAATACCCTGGCCAATGAGGGCCGGGTGAGGCGGGTGCATGGCGGAGTAGGAATCGAGTCGAGTACAGTCAATACCGCCTACAGCACGCGCAAGACACTGCATCTGGAAGAAAAGGAGCGCATTGCCCGCTGTTTAGCACAGCACATCCCGAATCACTCCTCTCTGTTTATTAATATCGGCACCAGCAATGAAGTGATTGCTCAAGCGCTGTTAGAGCACCAGGGCCTTGAGATCATTACCAATAATTTAAATGTTGCCGCTATCCTGCAACATAAAGAGGATTTCACCGTGATTATCGCCGGCGGTCAGGTGCGCTCCCGGGACGGCGGCATTATCGGTGAAGCAACGATCGACTTTATCAATCAGTTCAAAGTGGACTACGGCATTATCGGCATCAGCGGTATCGATGAGGATGGCTCACTGCTGGAGTTTGATTACCAGGAAGTGCGCGTTGCTCAGGCGATTATCGCCAATTCCAGGCGCATCTATCTGGCGGCGGACTACTCTAAATTTCACCGTAACCCGGTTGTTCGGCAAGGTAACCTGGAACAGCTGGATGCGCTATTTACCGACCGCAAACCCCCAGACGCGATTCAGCGCTTGCTGACGCAACACGATGTGGCGCTCTACATTGCTTAATGAGGTAGTTTCAGCCTTGAGCATTTTGGGCGGCTAGAGTAGCCTTGGATGATAATAAAGCGAAAACGTGGAAACCTCTGATTAACTATTGCGCTTGGCCATACAGCGTTAAAAATCGCCTCA
>NZ_JAINWD010000027.1:0-27322 GCF_021021315.1 Halomonas sp. IOP_14 | reverse complement strand
CGTTGATTTTTGCCTTGTCTGGCCTGCGCTCATCGCGTTAATCAGAGGTTTTCAATCATACAAAATCGAAAGATAATACAACAAAGCGAACTCGATATGTCCTCTTTTATACTCGCCATTGATCAAGGTACCACCAGTTCTCGCGCCATTCTGTTTGACCGCCAAGGCCAGGTGGCCGCTGTTGCCCAGCAAGAATTCACTCAGCACTTCCCCCACGACGGATGGATTGAGCACAACCCCGAAGACATTTGGGAAACCGTGGTGGCGACTTGCCGAGATGTGATGCGTAACGCTGAAGTTTCCGCCGACCAAATAGCCGGGATCGGCATTACCAACCAGCGGGAAACCACTATTCTGTGGGATCGGAAAACGGGTAAGCCACTCTATAACGCCATCGTTTGGCAGGATCGCCGCACCTCAGATTTATGCCAGTCACTGCGCGATCAAGGCTATACCGATACCGTTCAAGCTAAAACGGGCCTATTGATTGATCCCTACTTTTCAGCCACCAAGCTTGGTTGGGTACTGGACAACGTTGAGGGTGCTCGGGAGCGCGCCGAGCAGGGCGAGTTGGCATTTGGAACGGTAGATAGCTTTTTAATCTGGCGGCTGACAGGCGGTCAGCAGCACGTGACCGATGCCACCAATGCTTCACGCACGGCGTTGTTTAATATCCATACTCAGGAGTGGGATGAAGAGCTGCTGGCGCTGTTTAATATTCCCGCCAATTTATTGCCCGAAGTGAAAGACTCCAGCGATGATTTTGGCACCACCGAAGCGCACTGGCTGGGTGCCGCGCTCCCCATTGCTGGGGTAGCGGGGGATCAGCAGGCTGCTTTAGTGGGGCAGGCGTGCTTTCAACCGGGGATGGGTAAAAGCACCTATGGCACAGGCTGTTTTATGATTGTGAATACCGGCGAAACGCCCTCGCTGTCGCGCAATCGCCTGTTGACCACCATTGGCTACCGGCTTAATGGAAAGCCGACCTATGCCATGGAGGGCAGTATTTTCGTGGCGGGGGCGACGGTGCAGTGGTTACGTGACGGCTTGAACCTGTTTGCTGATGCGTCAGAGACGGAGGCCTTGGCCCAGGAGACCCGCAGTGGTCACAGCGTTTATCTGGTGCCCGCCTTTACCGGCTTGGGCGCTCCACACTGGGATCCCAAAGCGCGTGGCGCTATTTTTGGGCTAACTCGCGATACCGGTATCGCTGAAATAGTCGCCGCTGGCCTGCAAGCGGTGTGCTATCAAACCCGCGACCTCCAGCACTGTATGAACGACGACATGGAGGCCGCGCCAGGCACTTTGCGCGTCGACGGTGGCATGGTGAAGAACAGCTGGGTGATGCAGTTTCTTGCCGATATGCTGGGTGTACAAGTAGATCGCCCTACGATTTTGGAAACCACGGCGCTGGGGGCTGCTTACTTAGCCGGGTTGCGTTTAGGTTGGTATCAAACCCTCGAAGAGATTGAGCAGCTGTGGCGCTGTGAGAAGAGCTTTATGCCTGCTATGGAGGAGACCACTCGCGAGCAGCTCTATCAAGGCTGGTTGGATGCGGTTTCGCGCGTGCGCTCCACGCCTTAGGTAATAACGATTTAGCCCACTACTTAAGCACACTATCTATTAACTCTTTCGATTCTTTATAATGCGGCGGCCAATTAAACCATTGGCCGCCTTTCTTCGCTTTTAGCGCCCCTCATGAAAGTCTTTAACACACTTAACACTTAATGAGTGTTTATGTAGTCGAGTTACAACCACCCCTGCTGCCAATGATGCATTGTGGGTTTTGTTGCAGTGAACCATAGTGAAGCCATGGATCAGGAGGGTGCTTCGTTATCCCGAGTCACTGACCCGATCCCTGCTACAGAACCATAGCGCTTCAGTATTACCCGAGCGCTAAAGGCGAAGGTCTTGCAAAGCTTGTGACCGTTTCGCAGTTGCCGAACTGGGCACTTATCCGGCCCAGCATGAGTAGCAACGTCACCATACGTCGTTAACTAAGATGGCTGCTTTTTTTAACCGATAGTCGGTTAAGCAGCGGATGACCATACCATGAGGTATTACTAATGAACTGCATCGAACTGAGCCAACAAGCCGACAGCATCGCCAGCACTTTCAGCAAACAAGATCTCGCTAGACTTGTTGTGGCACTGAAGGGCAACCGTGAATCACTGCAGCATGCCGTTGAGGTCATCGACACAGTGGATAGCCGCTCAGGCTGCACACTGGAAGAAGCTTGGGATGAAGTGCTCTCAGGGGACTCTCAAATGCGAATTGAAGACGAAGAGTAGGGCAAGACTCGCTTATTGATTGTTTGAGCCCCCTCACTTAGGTGAGGGGGCTTTTTTACGCTAAACCGTTGTCGATGTCGGCGGAAGTGCAGTATCGCGATTTTGTTCGAAGTACTGGCTAAATCGATTTTCAGCATCGTCACCAAACAGTACCCGACACGCTTCCTTTAAACCTGTGGAATGGCGTAACTGCTCATGAGGTACCACCAGAGAAACTTTGGCGCGGCGGCGCAGGAAGTCCTCAAGCTGGGTGATCATCTCGTGGTCGCGGGCATGCTCAATTTCACAACGGATGTACTCAGTGCCTTCAATGAGGATTTCGCCCTGAGCGGGATCCTGACGAATTTTCTCCAGCATCGGTATGGCTTGATCGGCATAGCGCCGCCACAGCCGAGAGGAGAGCAGCTCCGATGACGTAGAGGCGGTCATGGCATCCAGGTTCATACGCTTGGCTTGATCCATAAACTGCTGTTTCACGGGCTTGGCAGGTTCCCCGTACCACCGAAAGTTGGGGTCTGAAAGTGAAACGCCCAGGCGGCTTATCTCTTCGGCAATCTCATCCCCTACGTTCAAACAGTCGGTAAGTTTTCCACCAAAGATGCTGATATGCGCACTCTCAACGTTGGTATCGACCACATGCTTGCGAGAAAGCTGTAAAAAGTCTCGGTCACTGCCCTGATCATCTTTGATGGCTAAAGGCCTTACGCCACAGCGTGTCGAGATAATGTCGTCTTGTGTGAGCGGTTGATCTAGCGTTAGGCGTTTATTGATATTTTCCAGCACAAAGGCGATATCGTCAGCAGTAACGTCCACCTCTGGATGCTCCATATGGGTATCGGTAGTGCCGATACAGGTGCGATTGCCCATGGGAATGACGAAGAACAGCCTTCCATCGTCGGCAAAAAATGCCAACACCCGCTGTGAATCGGTTAGCTGTGGAACGATGAGGTGAATGCCCTTGGAGTAGAGGTGATGATGGGTAGTCTTTTGGCCGGTCAGCTCGTTATGCTGATCTACCCAGGGGCCAGCAGCGTTGATTAATACCTTGGCATGAATATCGAAAGTGCTGCCATCCATCACGTTGTGCGCTTTGGTCACCCATAGGTCGCCGACCCGTTCGGCGCCGAGTGACTCGACGTAGTTGGCGGCAATTGCTCCATAGTTAAGCGCGTGGCGCACAAAGTTGAACACAAAGCGTGCGTCATTATCGTGGAGGTAGGCGTCGGAGTACTCAAAGCCGCCAACGGCGTCCTCAATATCGATAATGGGTTCTTGCTGCTTAATCTTGTTAGGCGAAAGCAGGCGGGGCAGTTTAGTGAAGCCGTTGCCCATCAGCCAGTAAAGCCAGGTGCCCGCCCATAGGTAGCGTGGTGAGTGGCGGAAACCTTTCGAAATAGTGGTCAGGAAACGAATCTCCTGCACGGTAGAGGGGTAACTCTTTATCAAGTGATTGCGGCTTTTGCACAATTTTCGAACCAGTGCAAAATCCTTGCTTTCCATGTATTTAATGCCTCCCCAAACTAAGTTGGAGGAGTGCATGCTGGTGCTGCCAGCGAAGTCGCCGCGATCAATCAGTGCGACTTTAGCGCCTTTTCCAGCCAGCGCCGCCGCAGTGGCCGCGCCATTGATACCGCCCCCTATAATCAGGGCATCAAAGGTCTCGGTAGGTAATTTTTCTATATTTCGATTTCGCAGTTTCATAGCGGATCCAATTAACAAATAAATAGCCCTGGTGCCCTGGGTGTTTTCTCTTGTGCTATGGCCTGCCGCCAATGAAACCCTTGCAGGGCGGTTGCCCACCCTGCAAGCGTTACGCGTGATTACTCTTGGCGCGTACCGGCTGCCATCCAGGCTTCCATCATTTCGTCATAAGGAACTGTGGTGCCTTGGGGCATTTCATTGTCCAGCTTGGCTTTGGGTGCGCCTTCCTGATCCAGCCAGTATTGCGGATCCTGCTCTTCATTGAGCACGGGCGCATAGCTGTCGAAGACGTTGGCCCTGGCTAGGCGATGCATGGTGCTGTCCATATCCGACGCCAGTTTGTCCAAGCCTTCCTGAGGCGTGACTTCACCACTCATGACAGGCGCCAGGTTTTGCCACCACAGTGGGGCCATGCGTGGGTAGTCAGGCACATTGGTGCCGGTAGGCGTCCAGTTCGACTCGTTGGGGCTGCGGTAGAACTCCACCAGGCCGCCTAATTTGGGGGCCATCTCGGTCATCTGCTCAGAGAAGATGTCAGATTCACGAATCGGCGTTAGACCGTGCATCAGTTTTTCCAAAGACACCGTTTTAGACACGGTGAACTGGCCGAACAGCCACGCCGCGGTGCGACGATCTTCCGGCGTTGAATCGAAGAACGTCCAGGCGCCTACATCTTGGTAGCCGACCTTCATACCCTCTTCCCAGTACGGGCCGGTGGGGGATGGAGCCATGCGCCATAGCGGGTTGCCTTCGTCATCGGTCACTGCGACTGCAGGGTCGGTCATGTCGGCAGTAAAGGCGGTGTACCAGAAAATCTGCTGGGCAATGTGTCCCTGCGCAGGTACCGGGCCAGCCTCACCAAAGGTCATGCCCTGTGCTTCAGGAGGGGCATAGTCACGCAGCCAATCGACGGCTTTTTGCATGGCAAATACCGAGGCCGGTGAGTTAGTAGCACCGCCGCGGCTTACGCTTGCGCCTACTGGCTGGCTATCTTCGTTGACGCGGATACCCCAGTCATCCACCGGGTTGCCGGAAGGGACGCCGGGGCTGCCCATACCTGCCATGGAGAGCCAGGAGTCGTGGAAGCGCCAGCCCAGTGACGGATCGCGGCGGCCGTAATCCATATGGCCATACACCTTGGTGCCATCTATTTCGCCGACATGCTCGGTAAAGAACTCGGCGATATCTTGATAGGCCGTCCAGTTAGTGGGAACGCCAAGAGGGTAGCCGTAGACCTCTTCGAACTGTGCCATCAGCTCAGGGTCGGTAAACCAGTCATAGCGGAACCAGTAGAGGTTAGCGAACTGTTGGGTGGGCAGTTGAAAGAGGCTGCCATCTGGCCCGGTGCCGTACTGCAGTCCAATAAAGTCGTCTAAATCCAGGGTGGGCAACGTATAGTCGGCCCACTCGTTCTCCATCGCTTCAGACAGGTTGATGGTGGTGCCATAACGAATATGCGTGCCGATGGAGTCGGTGTCATTGACGAAGCCATCGTAGATGCTGTTACCCGACTGCATCTGATTCTGCATGGTGTCCACCACATCACCTTCACCGATGATGTTGTGGGTCAGGTTAATGCCGGTCAGCTCACTAAAGGCTTCTGCAAGCACTTCACTTTCATAAACGTGAGTCGTGAGGCCTTCAGCCACGGTTTGAATATCCATGCCGCGGAAAGGCTCGGCAGCGTTGGCAAACCACATCAGCTCTTCGATCTGCTCTTCGCGGCTCAGGGTTGAGTTCTGGAAGTGCTCGTCGACCAAGCGTTCAGCGATGGCACGGGTATCCTGCTCTTGCGCTGACAGCGTTCCCGACGCCAGCAACAAGCTGGCGGCGAGGGTTGTCAGTTTGAATTTAGTCAGTTTGGATTTATTGTCGTGCTTTTGCATGTTGACCTCGTTTTGTTGTGTTCTTCCTTGATGGCTTGGCCGTCCTTGATACCGATTAAACGCTGATGGCATTTCCCAAGGGCTAGTCTCAAGAGCTATCCCCAGCGCATTAAAACCAGCAGCCATACGGCTGATACCGCTAGTGCAATCCAAATGGATAGTGAGGTGAAGCCAATCACACCCAGGTGGATAAAGGCCGCCGAGAGCAGGCCGATAAACAGCCGATCCCCGCGAGTGGTGGCAATGGGTAAAAACCCTTTGCGCTCAATAGTGGGCGACATGATCTCCCATACCGTCATGCCTGCCAGCATGGCCGCAATGGATGAAAAGAATATGGCGGTGGGCACTGTCCATACCATCCAAGACATAGCGAGATCTCCTCAGGTACGGCCCAGGGCAAAGCCCTTGGCGATATGGTTACGAACGAAGTAGACCACCAGAATGCCGGGAATGATGGTGAGTACACCGGCGGCGGCCAAAGTGCCCCAGTCAATCCCAGAAGCAGTCGATGTGCGCGTCATGATCATGCCAATGGGCTGGGCGTCAGTGGCTGTCAACGTGCGGGCCAGCAACAGCTCCACCCAGGAGAACATGAACAGGAAGAACAGCGTGACGCCAATGCCTGAGCGGATCATGGGGATAAAAATCTTGACGAAAAAGCGCGGAAAGCTATAGCCGTCGATATAGGCGGTTTCATCGATCTCTTTAGGCACGCTGCTCATAAAGCCCTCCAAAATCCAGATAGCAAGGGGGATATTGAACAGGCAGTGAGCCAGCGCGACGGCGATGTGGGTATCGAACAGGCCTACCGAGTAGTAGAGCTGGAAGTAGGGCAGCAGAAATACCGCAGGTGGCGCCATTAGGTTGGTCAGCAGCCAGAAAAATAGATGCTTGTCGCCAATAAAGGTGTAGCGGCTAAAGGCGTAGGCGGCGGGTAGCGCGACGCAGATGGTGATGAGCATATTCATCGCCACGTAGAGCATCGAGTTGACGTAGCCCATGTACCAGCTTGAGTTGGTGAAAATGCCGATGTAGTTATCAAAAGTAAGGTTCTGGGGCCACAGCGTCATCGAGCCGAGAATTTCGCTATTGGTCTGTAGCGACATATTGATCAGCCAGTAAATGGGCAGAATCATCAGTGCCAGATACAGGCCAAGCAAGAGACGCGAGCGCCAGTGTGCACGGGCGGTGCGGTTACGCCGCTTGGCCGGTGAAACCTTGCTAAAAATCGTGTTGTACTTTTCACCGCGCTGGGTGTTTTCGAGTTGATAGCTCATGTTAGGCACCTCCGTGCGGCGGTTTGTCTTTCTGCATATTCATAATGGTGGTGTAGAACACCCAGCTCACCAGCAGAATGACCAGGAAGTAGATCAGCGAGAAAGCTGCAGAAGGGCCTAAATCCTGTTGGCCGACAGCCATAGTGGTTAGCGATTGACTTAAGAAAGTGGTGGCGCTGCCCGGCCCGCCGCCTGTTAGTACAAAGGGTTCGGCGTAGATCATAAAGGAGTGCATAAAGCGCAGCAGTACAGCGATTACCAACACGTTGGTTAGCTTGGGGAGCTGAATATAGCGGAATACCGCCCATTTTGAGGCACGGTCGATACGTGCTGCTTGATAGTAGGCTTCGGGAATCGAGCGTAGACCGCTGTAGCACAGCATGGCCACCAGCGGCGTCCAGTGCCACACGTCCATTAAAATGATCGTTACCCAGGCGTCGCCTGCATTGCGGGTGATATTGTATTCCATGCCCAGTTCGCGCAGGCCCCAGCCCATTAAGCCGATATCGCCACGGGTAAAGATTTGCCAGATACTGCCCACTACGTTCCAGGGAATCAGCAACGGCAGGGTAATCAGGATCAACACCGCCGAGGCTTGCCAACCGCGTTTGGGCATAATCAGCGCGATGCCAATCCCTAGCGGGATCTGAATAGCCAGAATAATCAGCGAAAACGAAATTTGGCGCAGAAACGCTGCCTGCAGTGCGTCGTCGTTGAGCATGCTTTGAAACCACTCAGTGCCGGTAAAAAAGCGTGCGTTCGGCCCGAGCACGTCCTGCACGGAGTAGTTGACCACGGTCATGAGCGGAATGATGGCGGAGAAGGCCACCAACACCAGCATGGGAAGCACCAGTAGCCAGGCTCTGTTATTGGGTACCTTGTTATTCATGACCAGCCTCCACCAGGTATTCATCGATATACAGCGCTACGTGAGCAGCATCGAAGTGCGCAAACGCCGCTTCACTGACCGGCGGATGGCCTTCGGGCAGGCGTGCCTTAAACGTTTGCTCGTTGAGTTTGAAGGTCAGCAGGGAGTAGGTGCCCAGGTCTTGCACGCTGGTCACCTGAATCGGCACGCTATTGGCCACTTCACTTGAGGAAATGGCGATAAACTCGGGGCGGATGCCTAGTTTTATATTGTTATGGCTAATATTGTTAGCGCTGGCATTGGCAGCGCTGGCGACAGCGTGCTTCATCTGCTCGCTAACCGGCAGTGGCTGTGTGCCGAACATTACCTGATCGTCGCGATAT
Source organism: Halomonas sp. IOP_14 (assembly GCF_021021315.1). NCBI lineage: Bacteria > Pseudomonadati > Pseudomonadota > Gammaproteobacteria > Oceanospirillales > Halomonadaceae > Halomonas > Halomonas sp. IOP_14. Next base: position 18,916 of record NZ_JAINWD010000027.1, on the reverse strand, counting down.
TCCACGGCCATAAAATTCATGCCCGGGCTGCCAATAAAGTAACCCACAAAGGTATGCGCAGGGCGCTCGAACAGCTCACGTGGGGTGCCGAATTGCACCACCTGGCCCTCATACATCACGGCAATTTTATCCGCGAAAGTAGAGGCCTCGAGCTGATCGTGGGTCACGTAGATCATGGTGATATTGAAGCGCTCGTGAATCTCTTTGAGCTTGCGACGCAGCTTCCACTTTAGCTGCGGGTCGATAACGGTTAGCGGCTCATCAAACAGAATCGCCGTTACGTCGTCACGTACCAGCCCACGGCCCATGGAGACCTTCTGCTTCTCGTCGGCGGTCAGGTTTTTGGCCTTACGATCCAGCAAAGGGGTCAGCTCAAGAATATCGGCGACTTCGAGTACCTTGGGTTTCACCCGGTACTCGGGGGTATTCATATTGCGCAGGGGAAAGGCAAGATTATCGAACACCGTCATGGTGTCGTAGATCACCGGAAACTGGAACACCTGGGCAATATTGCGCTCTTCTGGGGGCAACTCATTGACCCGCTGACCGTCGAAAAGTACGTCACCCTCCGAGGGTTCAAGCAGGCCCGAAATAATGTTCAGAAGGGTCGATTTACCGCACCCTGAAGGGCCCAATAGGGCATAGGCACCGCCCTGATGCCATACATGATCCATCTGTCGGATGGCGTAATCTGCCGCACCCTTGGGTGTTTTTTCGTAGGAGTGCGCTAAGCCTTTTAGTGTGATCTCAGCCATGGGCAGCTCCTCCCTGACGTGCAGGAATATGTACCGTGTGACCCTGCTTGTCGAAGGCGTAAAGTTGATGGGTGGGGAAGTAAACTTTCAGAGGTTCATTAACACTAAACTGGTGAATACCCGCTAAGTGCAGCACTAAGGGGAAGCGTTCGTGGCGAACATGCAGGAAGGTTTCAGAGCCACTAATTTCCGCTACATCCACATGGACATCCAGGGCCAGGTCATCGGCCTGTTGGGGTTGTAGAGTGAGATGCGAAGCTCGCACGCCAAAGTCGTAATCACCCGGTTCAAGACGCTTTAGCTCGTCATCGCAGGGAAAGTGAAGCGTTTGGTCGAAGGTGATCTCGCTGTCGGTCAGCTGACCGGGAACGATATTGATTGGGGGTTCGGAGAACATTTCTGCGCTAAAGCGGCCATTGGGCTCGCGATAGACCTGCTCGGTAGGGCCGTATTGGAGAAGCCTGCCTTCGTGCAGTACCGCCGTGTTACCGCCCAGCGCTAACGCTTCATTGGGCTCGGTGGTGGCGTATACCGCAATACAGTTACGCGCTTTAAACAGGTCACGCAACTCATCGCGTAGCTCTTCGCGGAGCTTATAATCCAGATTGACCAGCGGTTCATCAAACAGAATTAAATCGGCATCTTTGATCAAGGCCCGCCCCATGGCGGTACGCTGCTGCTGGCCACCAGAGAGTTCCTGCGGGTAGCGGTTAAGCAGGTGCTCGATATGCAGCATTTCAGCAATTTCGCCAACCCGTTTATCAATTTCGCTTTTTGGGTGTTTGGCCAGTTTAAGCGGCGACGCAATGTTGTCGTAAACGGTGAGGCTGGGGTAGTTGATAAACTGCTGGTACACCATGGAGACATTGCGTTTACGCACTGAGACGTTCGTGACGTCTTTGCCATCCATAATAATTTTGCCGCGGGTGGGTGGTTCAAGCCCCGCCATTAGGCGCATTAAAGTGGTTTTGCCAGCAAGTGTTCGCCCAAGCAGCACATTAAAGGATCCTGGCTCTAGGGCTAAGTCTATCCCACTGATATGGGGCACACCGTTAACGATGTGATCGATATTTTGCAAATGTAAGGACATGCCGATCTCGCTAGCGTCATTGTTGTTGGATAAGGTAGATCGTTTTCGTTTACGAAAGGCTAGTTGATCGTTTGCGAACTTGCAACGCGTTTTTGGTTCCTTGGTCTACGCATTTAGGTGTAGAAAGTGAACACAAAAAAGCCGACTCCTGGCATACAGGAGTCGGCTATCTTTACAGGTAATGCTTTGAAAAAGAGGTATTACTTAACGTTTTCTTCCTCCTGCTTAGGCGCTACCACAGGTTTTCCGTTGTGCTCGATCAGCGTGGACTTATTCTTGGCAAAGGCATCGTAGGCAAAATCGTCCACGGTGAGCATTTCCAGTACTTCGGCCTCGAAGGTACGCATAAAGTCGGCATCCTCTTCATTGATCAGGCCTTTTTCCAGACCGGCTTCTACACGTGCCTCAGGATGCAGCGCCGTTTGCGGGAGTTTGCCTTTAGCATACGCCTTGTTCACCGTGCGGTAGATCGCCTCGGCGCGGTCATAATCGACCAGCAAAGCGTTGTAGCGCGCCAGCGGGTTGCGCTGTTCACCGTCGTCTGCATCCCAGGTGTTTTCCAGCAGCTTGGTGCGCAGGGCACTGTGTGTAGACACACGCTTAGCGATATCCCGGGCCAGGTCATCGTGGGGTTTATTCCAGCGGCGACCGGTGGGCATTACTACGGCGTTGAGCGTTTTACCTAGCGCACGGTTGGGTAGATTATCGAAAATCTCCACAAACGCCTGCTCGGCACGCTGGAGCAGGAAGCGGCAGCTGTAGTGCAACAGCGCCTCTTCGCCTTCTACTTTACTGCCTGCCTGCCACTGCTTGAGTACCATTGAGGTGAGATAGAGGTTAGACAGCACATCCCCCAGCCGTGCAGAGATCATTTCACGTTTCTTCAGCGCTGAACCCAGGCTTGCCATGGCAGCATCGGCACACAGGCCAAAGCCAGCGGAGAGGCGGGCAATATCCTGGGCATAGGCGGCGGCGGGGCCGTCGAAGGGTACGCTGGCTTTACCAATGCCAAAGCCGAGGGTAAAGGCGCGCGCAGCGTTACCAAAGATCAAGCCCGCGTGACCGAAGAAGGCTTTATCGAACGCCTGCATATCGTTGGCGTCTTTGGCGGCCAGTTCTTCTAGTACGTAGGGGTGGCAGCGAATAGCACCCTGACCAAAGATCATCAGGTTGCGGGTCATGATGTTGGCGCCTTCCACGGTGATCGCCACCGGGTTGGCGCTGTAACCGATACCGAGGTAGTTGCGCGGGCCAAGAGTGACCGCCTTGCCGCCGTGAACGTCCATCGCATCGCTAAGCAATACGCGCTGGAACTCGGTCAACTGGCTCTTCAGGATGGCTGAGGGCACGGCGGGTTTTTCGCCGTGGTCGATCATATTGGCGGTTTGATACACGGTGGCCTGGGAGATATAGGCCAGCGCCGTCATGCGGGCGAGGGGCTCTTGCACACCTTCCATTTCGGCAACCGGCACGTTGAACTGACGACGAACACGGGTGAAACCGCCGCTCCAGCCCAGGGCGTAACGCGCGGTGCCGGTGGCGCCTGACGGCAGCGTGATGCAGCGGCCGATAGACAGACACTCCACCAGCATCCGCCAGCCCTGGCCGATCATGTCTGGGCCGCCAATGATGGTGTCCAGCGGAACAAAGACATCTTTGCCGATAATCGGGCCGTTCATAAACGGGCTGCCGATAGGGTGGTGACGGCGGCCGATTTCCATGCCGTCGGTATTGCGGGGAATCAACGCCAGGGTAATACCGCGATCTTCTTCGTCACCCAGCAATTTTTCCGGGTCAAACAGACGGAAGGCAAGACCAACGACTGTGGCGATGGGCGCCAGAGTGATCCAGCGTTTTTCGAAGTTAAGGCGCAGGCCGATCACTTCTTCGCCGTTAATGGTTTGCTTACATACAACGCCAGTGTCTGGCAGCGAGGTAGCGTCAGAACCTGCGCGGGGGCCGGTGAGGCCAAAACAGGGGATCTCGCGGCCATCGGATAAGCGCGGCAGGTAATGATCTTTCTGCTCTTGGGTACCGTATTTAAGCAGCAGCTCGCCAGGGCCGAGGGAGTTGGGTACGCCCACGGTCACCATCAGGGTTTCATTGACGGAGAGCTTCTGCAGTACCATGGACTGAGCCTTAGCCGAGAAGCCAAGACCACCGTACTCCTTCGGAATAATCATGCCGAAGAAACCCTCTTTTTTCAGGTAGTCCCAAAGCTGCTGGGGCAGGTCGGCGCGCTCCTGGGCGATGTCCCAGGCGTTGCACATGCCAGCGGCTTTCGCACACTGATTGGCTAGGAAGGCTTTCTCATCGTCGCGTAGGCCATCGTCTTTAAAGGCGAGCAGTTTTTCCCACTGGGGTTTGCCTGAAAATAGCTCTCCGTCCCAGGAAACGCTGCCCGCTTCCAGAGCTGTGCGCTCGGTGGCGGAAACTTTGGGGGCGACTTTTTTAAAGGTGGCGAATAAGCGCGGTGTGAGCCACTTGCGACGCAGTGCAGGCAGGCCTGCCACGGCTACTGCCGCAGCGCCAAGAAGCAGCAGACCACCAATGATTTCCGCGTCAAACAGTAGGCCAACAAGGCCTAATACGCCAAACACAGCTAGCGCCGCGGGAGCGCCTGCTTCGCGACGCATGACCACGAGCAAGCCGACAATGGCGAGCACGATCAGAAGTAGGGTGAGCATAGGTTATCTCTCTTTTTGCTGGCCACTGTTGCAGGCCGACTGTTGTTAATAAAACGCGAGTAACATCGTTGTTGAGATATTGAGTCGAACACTTGTTTGAATATTGGCAGATGGGGGCTATCACACGCAAGTTTTTAGGCACGTTTGGCGTAGCTTGTTCCTTTAACGTAGCCAAAAAAAACGCCATGGCGACAAGCCATGGCGTTTGGAGTAAAAAACAGACTAAATGTTCAGGCGCGTTTGGCCGGTGCTCCGTTGGCGACGTAATAGTCAACGCTGGCACGGGGAAGCGGCTCATGGCCTTTGATACGGTCGGCGATTTTCTCGGCCAACATAATGGTGGGCGCATTCAGGTTGCCGGTGGGAATCACCGGGAACAGTGAGGCATCTACGACGCGAAGGCCTTCAATACCATGGACACGACCCTGGCCGTCGGTGACGGCCATTTCACCCTCGCCCATACGGCAGCTACCGCAGGGGTGGTAGGCGGTTTCGGCGTGCTGTTTGACGAAGGCATCGAGCTCGGCATCCGACTGCACGTCGGGCCCTGGTGCTATCTCGCGACCACGGTATTTATCAAAGGCTGGCTGAGCGATGATATCGCGAGTCAGGCGAATAGCATCGCGGAACTCTTCCCAATCTTTCTCTTTGGCCATGTAGTTGAACAGGATGCTGGGCGCGGCGTGTGGATCTTTCGAGGTAAGTCGAATACGACCACGGCTTTCTGAACGCATGGAGCCAACGTGGGCCTGGAAGCCATGGGCCTGCACCGCGCTCTTGCCGTTATAGCTAATGGCAATGGGCAGGAAGTGGTATTGCAGATTGGGCCACTCCTCTTCATCGCGGCTGCGGATAAAACCACAGGATTCAAACTGGTTGCTGGCGCCCACGCCGGTGCCATTGAACAGCCATTCAGCACCAATTTTGGGCTGGTTGTACCACTTTAGCGCGGGGTAGAGCGAGATGGGTTCTTTGCACTCGTACTGGATGTACATCTCCAGGTGATCCTGGAGGTTTTCACCTACGCCGGGCAGGGCGTGAACCGTCTCGATACCCAGTTCCTTCAGCAGTTCAGGGTTGCCGATGCCTGAGCGCTGCAGAATCTGCGGGGAAGCGATGGCGCCACCGCACAGGAGTACTTCACGGCGGGCGTAGGCCTGCTGTTTTTCGCCTTTCTGCTCATAACGTACCCCCACCGCACGTTTACCTTCGAATTCAATAATATCGGTAACGGCATGGGTTTCGATGGTGAGGTTGTGGCGCTGTTTGGCGGTATCCAGGTAGCCTCGGGCCGTTGATGCGCGGCGGCCTTTGGGCGTGACGAAGCGATCCATAGGGCCGAAGCCTTCTTGCTGGTAGCCGTTAACGTCTTCGGTTTCCGGGTAGCCAGCCTGCTTGCCGGCTTCAATAAAGGTGCGATAAAGCGGGTTGTTATCCGCTTTGGGCGTGGTCACGCTGACCGGGCCGTCGCCACCGTGGTAGCTGTTGGGTCCAATGTCGCGGGCTTCGCACTTTTTGAAGTAGGGCAGGCAGCTTAGGTAGTCCCAATCTTCGAGGCCGGGCTGTTTGGCCCAGTTGTCGTAATCGAGTGCATTACCGCGGATATAGCACATGCCGTTAATCAGTGAGGAGCCGCCCAACCCTTTGCCACGACCACACTCCATGCGGCGACCATCCATATGTGGCTCGGGGTCGGTTTCAAACGCCCAGTTGTAGCGCTTGCCCTGTAGTGGGAATGCCAAGGCAGCGGGCATTTGGGTGCGGAAATCGAAGCGGTAGTCGGGCCCGCCCGCTTCTAACAGCAATACGCTGACGTTGCTGTCTTCGGTGAGGCGGGTAGCGAGCACATTGCCCGCCGAGCCTGCACCGATAATGATGTAATCAAATTCGCGTGGTTGAGACATAGTGTCTCCTTAAGAAATCTGGCGAGTCGAGGAAGTGAGCCGGTAGGCATAAAAGCGAAGCGTCTTTTTCAGGGCCGGAAAGTGCTCCATGCGATTCCAGCATTCCCGCCATCCTTGGCGGTCAGATGAAAAAGCCGAGCACCCATGGGTGGGTTCACAGCGTCTTCGTGTTATGCCTACCGGCGGAGCTTAGTGCTTAGAGTTAAAACACTGACTCAAATGGCCCCATCTCGATTTGTACCGACTTGGTCTGGGTGTAGTGATTGAGCGTCTCAACACCATTTTCGCGACCAATGCCCGACTCTTTATAGCCGCCTACCGGCATCTCCGAGGGTGACTCACCCCAGGTGTTAATCCAGCAAATACCCGCTTCCAACTGGTGGATCACGCGGTGGGCGCGGTTCAAGCTTTCGCTGAAGACACCGGCGGCCAGGCCGTAGGTGGTGTCATTGGCGCGGCGAATGACTTCCGCCTCATCATCAAAGGCGAGTACCGACATCACCGGGCCAAAGATCTCTTCGCGCACGATACGCATCTCATCAGTGCAGTCGGTAAACACGGTGGGTGCAGCCCAGGCGCCATTGGCAAAGCTACCAGTGTTCCAGTCGTCGCCACCCACGAGCAGGCGAGCGCCTTGCTCTTTGCCCAGGGCTATATAGGAGAGCACTTTCTCCTGATGCTCGAAGCTGACTAGGGGACCAAAGTTGACGCTGGGATCCATGGGGTCGCCTGCTTTGATGCGCTTAACGCGCTCCACCAGTTTGGCTTCAAAAGCATCTTTAACGCTGCGCTCAACAAATACCCGCGTGCCGTTGGTACAGATTTGGCCGCTGGAGTAGAAATTGGCCATCATGGCGGCGTCTGCAGCGCGATCAAGGTCGGCATCTGCAAACACCAGCAGCGGCGATTTGCCGCCCAGTTCCATGGTGACGTCTTTCAGCGTTGAGCTAGCAGCGGCGGCCATCACTTTCTTGCCGGTGCCTGCTTCGCCGGTGAACGAGACTTTGGCGATGCCTGGGTGCTCGGTGAGCATGGCGCCCACGCGGCCGTCGCCCTGAACCACGTTAAAGACGCCGTTGGGCAGGCCTGCCTCGGTAAAGATTTCCGCTAGTTTCATCACGGTCAGCGGGGTCACTTCGCTGGGCTTGAATACCACTGCGTTGCCTGCCGCCAGCGCCGGGGCGGCTTTCCAGCAGGCGATTTGGATCGGGTAGTTCCAGGCGCCAATGGCACCAATGACACCCAAGGGCTCGCGGCGAGTGTACACAAAAGAGCTGTCGCGAAGGGGGATCTGGCTGCCTTCAATAGCCGGCGCCAGGCCCGCGTAGTACTCCAACGCATCTGCGCCGGTAACGATATCGACACTGGCCGTTTCGCTTATCGGCTTGCCGGTATTGCGGGTTTCAAGCTCAGCTAGCTCGTCATTGCGCTCCCTCAGCAGCGCGACGGCGCGCAGCAGGATGCGTGAGCGCTCCATGCCGCTCATCGCGGCCCACTCGCGCTGGCCGCGCTGGGCTGCGGCGACCGCGGTGTCAACATCCGCTTGGCTGGCTTGGCCGATAGTGGCCAGCAGGCTGCCATCGAAGGGGTTGGTAACGGTAAAAGTATCGCCTGAAGTGGCGTTTACCTGGCGACCATCAATATAAAGTGGCTGTACGTCTTGAGCGGCCATGTCGATCTCCAAGAATCAGAAAATTAAAGGTAAATATTGGATGCTTTGTTGGTGCATCCATGATGAGCAAAAAGCTGGTCGAGATAGGTGTGGGCAAGGTAGCGGGCCTCTTCGGCGTCAAGGCCTTCTGGCGTTAGTGCGCCACGCAGCCATAGCCCATCAATCATGGCGGCTAAGCCGCGTGCTGCGTTGCGGGCTTCTACGCGGGGCATAACACGTCGGAACTGGTGACATAAATTGCTGTAAAGACGGCGATCATTGACGTTTTGCAGACGCTGCAGCATAGGCTTATGCATGCTGCTGGCCCAGAACGCTAACCATGTCTTGGCGGCGGGGCCGGTGACCTGAGTGCGGTCAAAGTTACCCTCAATAATGGCACCGATATGGGCGCGGGGAGAGTCGTCTTCCAGCGCATGGCGACGCACCGCAACGGCTCCGGACAGGTCGGTCAGGATTTGCCGCATCGTCGCTTCCAACAAGCCATCTTTACCGCCAAAATAGTGGCTGATAATGCCCGCTGACACGCCCGCATGGCGGGCAATTCGCATCACGGTAGTTTCGGCTAAGCCGACTTCATCAATGGCTGCCATAGTCGCGTTGATTAACTGCTGGCGGCGTATCGGTTCCATTCCCACCTTTGGCACGACGTTCTCCTAGTTCGTTGAATGCCTAACAGGGTCGTTGCTTGAAACCCGAGCGTAGACATGATTACCTAACAATGATGGCATTTTTTTATTGAACGTTCAATCAATAAAAAGACAGCGGTGATTGCTACGCACTGCGACCACTGCAGCAACGGAGTGGTCGTATCTATGTTTTGGAAATACGTATTGGCAATATGTATTGGCAATAAGCTTATAAAAGGGGACTACGATGATGAGCAGAACTTCTTCACGCTATGCAGGTGCTTTATTGCTGGCAGCGGGTCTGCCAACGGCAGCCTATGCAAACGAGTGCAGCAGCGTGCGCTTTGCTGAAGTGGGCTGGACAGATATTACCGCCACCACTGCGCTCGCCAGCGAAGTCCTTGAAGGGCTTGGCTATGAGCCAAGCGTCGATACAGTTTCCGTTCCGATTGCCTACGCCGGTATGCGCAACAATGATTTCGATGTCTTCCTGGGTAACTGGATGCCCTCGATGGCCTCTATTAGTGACCCCTATATCGAGCGCGGTGAAGTTGAGCGCTTGGCGACCAACCTGGAAGGGGCGAAGTATACCCTGGCAGTGCCTCAGTACGTTTACGATGCGGGGGTAACGTCGGTTAACGATTTGGCAGAGCATGCGGAGCAGTTTGAGCGTAGCTTGCACGGCATCGAAGCAGGTAACGACGGTAACGAGCTCATTGAGCAGATGATCGATGATGATGCTTATGGGTTAGGCGATTGGCAGGTGATCGATTCCAGCGAAGCGGGAATGTTGGCGGAACTGCGCGCCCGGGTGCCCAATGAGCAGTGGATGGTGTTTTTGGGCTGGGAGCCGCACCCCATGAACTCTAACTTCGATATGGCTTATCTTGCTGATGCCGACGACTATTTTGGCCCAAATTTAGGCGGCGCGACTGTGCACACGAATACCCGAGCGGGATTCGTGGATGAGTGCCCGAATGTGGGTACCTTGCTGCGCAATATGACCTTCACGCTGGAAATGGAAAATCAGCTCATGAGCGCGATCATGGATGATGGCGAAGACCCCCGTGATGCCGCACGTGACTATTTGAAGGCTAATGATAGCCTACTGGACGAGTGGTTAGACGGCGTTACAACACGAGACGGCGAGCCAGGTGCAGAGGCCGTGCGCGCCGCTATTCAGTAAGTCAATTTCGATACGCTTTGTTGACTAGCAGGGCAAGCCGGAATCCGGCTTGCCTTTCGTCATTAAGGTAGGCATAATCTGCACCCGTTGATGAGGGAAAGGCTACGTAGCTCAGCTGGTTAGAGCACATCACTCATAATGATGGGGTCCCCTGTTCAAATCAGGGCGTAGCCACCACATCAGCCTCAGCACACTTATTCTATAACAGAGTGTGCCGTTATGGTGGTCCCTTAGGTCCTCCCGCAACGCTAAACTGCGAACCCCGCCAGGCCCGGAAGGGAGCAACGGTAGTGGTGGCTGCGTGTGCCGGGATGTGGCTTTTGGGGCCGCCTCCATTTCTGATTTTCCCTTCGATCCTGCCTCAGTTACGTGTCATAGCTTTATGTAGTTATTCTTCGAGAGCTGTGTTGCCATGTGCCTTCTATAAACATTATTCTGTAAAAAGCATAATGATCCACATGTTTCATGTTTGGATTTCTTTATACTATTAGGCACCCGCTACATTTAAACCACCGAAGTTGACATATCACGAAGATAGTCGCTGGTTTCCCTGGAGTCGTATCGACGACATGGTTACTTGGTATGCAGCCTCGCTTCTGCTTCATCTAAAGCAAGTGACTTATACTTCGCGCAAGCCTTTTTCAAGTCTAGCCTCCTACTCAGCAGGGACAGGCTCTTAAGCCTAGTGTCATTCAAGAATTGATATCAGGAATGCAAGATATTTGGAGAATATTCTTGATCTGTATCACCAAATGTACATTTTCCAGTTTCATGGTGGTTGTAAAGGTCAATAATGACATCAGTCGTTATCTTTTTTTCCTACTGAATAATTAGAGAATCAAGGAAGCTCTGTTGTGTCCTCCACGCTGAAAAAAGTGTTATGGCGAATATTAATAATTGCCGGAGTTGTATTCATTGCCGGTGTGCTGGTATGGCTGGAGTTCCGACCCGATGGGCTGGGTGATGGTTTTGTCAGCGGTAATGGAAGGATTGAAGCGACAGAAATCGATATCGCTACCAAGCAGGCGGGGCGCATCGAAGCAGTGTTTGTTGGCGAAGGAGAGCAGGTCGAGCCGAATCAGCTTTTGGTGCGTATGGACACGAAGGTGCTAGAAGCCGAGCTGGGACAGGCCATGGCACAGGTTCGACAGGCCGAGAGCGCGACACGCACCGCCCAGGCACAAGTAGCTCAACGACAGAGCGAAAAAACGGCTGCCGATGCCACCGTTCTGCAACGGCAAGCCGAGCTAACGGCGGCTCAAAAGCGTTATGAAAGAACTCTGGCATTGGTCGCTCGCAATGCTTTGTCAAGGCAGCAACTCGACGATGACTTAGCCCGCTTGGAGAGTACCGAAGCCGCGTTGGCGGCAGCGCGTGCGGGTGTACTCGCTGCCGTGGCGGCTATTGAGGCAGCCGATTCACAGGTCATTGAGTCACAGGCGGCCATTGAGGCGGCGAGCGCCACGGTGGACAAATTAGAGGCAGATCTTGAAGACAGCCAGCTGCGCAGTGACCGGGTGGCTAGGGTTCAGTATCGTGTCGCTCAGCCCGGTGAAGTGCTGTCAGCGGGGGGCGTGGTACTCAATCTCATCGATCTGACCGATGTGTATATGACCTTTTTCCTGCCCGAGCGTCAAGCCGGGCGTGTTGCGCTGGGTGCTGACGTGCACTTGGTGCTAGATGCAGCACCTCAGTATGTGATCCCGGCTAACGTCAGCTACGTCTCCAGCGTGGCCCAATTCACGCCCAAGACCGTGGAAACGGCTAGCGAACGTGAAAAGTTAATGTTTCGAGTTAAGGCTCGTATCGACCCTGCGCTACTTGAACAGCATCTGGATCAAGTCAAAACCGGTTTGCCGGGCATGGCCTATCTCAAGCTTGATGATACGCTCGATTGGCCCGAAGAACTGAAGGTCAATGTGACGCCATGATCCCTGATAAACCTGTGGTACAGCTTGAAGGTGTCAGCTTGCGCTATGGTTCAGTGCATGCCTTATCTGGCCTAAATTTGGCCATCCCAGCTGGCAGTATGGTGGGATTGATCGGACCCGATGGCGTGGGTAAGTCCAGTCTGATGGCCCTGATCGCCGGTGCCAGGAAAATTCAGCAGGGTAAAGTTGTCGTGTTAGGCGGTGACATGGCAGAAGGGCGACATCGCAAACAGGTGTGCTGGCGGATTGCCTATATGCCTCAGGGGTTGGGAAAGAACCTCTATCCCACTCTGACAGTCTTTGAAAACCTCGATTTCTTCGGCCGACTATTCGGTCTGGATCGCCGGAACCGGCATAGTCGTATTGCCGAACTTGTGCACAGTACTGGGCTGGTTGGGTTCACGGAACGTCCTGTCGGCAAGCTCTCCGGCGGAATGAAACAGAAACTGGGGCTATGTTGTGCGCTGATCCACGATCCCGACCTATTGATACTCGATGCCCACCACTGGCGTCGATCCTTTGTCACGCGCCCAGTTCTGGGAACTGATTGGTAGGATACGGGGCAAGCGCCCAGGTATGAGCGTACTAGTTGCCACTGCCTATATGGAGGAGGCTCGAAGTTTCGACTGGTTGGTGGTCATGAATGAGGGACAGGTACTGAATACTGGCTCGCCCCACGATCTGCTGGCAGCGACGGAAAGCGCAACGCTTGAGGAAGCTTTTATCAGGTTATTACCCAAGACTAAACGGCGCAGGCATCGAGACTTCAAGATAACGCCGCGTCAACCTGATGCCAATATAGCCATTGAGGCCCATGGACTTACCAAGCGGTTCGGCGATTTCGTCGCCGTGGATCACGCTGACTTTTGTATCGAACGCGGTGAAATATTTGGTTTCCTGGGATCTAATGGCTGTGGAAAGACCACCACGATGAAGATGCTCACTGGGCTACTATCCGCCAGTGAAGGAAAGGCATTGCTATTCGATAAGCCCGTCGATCCACGCGATATCGCTACGCGCCGTCGGGTGGGCTACATGTCCCAGGGTTTTTCTCTCTATACGGAACTGACGCTTCGTCAGAATCTTGAATTGCATGCGCACCTGTTTCATCTTCCTAAGGCTGAGCGCTCCCTTCGCGTGAGGGAGATGCTGGATCGTTTTGACCTCACAGCAGTGGCTGACAAATTACCGACAGCGCTTCCCCTAGGTGTGCGCCAGCGGCTGTCGTTGGCGGTGGCTGTTATTCACCGTCCTGAGTTATTGATTCTCGACGAACCCACCTCTGGAGTGGATCCGATTGCACGCGATGATTTCTGGCTGCTGTTAGGGCAGATCTCCCGTGGAGAGAGAGTGACGATCTTCATCTCCACCCACTTCATGAACGAGGCAATGCGCTGCGACCGAATTGCCCTGATGCATGCAGGGCGCGTATTAGCCACCGACACCCCTGCGGGGCTACTAGCGTCGCGTGGCTTACCCACACTAGAAGCTACCTTTATGGCGTACCTGAAGGAGGCTAGCAAGATAGATGAAGCCGAGCCCGAAAAGCCGACAACTACCTCTCTAAAACCGCACCCGTCGACCCGGTCAGGCGGGCTGACCGTTAGCCTGCGTCGTTTGTTCAGCTATACCCACCGAGAGACCCTGGAGCTACGTCGCGATCCGATACGCGCCACGCTGGCGCTGCTGGGTAGTCTGATCCTAATGTTTATCATGGGATATGGCATCAATATGGATGTCGAACATCTGACCTATGCCGTGCTCGATCGTGACCAGACCACTACCAGCCAAGCGTATACTCTCAATCTAACGGGATCGCGTTATTTCACCGAGAAGTTTCCTCTGACCGACTACACCGATGTACAGCAACGTCTACGCAGCGGCGACATTAGCCTGGCGGTGGAAATTCCGCCAGGGTTTGGCCGCGATCTCAAGCGTGGCAATGTGCCCAAAGTTGCTTACTGGGTCGACGGATCCATGCCGGTCAGGGCCGATACCATCAAAGGGTATGTGGAGGGGATTCATGCTGAGACCGTAGCTCGTTTGAGTGAAAGTGCTGGAACCTCTTCTCCTGTCGAGATTGCCATTCGCTACCGCTACAATCCCGATGTTAGAAGCCTGCCAGCCATGGCCCCGGCGATGATCCCGTTACTGCTCATGCTGATACCGGCGATGCTTACTGCACTGGGAATCGTTCGTGAGAAAGAGCTCGGTTCTATTATCAATCTTTACGTCACGCCGGTTTCTCGGTTGGAATTTCTGCTTGGCAAGCAGTTGCCCTACATAATGCTGGCGATGATCAATTTCGCCACCTTAGTGACGTTCGCCGTTCTGGCCTTTGGCGTCCCAGTGAAGGGGAGCCTGCTGACATTGAGCCTAGGAGCGCTGCTCTATGTCGCCTGTTCCACGGGGATGGGATTGTTGATGTCATCGGTTCTGCATAGTCAGATTGCCGCTATCTTCGATACCGCCATCGCTACACTGGTGCCTGCGATCCAGTTTTCGGGGCTACTCTCTCCGGTTTCTGCGCTGCAAGGGGGGGCGGCTGTCATTGGACATATCTACCCCACTAGCCATTTTCTGATTATCAGTCGAGGCGTGTTTTCCAAAGCGCTTAGTTTGGGAGATTTGACACCGTATTTTCTGGCCCTGCTGATTACTATCCCCGTACTGACGTTGTTTAGTGTTTTGGGGCTTAGGAAGCAGGAGCGCTGACATGGCCAGGTTTGCCAATATTCTGCAACTGGGTATCAAGGAAATACGCAGCCTGTATCGCGACCCGGCTCTGATGTTACTGATCGTTTACTCGTTTACTTTGGGGATCTACCTGAGTGCCACTGGCGAGCCGGAGGCGCCGTTCCGGGCTAGCGTAGCCATCGTCGACGAGGATCGATCTCAGGCATCCTTGCGTATTGTTAATGCCTTTCAACTTCCCTATTTTTTGCCGCCCGAATTTATCGATATTGGCCAGATGGATCGCGGCATGGATGCGGGGCGTTATACCTTTACACTTAATATTCCTCCTAACTTTCAGCGTGATCTGCTGGCCGCTCGACAGCCGACCATTCAGTTGAATGTCGATGCTACCCAGATCAGCCAGGCATTCACGGGAGCTGGGCATATCCAGCGGATTATCAGTGGTGAGGTGGCCGATTTCATCGGAGCATACCAGCAATCATCACCGGGCCGCATTGAGGCAGTGGTTCGTGCTGAATTCAACGCTAATCTCAACCGAAGTTGGTTCGGCGCCATTAATGAAGCTATCAATCAAATCACCATGTTGTCGATTATCCTGACAGGAGCAGCGTTGATCCGTGAACGAGAGCACGGCACCATTGAGCATTTGTTGGTCATGCCGGTCACCTCGTTCGAGATCATGTTGGCCAAGGTCTGGTCGATGGGGTTGGTCGTGCTGCTGGCTTCGGTCTTCGCACTACGCATTATCGTCGAGGGTTGGCTGCAAGTACCTCTTCGCGGCTCGCAGATGCTCTATCTTTTCGGCGCCACGCTACTGCTGTTCGCGACCACATCGATGGGGATTTTTCTGGGTACGATGGCGCGCTCAATGCCGCAATTGGGGCTATTAATCATTCTGGTACTGATTCCCCTGCAGATTCTCTCGGGCGGGATGACACCGCGTGAAAGCATGCCAGATCTAGTGCAGCGCATTATGTTCGTCGCCCCGACCACTCACTTTGTCGAGCTTGCTCAGGCCATTCTCTTTCGTGGCGCCGGATTGGGAATTGTCTGGCCGCATTTGTTGGCGCTGGCCATCATTGGAAGCGTGTTCTTCTTTGGCGCCCTGGTAAGACTTAGAAAAGCACAAGAATGATTCAGCCAGCTACTTTCGGCGTGTTGTTTATGGCCGAACAAACCCTGGAGCAGGGGGGCAACGGCAACATAAATCAATGCAGCATTCATCAATCCCATAAGTGGTCATGGACTAGCGACTTAATGGAAGGGCAGTCCAGCCGCTCTGAGCCGTCCTTTTAGTCGCTCAATCTCCTCAAACAAGTCGGCGACCAGAGCGGCTAGCTCTGGGACAGCATCGAAATCGTACTCCATTTGGCGAAGGCGGCGAGCCCGAATAAGATCGTGGCTGGTGAATCGCCATTGAGAGACGTAGTGAGTGCCATCGCCGAGCATGCCGCTCTCGACCCGCTCTTTCACCCATTGCCTTTCTACGGCGCATGCATGCGCGAACTCTTCCAGTGTAAGGGTAGTTTCGTCGAGTATTTCACCATTGACTATGTTGTTTTCAACCATGATCTACCTCTTTTGACGCGGGTTGAATGGTATGTCACGCGCCATACTTTCATACAGTTGGCGTGCCTTATCGGTATTGGCCGGAGGTAATACCACGTTCAGGACGAAATAGAGATCACCAGGCTCAGAACTGGGAATGCCTCGGCCTTTCAATCGTAACTTTCTACCGCTTTGGGAACCTTTGGGCACTTTCAGTTGAACCTGTCCAGAAGGTGTGGGCATCGTGAGAGACGTACCGAGAGCTGCCTCCCAAGGTGCAACCAGCAGGGTTGCGAACACATCTTTCCCTTCCACGCGATAGTCGGGGTTCGGTGTAAAGTGTATTTCCAGATAAAGGTCGCCGGACTCGCCCCCACCTGTACCAGGGTGGCCCTGTCCCGCTAAGCGGATATGCTGACCTTCAGTGATACCCTTAGGAATGCGCACCTTGAGATTGTGCTGCTGCAGGTAGACATGTCCTTGTGGATCAGTCTGTGGCGCATGCAAAGTCACCGAGCGTGTTGCACCGTCATAGGTGTCGCGCAAGTCGATGAAAACTTTTGCATGACGATCCAATCCACGCACGCGGTGATGTGACCCGGTGCTTCGCCGACCAACGTGGCTAAATAGATCGGTGAAGAAGTCACTGAACTCACCAAGGTCGACATCTTCGTAATTTCTGCCCGAGAACTCGAAACCTGCATCCCAATCTGGCGGCGGCCGGAACTCCTGCCCAGCACGATAATGCTCTCCCAGTTGGTCGTAAGCCGCACGTTTCTCGGGATCGGTAAGCACCGCCTTAGCCTCATTGATTTCCTGCATACGCAGGGCAGCATCGGGCTCCTTGCTAATATCAGGATGATACTTGCGCGCCAGCTTGCGATAGGCCTTCTTGATGTCGGGGATGGCGGTAGCTCTATCGATCCCAAGTATTTGATAATAATCCTTGAACTCCACGAATCACTCCATACTTGTTCGGGGCTAAGGGGGGCGAGACATTCATTACGCAAATGTCCGTTGGCCGGCTAGATGCCTCTTTTGTTACTTTAAGAGCCTATAGTAAAAGGTTATTGTTATTTTAAAATGCCTCTCCTCGTCTTATCGTGACCATTATCAATAAATCCACACTTTGCTGTAATAGGTCAGACAAAGTAGTCATTATGTTTTTTAGTCGAGCCTATCGTACCTATGGGTCAAGAGTGCTTTATATTCGATCCGTCGCTGGCCTGTCAGCTATCTCTGCTACTTCCCCGATAGGCGGAAAATCTTGGGCGGTCAGCGTCTCGCGCTCAAGCAGCATGGCGGCACCGGTCTCCAGTACCTTGCGACGGCGGGTCAGTATCTGGGTGGCACTATCAAAAGCGTCGTCGACCAGTCTGCGTATGGCAGTATCGATTTCACGGGCTGTTTCCTCGGAGTAGGTCTTGGGCTTTGCGAGCCCAAATTTGTCGCCTAGAAATGCTTGCCGGTCTTCCTCATAAATGACTTGTCCGCCTTCCTCACTCATTCCGAATCGGGTGACCATGCTACGGGCAATATCGGTCACCTTGGCCAGATCATCAGCCGCTCCAGTGGAGATTTCGTTGAAAATCATGCGTTCGGCGGCTCGGCCGCCCATCAGCACTGCCATACGACTCTTTAGGTCGGCAACCGTTTGCAGGAAACGCTCCTCTGTTGGGCGCTGGAGTGTATAGCCCAAGGCGCCAACCCCACGTGGAATGATAGAGATTTTGTGTACGGGGTCCATTCCAGGCAACGAAGCGGCGACGAGAACATGGCCCATTTCGTGATGCGCTACTACGCGTCGCTCATGTTCATTAAGCACACGGCTTTTCTTCTCCAGTCCGGCAACGATGCGTTCCACCGCGAGTGTAAAATCGCTTAGTGTCACCGCATCGGCATCACGGCGCGTGGCTAGCAGAGCCGCTTCATTGACCAAGTTGGCTAGATCAGCACCGGTAAACCCTGGGGTCAAGGCGGCTATCTGCTCGGCATCGACATCAGGCGCCAGCTTGTTGAGGTGTTTTAGATGTACATTGAGAATGGCAATACGTCCCCGCCGCTCGGGGCGATCGACCAAAACCTGACGGTCGAAACGTCCTGCACGCAGCAGGGCGGGATCAAGGATCTCGGGTCGGTTAGTCGCGGCCAGAAGTACAATCCCGGATGATGTATCAAAGCCATCTAGCTCAGTTAGTAGCTGGTTAAGGGTCTGTTCCTTTTCGTCATGACCGCCACCGAGCATACCAAGCCCTCGGGCGCCGCCGAGTGCATCCAGCTCATCAATAAAAATGATACACGGCGTGGCTTTTGCAGCTTGCTCAAAGAGGTCTCTAACTCGGGCTGCCCCCACACCGACGAACATCTCTACGAACTCGGACCCTGAAATCGAAAAGAAGGGAACGCCAGCTTCGCCAGCCACGGCACGGGCCAGTAGCGTCTTGCCAGTGCCAGGAGGACCAACCAGAAGGATGCCCTTCGGCACGTGAGCCCCCAGGCGACCATAACGCTGTGGGTCGCGCAAAAAGGCCACTACTTCCTTGAGTTCATCCTTGGCTTCGTCAATGCCAGCCACGTCGGCGAAGGTCACCTTGGTTTCGGTCTCAACATAAACACGGGCTTTCGATTTGCCCAGTGTCATCATGCTGCCAAGGCCTCCCTGACTAGATACCATACGGCGCAGGAAAAATCCCCAGATAGCGAATACGAGCAGGAACGGCAAGAGCCAAGAAAGCATAGAGGTCAGCCATGACTCACTAGGCGCACCATTGAAAGTGACATCGTATTGGGTGAACCGTACCGGGATTCCCGGAGGCTCCA
>NZ_JAINWD010000026.1:0-1062 GCF_021021315.1 Halomonas sp. IOP_14 | reverse complement strand
GGAGTAGGGTGAGGAGGAGTCCATCCCATTGCGTAAGCGTTAGCGCACCCGCGAAAGCACCGCGCAGCGGTGCCACGGGCACATACTTTAAATCTATAGCCATATTGCCTGGGCGGCAGAGCACCAAGAGACCACACAGCAAATGGGTCTCACAGTCCGATACAGTTTCTGAGCTACCTAGGCGGCAGCGAACTCGCATAGCTTTCCCACTCAGCATCTTCATTTTTTCTGAGCTGCCTGCACGGCAGCGAATGGTATGACCGGCCACGAAGCCGCCCGCTGGCTTTTCTGAGCTGCCTGGGCGGCAGCGCACTCTCATGCCTGCCGACTCCTGCGGTTAATTTTTTTCTGAGCTGCCTGCACGGCAGCGAACAGGGCAAGTGATTCATCCACGCCTACTGCGAGTTTCTGAGCTGCCTGCACGGCAGCGAACGTGAGAGTTTGAGACTAGTACCCGCAGGCACATTTCTGAGCTGCCTGCACGGCAGCGAACGCAGCGCTAACAGCCTGTTGCGCTCGGTCGCGTTTCTGAGCTGCCTGCACGGCAGCGAACATCGAGGATGACGGTTATTTTGTCCGATTCGATTTCTGAGCTGCCTGCACGGCAGCGAACTGAGGGGTTTGAGGCTGGGGCTTGCGGGGATGTTTCTGAGCTGCCTGCACGGCAGCGAACACCTGTTCCTGGGTTAGCAGCTCTAGCGCAATTTTCTGAGCTGCCTGCACGGCAGCGAACCTTATCCAGCATGGCCCGGGCATCGTCGTTGTTTTCTGAGCTGCCTGCACGGCAGCGAACGGCATGCGTCCAAGTGAAGCCGCGCGACTGGTTTTCTGAGCTGCCTGCACGGCAGCGAACTTGACCTGTTCGTCGTTAATAGCACGCTGACTTTTCTGAGCTGCCTGGGCGGCAGCGCACCGTCTGATCTAAGCGGCACCTTTAGCGAGATTTTTCTGAGCTGCCTGGGCGGCAGCGCACCGTCTGATCTAAGCGGCACCTTTAGCGAGATTTTTCTGAGCTGCCTGGGCGGCAGCGCACTACTACCCATGATTGACACGATGGTTAGG
>NZ_JAINWD010000025.1:0-94236 GCF_021021315.1 Halomonas sp. IOP_14 | reverse complement strand
AACTTGACCTGTTCGTCGTTAATAGCACGCTGACTTTTCTGAGCTGCCTGGGCGGCAGCGCACCGTCTGATCTAAGCGGCACCTTTAGCGAGATTTTTCTGAGCTGCCTGGGCGGCAGCGCACTACTACCCATGATTGACACGATGGTTAGGGAATTTCTGAGCTGCCTGGGCGGCAGCGCACTGCCAGGCGTCGTCGATGTTCTCGTAGGCGAATTTCTGAGCTGCCTGGGCGGCAGCGCACCTAAGCGCGGTTGGACTGGCTGGACAGGCGAATTTCTGAGCTGCCTGGGCGGCAGCGCACAAAACACAATTTATCCTGGTGGGGATTTTTCATTTCTGAGCTGCCTGGGCGGCAGCGCACGCGGAGCGGGTGCTGGAAACCCAGCGCCTGCATTTCTGAGCTGCCTGGGCGGCAGCGCACACAAAAAAGCCGGGATTGCAGCCCATTACGGTTTTCTGAGCTGCCTGGGCGGCAGCGCACATCCCAGCGGGCTAACCGCGTCTCCCCTATGCGTTTCTGAGCTGCCTGGGCGGCAGCGCACGGGTGTTTTGCCTTGACCTGCCTACCACGACATTTCTGAGCTGCCTGGGCGGCAGCGCACCAAGTAAAGGAAAAAAAACAAACCGGCGCCCATTTCTGAGCTGCCTGGGCGGCAGCGCACAAGTCGTTGAAATCAGTATGCTGCTTCATATTTTTCTGAGCTGCCTGGGCGGCAGCGCACACTACATCACTAAAGCCGCCGCCAAACGCGACTTTCTGAGCTGCCTGGGCGGCAGCGCACTCTTTGGTTTCGCAGCCGTGGGCGGCCACGTATTTCTGAGCTGCCTGGGCGGCAGCGCACTGAAACGCCTAACGCGACGGCTAGCTTGTCCATTTCTGAGCTGCCTGGGCGGCAGCGCACAGGAAAAGCGTTCCAGCAGTTGAGACGTTTTTTTTCTGAGCTGCCTGGGCGGCAGCGCACCCCCGCACAGGCGAGCCATGGACAGGCGACCATTTCTGAGCTGCCTGGGCGGCAGCGCACTTGGGCAGCCCTGGCTGGTGGCCGTTGGCGCTTTTCTGAGCTGCCTGGGCGGCAGCGCACCCACGCCAGCAGCACAAACGCTGGCACAACCTTTTCTGAGCTGCCTGGGCGGCAGCGCACATCAAAGCTCATGGGGTGGCGTCCTCCTGGGCTTTCTGAGCTGCCTGGGCGGCAGCGCACATGATCGTGTCTTCTGGCTCGTCGAACGTATCTTTCTGAGCTGCCTGGGCGGCAGCGCACATCAGGTCACCAGCGGAGGCATCTCGCTCACATTTCTGAGCTGCCTGGGCGGCAGCGCACTGCTCGTTGTGGGCGCAATCATCCCGCCAGTCTTTCTGAGCTGCCTGGGCGGCAGCGCACTTCCGCGAGCTCACCCGCAAAGGCTACATCCTTTTCTGAGCTGCCTGGGCGGCAGCGCACCAGACATGCTGATCTCCGGCGCACCCATGCTATTTCTGAGC
Organism: Halomonas sp. IOP_14; assembly: GCF_021021315.1. Classification (NCBI taxonomy): domain Bacteria; kingdom Pseudomonadati; phylum Pseudomonadota; class Gammaproteobacteria; order Oceanospirillales; family Halomonadaceae; genus Halomonas; species Halomonas sp. IOP_14. The sequence continues at coordinate 92,751 of NZ_JAINWD010000025.1, read as the reverse complement.
TGCCTGGGCGGCAGCGCACATCATGCTGCCCAGTTGTTGGGTGGTTTGGCGTTTCTGAGCTGCCTGGGCGGCAGCGCACCCCGCAATTGACTCTTTCAGAATTTTACTAATTTTCTGAGCTGCCTGGGCGGCAGCGCACCTATTGCCAAACACAGCGCCGCTAGGCGCAAATTTCTGAGCTGCCTGGGCGGCAGCGCACTCGGCCTCGGGCCGGTGTGTTCTGAGTTTTTCTTTCTGAGCTGCCTGGGCGGCAGCGCACACTTCTCAACGCTCAAGCCCTTCGGTAAAATATTTCTGAGCTGCCTGGGCGGCAGCGCACGGTTAACGAATGGGAAAAGCCGATCGCTTATTTCTGAGCTGCCTGGGCGGCAGCGCACACCCTGCCGGTTATTTGTCGAATAACCGTACTTTTCTGAGCTGCCTGGGCGGCAGCGCACAAATACGCGAGTCGCTCTTTGATGCCCTGGACTTTCTGAGCTGCCTGGGCGGCAGCGCACGTTGCCGGGCTGGTGAACCCATTTGCTTTAGCTTTCTGAGCTGCCTGGGCGGCAGCGCACAAAGCATGGGGCGAGGTTCAGCGCGGCGTTCATTTCTGAGCTGCCTGGGCGGCAGCGCACGAGCGAATCGAGGCCAAGCCCGCCGGATTGCTTTTCTGAGCTGCCTGGGCGGCAGCGCACTGGAGTTTGCTGAATTTCTGGCTAGCGACATTTTTCTGAGCTGCCTGGGCGGCAGCGCACTTGCGCCAGGAGTCAGGGTTAGTGCTGGCAGTTTCTGAGCTGCCTGGGCGGCAGCGCACCAGAAGCGCGCATGGAGCACGAAATGCAGTCATTTCTGAGCTGCCTGGGCGGCAGCGCACGAGCGAATCGAGGCCAAGCCCGCCGGATTGCTTTTCTGAGCTGCCTGGGCGGCAGCGCACTGGAGTTTGCTGAATTTCTGGCTAGCGACATTTTTCTGAGCTGCCTGGGCGGCAGCGCACTTGCGCCAGGAGTCAGGGTTAGTGCTGGCAGTTTCTGAGCTGCCTGGGCGGCAGCGCACCAGAAGCGCGCATGGAGCACGAAATGCAGTCTTTTCTGAGCTGCCTGGGCGGCAGCGCACCCGTAGGGCAGCCCGCTCTTTTCAGCCAGCTTTTTCTGAGCTGCCTGGGCGGCAGCGCACCGATGCTGCCATCTGCAGCGGTTGCGCCACTTTTTCTGAGCTGCCTGGGCGGCAGCGCACACGGTTACCCAGGGTAATCGAACGCTGACCATTTTCTGAGCTGCCTGGGCGGCAGCGCACGAACGCGACCCTCACATTGAATACAAAATCGATTTCTGAGCTGCCTGGGCGGCAGCGCACGGCGGCAACGTCAAGGTTCATGATGTCCACAATTTCTGAGCTGCCTGGGCGGCAGCGCACCGGTCATACGCAGCATCGCGGCGTCGTGGATGTTTCTGAGCTGCCTGGGCGGCAGCGCACGCAAACGTCATCGTGACGGCGCCGCCGATGGTTTTCTGAGCTGCCTGGGCGGCAGCGCACCTATCGGTGATGCCGGTGCCAGCGGCACCCTTTTTCTGAGCTGCCTGGGCGGCAGCGCACAGGATATTTGGAATATCGCGGAGATTGCCTTGTTTCTGAGCTGCCTGGGCGGCAGCGCACGGGCAGGTTCACCTGAACAACACGGCCGGGGCTTTCTGAGCTGCCTGGGCGGCAGCGCACAAAACACTTTTGCGGTATTCCTGACAGACTGATTTCTGAGCTGCCTGGGCGGCAGCGCACATGGCCTCGCCGTTAGCGGTTACCGTTATGTCTTTCTGAGCTGCCTGGGCGGCAGCGCACGTTGCAATGAATGCTTACGCAGACGTTGTTAGTTTCTGAGCTGCCTGGGCGGCAGCGCACATGGCCTCGCCGTTAGCGGTTACCGTTATGTGTTTCTGAGCTGCCTGGGCGGCAGCGCACATATCTAAGCGACGCTTAATAATATGATTCCATTTCTGAGCTGCCTGGGCGGCAGCGCACGCTAATTTGGCTAGGACCTAATAAACGTTAGTTTTCTGAGCTGCCTGGGCGGCAGCGCACCTCCCCGCGCTTCTTCTCCCCCAAGAGCCAGCTTTCTGAGCTGCCTGGGCGGCAGCGCACGCAACATGCGCTGGATGAATACCGCCGAGTGCTTTCTGAGCTGCCTGGGCGGCAGCGCACCGTGTACCTACAAATAAAGATTATGACCCGGATTTCTGAGCTGCCTGGGCGGCAGCGCACAAGAGCATATCAAAATTAATGTGCTGATTGTTAAAGAGCTTTAGCCAAAAAAAGCGGTATCACCCTTTTTCGAGCGACACCGCTAAGTGATTGATTATTGGTCGCCTATTTTCATGTTAGAAAAAAGGGTCAAAACCACGGCACTGTGGCGTCAGGGCTTAAGCCATAGTGATTAAACGAACCCGCCACCGGTTTTTCCTGAGGCTTGCCGTGTTCAATAAACAGGCTAAAGCGCTGCTGGGTGGAGCGGCTGTTTATTTGCACGAAGGGTAGCTCAATGCGCCGCGCCGCTAGCTTGGCATAAATCTGCTGCGCTTCATCTTCCGAAATGTCATGCCGCTTGGCATAGCGTTTGGCACGGCTTGGGCTGCCCGTATTGAACTGCTTGCGCGCCACGTTGAAGTGCTGAGAATTGGCGGGCACGGCAAGCACCTCGCTGACTTGGGTGTGATCACGCATGCCGGTTAGCCAGTCAGCGCCCATCAATTGCCCCAGCCGTGCCTGAGTGCCATGCAAACGCAGGTGATCACCTAATGTACGAGCACGGACTCCATGCTTATGGCCTGGAAAGCTAACGCCTAAATCCGTTGCCTGTAGGTCGAATAGCGCCCGGTGCAACTTGTTGTAAAGCGCACCCATCAGCATCGCCGGGGCAAAGTCAGGGTCAGGCCTAAGCCGAATATCAATATAGTGATCCATGGCTTACCCCGCTTCGCCGAAGACACCGCCACGGATCAGTGTTGCCATCACAAAGTGCTGATCTTCCTTCGTAGGCACTTGATCCTTGATCATCCAGTTATCCAGCAGTGAGTAGAAATCGGCCTTCTGCTTGGGCTGGCGGTACGCTTTGCCCTGGGTGGTCACTGAGCCATAAGGCTCGACAGCAATAGGCCCGAGGTCATCATCGTTTTCATTGGGGTACCAAGTGTCGATGGTGCGAATGGCATTACCCAGCTTTTGCGAGTGAATACCGGCAATATCGCTGACGTGATAAAGCGTTTTGCTCTTATCGCCACGACCCCGATCAAGAATCAGCTCTTGGGACGGAAACACCTCTTGGCCGCTACCCATACGCACATAGGCAACCACCTCAAGCAGTAAGTGCTGTTCACCCGCCAGCGCTGCTGCGATAACACTGGCAAGCTCTTTAAGCTCAGCAGTGTCCTCGAAAGCCCGCAACGAGAGCGACAGTGCATCAAAGTTCCACTCTTTAGTGGCTTTGCCCTGTGCCAGTTGGCGAATACTTACCTCTACTTGCTCTGCCCCCATACGGTTGCGCCACAAAAAACGCCCATTGGCGAGATTATTGGCGTACCGCTGGGCCAGCTCGCCGAAGCCTTGCGCTTGCTTATATGCGGCGACGGCTTGTTCCAGCTTGGCTTGGTATTCGGCGTTATTGCAGGCGGAGGGCGTCCCGGCACCGGCTAGCACTCGAAGGGTGAAACGAGCTACCAGGGTGTCAGCATCGTGGGGAAGTGTGGCGACATCCACCGTTTGCAGGTTGGGGGTTTCAATCTGTGCATCCAGCTTGGCGGGATCTTGGTCTTTCGCTTTTAAGCGGTTGGAAATAGTGCCGCGAACCGATTTTTCACGCACCACGACCGGCTGCCATTGCTGTTCATCTTGCCGCTTATCCCAGTTGCTGGCGTATAGCAGCGCATCGGAAGGGTCGAGCTTGCGCTCAAAAGCGAGGACGGAAGCGGTTTTAAGGGTATCGTTTTTAGCCATGATAAAGCTCCTTGTTTACTGTGCTGAGGCGCGAAGGTGGTAATCGTTATTGAGACGGTAAAGCCCCGCTTCTTCGTCGTTATCAACGTACCAAAGCAGGTCTTCAGGTTGCTTCATGCGGTGCGGGCTGACCCATTCACCAATGGAGTAGAGGCTTTCGACAAAGCGAAACTGGGTCATGGTATCGCGGGCGTTAGCCACTTCTCCGGGCTGGAAAAGGTCGGAAATAGCGCCATAACCAACTGGAATCGGCACAAGCCAGCCGCGATAGGGCCGCTGCGCCTGCCAAACGGGCTTCTCGTTGGGTTCACCTTCATTCTCTAACGTGCAAACATGGTTAAGACGAGAGAGGTCTAACCACGCATCCAGCAAACTGGCCTCAGGGTTGTGTTTTTGCAGCGTTGTGAGGTGTTCGGTGAGGTAGTCATCGCGCAGGGTCAGCGCAAAGCCCGGCAGCCAGCGGCGCTTCAGTCGAGCGAACTGCTTGTAGCGTTCATCTTCGTTGTCATCAAGCATGACCCATTGCGGGCGCTGCTTATGGCTCGGCACGTTGCGATTGGGCACCACACTGCCACCGGCAATACGCATGCCCGATACAGTCTCACTGATTTGGTGGGCGATATCCTCATGCTCGCTTTCTGCAGTGCCGGTATCAATCGCGAAGATCAGCGTGATATCCAGATGGATACGCCCTTCTTCTACAATCGCTGCCGTACCACCGGTTTTGTCCACCGGGTTGCGCGTCAGGTGAAAGCCACGAATGTAACCACCTTCAGTGGCCTGGGCTTCAAAGTCGTGGCAAATAACCCCAACGCGACCTAACGAAACGGGAAGACTCGCCTCTGCTAACTTCCGCTCCAGAGCATGCATCAAACCTACAAAAGCACTCATGGCAGGAAAGCCCCAGGTCATTGGGCTGGAAATCGCGTTGGCGTTTTGTACCCGCAAGCGCGGTAGAACCAGGAGGTTTTTCACTTCACTCATCGTCATCACCTCCTGGCAGGTTGTGTAAGTCTTCCATTAGGCTTTCCATCCATCGACGGTCACGATCCTGCAGGCGTTGATGGGTAGCATCTTTCGCCAATGTTTTCTGCCAGTGGCGAAATTCCACATCGCCTAATGGGAGCTTTTCACCCAACGCCGCATTGAGCCAGTTAGCAAAACGGTGGCGAATCTCTTCTGCCCACTCCACGCTGTTTCGAGCTTCACGAAAAGGAACATCCTCTTCAGCGCGGCCAGGATCTAGCCAGAAGGCTTCTTCAGCGACCAATTCACATTTTTCATCGTCGCTCCAACCCGCAGGTAGGCTATGCATCTGCATGGCAAACAGCGCTAGCTCGTCCATCAGCATGGCCGTGTAGTCATCGCGCAGATCGCGGGTGTGCATATCCGTGGAGGGGTCGGTCTCCAGAAAGCGCTTGAAGTCTTTAACAAGGGAGCGCACTTCTGACCGGCTGCCAAATACACCAGGGTGAGAAAACACAGAGGCTACTTTTAGCGGCGGGCGAATATCACGCACATTCCAGCTAGGCGGAAGCGATGCCAATAAATAATTGTTACCACCCCGCTCACTATTAAGTTGCGAGATATTTTGCGGCTTGGTGCCGCCCATTTTTTGTACGGCTAGGTTGGGGTAGCTGTGCACAGGTTGCTCAGCGTATTTACCTTCCCGCTTGGCTTTGCGTGAGTCTTTGGCCTCTTCGCTAAAACGGTCATGGTTAATGGTTTGAAATACACGATGGGCCAACGAGGTGGCATAGAGCGGGGCTAGCAAACGGAAGTTATCGGCGTCATTTTCTAGCTCTGCGGCATCATCACCCACCAGCCAGTAGAGCTGTTTGCCGCGGGTATGTGAGGCGTGCTCGCCACGCGGTTCGGTAATCGCGGCAAAGGCATTGATCCACGCCTGGGCTTGTTCGGGATTATCGCTTAAAGCTTTGGCAAACTCGCTATCGTTTTCTAGTGCACGCTCAAGCAGCGATTTTCCCTCGAACTGCAGCTTCAAGAACTTATATACATCCAAGGCGGCGGCGTTCCCCACGACATCGCCCGCAAAATCAGCGGGTAGCACATGACTACCCACTAGGTTGTGGGCATGTAGCGATTCGGGTGGGGCGTAAAGATTGGAGCCTTTGGCATCGGGGTGGATAGGTTTTAGCGAGTGGGTAACGACTTGCAGTTGACCAACGCGCCTTGCCGCATCGTTGATCCAGGTATCGAATTGAAATTGCTCAACCAATGCCTGGTATTTTGGATCGTCGGGAGCTAGCTTTTCCGCTTTTGTATCGAAGCGCTCTTTTAAAAAGACTTCGATCAATGCTCGGAGTTGCTGCCAACTTCCGCTAGGAATGGTAGGCATTATTTATCCTTACGAATTTGGGAATCACTGAAATTCGTGCCAAAATAAGCCCCGAGGCAATACGCCTCGGGGCATCTGGCAGGCCGATCTAAAAGTCGGCCTCAAAATATTATGTTTACATGATAGCCAATCATGCTCAGAACCCTCCTATCTGCTCTGACCCTGCAGATTTGGGTAACAACGACGCATAAATATGTTTCAAGCCAGCCAAGGTGGTGTGCTACCACCCCTTGGCTAATTTGATACTAGGTCATCATTTTAAAATCATCAACCAGTTTTTTCATTATAGTAATTATAATATAAAATGACTTTGACTGTCTGTATCGCTACCCTATCTACGTTGCCGCCCAGGCAGCTTAGAAAAGTTTCTTCATTAGAGTAATGTGCGCTGCCGCCCAGGCAGCGGGCCGGTGTCTATCACCGGCCTTCACTTGCTCCGCCAAAACCCCAACACCGGGTGATACCCCCAACGCTGATTTCTAGCCGAGGCGGTCACCGTGCCGAAGGTACGGGCGGCGCGATCAAGAGAGATATCCAAGTCTTCCGCCAAGTCGGCGAGCGCTGTTAAATAGTCGCTGGCTCCCCAGGGTTGCATCCGCTCGCCCTGCTCTTTTGCTAGATCTACCCGCACCAGCAGGCTCTCCTCCACCGGAACGTGGAGCTTTTCACCTCGCCTTGCGCCGTCGTCTACGCGGTGCAGCGTCCAGGTTTCGCCGCCCTCATCGGGCAGCAGCGCGAGCGTTATTTCAGGCTCAAGCTGCTTGCGAAATGGGTCACGCTGAATCAATACACCTGTTAAATGCAGTTGCGGCATCACATGCCAGCTATAGGCTCCCAAGGGCGGCGGCTTGGGGGTTTTACCAATTCTTATCTCTTTTTTAGTTAACGGCTCGGCGGGCTGTTCAATCATTAACTGGTGCAGCCGCTCATGCTCCAGATCGACAAGGCTGTCTTTGGCGTGCAGCGTTTCCCGCGCCAGCACGCGGGGGCGGGCATCGATCACCTGGTACTCATCCGGCGTTAACGGCGTTAACAAGGTGTTAAGTGAGTGGTTTTTGAGACGCCAAGTAGCGTTTGTTTCAAAGCCTGGCCTATAAAAAGCAGGTTCGCCCGGCCGTTCAAGGTCTTTTAGATTGGTCTCTAAGAGCAAAATATTGGCCACTTCGCAGGCTTGTTCGCGGTGGCGGCGCACCCTGCCCGCTAGCTGGATAATTGAGCGCATGGAAGAAGGCTCTACTATAGCCCAGTCGTAATCGTGGTCGCGGCCCACTTCGGTAACCGGCGAACCTAGAACGATAAACAGGTGGTCGTTTTCTTCGCTGCTATCCAGCAGGCGGCGGATATCCGGCTGCTGGAAAACGCGATCTGGTTCAGCCCGTTGCAGTGTTTTATCTAACCGGCGTTCAATTTCTGAGCGCATGACCAAGGGGTGGCGGGAATGGTAGACGCACAGATGTAGCCGTACACCTTCAGAGGCGCCCTGCTGAAAAAGTGCTCTGGCTACGTCCACCAAGGGGTCGATATTGGCCATACGAATAAGGCCAAAGCTGACGCGTTTGCCTGTATACGGATCAAGCGTGTGGTGCTGCTCATGGAGTGTTTGCGCATGAGTGCGCAGCAGGGTCGCTATCGCGGGCCTGATCTCTTCGGGGCGTTTTCCCAGTGATGGTAACGTTAAAATATCCGCCCGGCGGCGTACTGGACTTTTGGCTAGGCGCTCTAACCGACGCTTGGCAAAGGCGTTGTGAGCCGCCTGAAAAGTTTCACTACTGGCGCAGTTGTGATGCTGCCGGTCGTGCTCGTCGAACCAGGCGCAGCAAATATCGGTCGCTAATCCCGGCTCGCCGCGGTGGCGCTGGAAGGCTTCACGACCGCTGCGATAGGCTTCATACAACCCCTCCACCAGCGCAGGAGGCAAGGTGGCCGATGAAAGCAGTACCCGTGAACCTAGCAGCCCAGCCCAATTGACGAGCCGGGTAAGCGCAGGCAGGTCGTTGATATCGAAATCGTCGACCTCATCCAGCACTAGGTCACTGCTCATTAGGCGCAGCATGGGCACGATTTGACGCCCGCCCCGGGTGCTCTCCGTGGCAGGCACAAGATGATCAACTGTACATACCAAAATGGGGGCGGCAATCAGCGCGCGGGTGCCCGGCTCATCGCTCAAACGACGCAGCACGGGGTGGCTATCAAAATTGCCGTCAAACACCACGTGGGCATCTTCTTCTATCAGCGCCTGATTGGATGCCGAGCCGCTAGCTTCGGCTTCCTGCTCGTAGTGCTCAAACAGGGCTTTATTCGCACTGCCACCTACCCGCACGGCGAGTTCATCTTCGCCTAGATGCAGACGGTCACGTAATGCTTGGCCAGTTTGCAGAGTTAGGGTGCGCAGCCCTAGGGCTATGCTAAAGCGCGCGCCCTGCTGGGGGTCGGCCAGCGCGTACATAATGCGGCCATTCGCTAAGGTTTTACCACAGCCGGTGGACGCCATATTGATGCCAAAAAAGCCCTGCCGTTGGCTACGTTCCCTAAGCGATTGGGCCAGATCAAAGGCTTTATCCTGCCAGCGAAACCGTGGGTGACTGCTGCGTTTACGGAAGCCTTTATGGCGCGCTAGACGTGGTAAGTGGCTGTCAACGCTGGGTAGCGCACGGGCGACCGCGGCGGCATGTTTTTCAACTCCCAGGATATGCTCATCCAATAGCTGATTGGGCTTGCCGGTTTTGCGCACGGTATTGGCAATCAGCGGGTAGTTGGGCTCGCCGCGCACGCGATGCTGGAGGTCTTCCAGGCTAGAGTAGTGGTGGTCAGCCAGCATTAAGCTAAGCCGGGCTAAGTGCATGACATAGCGGCTTTCCAGCCAGTGCCCGCCATTTTGTAGCCGAGCCTGTAACCGCGTGGCAAGCTTTTGGGCTCGCTTACGCCAACGTGGGGTACTAGCAGGCAATCCGCTCTTGAACTGCCAGTAGGGCTCGATGCGTTTAGGGTCTTGCGTCTCGGGAATCTCGTTCCACTCGGCATGAATGGAAGCAAACAATCCTCCCAGTTGTTCTGCCTGAAGTGGTGCGTTTCCTCTGCCCCAGCGCCTTTCATTTTCGCCAACTTTTTCCGGCGGTTTTAAAGGTAGCCGGTGGTGGCTAAGCACCAGCCAACCCAGCGCTGCAGCCAGCGGCGGTAAGCGACTAAACACCGATGAGGTGGGGGCATCTATCCCGTCGCGCTCTAATCCATCTAGCCAGTCCTGCTCTTGATAGCTGCCTTCGGCCAGACGCGCCAACCAGGTGGCGTCGTCATCGTTCCCCACGAATGCTTGAAACAGGCGCAGCGATATCCACTCATGACGGTATAAGTTGCGACCTTCAAGTTTGCCTTTTAGCCGCTGCTGAAAGGCGTCGCAGGCTTTTCCCAGGTCGTGCAGTAGCGCTGCCAGGGCGGTGAGCAGAAGAATATCTTCACCGTTGTGCCAGTCGTTTTCATCCTGGCGGCGAAGAATATCGCGGGCAGTGGTGTTGGTCGGCACTGCTCCCTGGATATTAAACCGCGAGGCATCCCCCACCACCCACATCAATTCGCTATGGTCGTGGCCACGAATCCAATGGCAGGCAACGGCGGTATTCTTACGCGCTTTCTTGCGCAGCAATTTTCGCAGCGTATCCAGCCCGGCTTGGGTGATCGGTGTTTGCCAGGTGCGGTCGCCGCGGCGTTCGGCAAACTGGTCGAGGATGCGGCGCGTCTCTTTCAGGGCGTTTTTGTTGCATTGGGAAATCAGCAGCACGTTCATGCTTCGCCACTCCCCAGCGCTTGGGCGACGTCCTTGAGGGTATCGATCATAAAATCGAGGGATTCGGTGCGGGTTAATCGCTCAATACAGGCCTGACGAAACTCCTGCTCTTCATCACCGCGCATGGCAGAAATAAACGCCTGAGGCAGAATCACCGCGTCCTTCACTAAATCTGCCACATCAAAGACCAAGCCGCCCCGGCGTGTTTTACCGTGGAGTACCGCAAGCCCGTGGGGAATACCCAGTACCCAGGTGGCGGTCGCCGCCAGACCATAGGCAAGATAGTTGCCGTGATCGAGAAAGCGGTTGGCAGGATCGGTGCCGGTACCGCGTTTGGCACGGGTGAAGTCGCCGTAGTCGACCGCATTAACCGCCAGCTTAAACAGCGTTTTGGTTAAACGCGCTTCCAGGGTCAGTAGGTCAACGGTGCTGGGGGCTTTGTTGATTGCTTCACGGTGGTGGTTCAGCGAGCTATGCAGGTGATCGGTGGCAATACTAAAACCTGCGTCTTTCATCACGCGGCTTGTCCACAACGCTTCAATGCGTGCAAGTCGCGCCTGCTGAAACGCACGGGCGGCATCCAGGCGTTTTACATCATCAAACCAGAAGCGCACCCAATATTGCAGGTACTCTGTGGGCCGGTATTCGCTTTGCGGGGTCAGCCAGGCGACATCCACATCAACCTCATTGGCGGCAAATAACGGCGTACCGCCCCCACCACAAAACCCCACCAGCACCCCAGCTTTCGCCAATTCACGCATAGCCGCTTGGGTAATCGAGGTGCCGGTGCCCAGCAATATCGAGGTAGTGTTGGCAATAGGGATATTCCAATAGCGGGATTTGCTGCCCTCATCGGTGACATACTCCACTCGGCCACCGTTCACCAATACCCGGCAATGTTGCAGGTAATAGAGGTTGGCACGCTTGGAATGAAGAATGGTTTTTAGGTCACTGGGCGAAAAGTCATCCATGCGGCGCTCCTGGTTATCGTCTTTCCCCATCTAACCATCCTTCACCCCGCAGCACCATTGACCTTAGTCATACTTCGCCACCCCTGAATCCCCCCACGTCTCATTTGTTTTGCGTGCTACGCTTAGCGCGACTGCTCCCCCTATATAGGCACTTCACCATGCATACTTTTCGTCTTTTTGCCGCATTGGTTACCACCTTGGTGATCACTCTGCCTGTCTCGCTACAAGCACAAGCCCAGACCCAGGCACAAACCGGCGAGCAGTGGAGTGAGTACGATGATGTGTTTGAGGACGGCGCACGCCACGCTAATATTTGGCAGTGGGGTTGGTCGGGCATTTACGCCACCAGCCTGGCGGTGAACGCTTACCAATCCAGCGAGGCGAGCGATCCAGATGACCGCTTTGATGCACGGGTGGGTGTGGTGAAATCAGCGCTGGCCTTGGGTGGTATGCTGACCGACCGCCAGCCGCACCCCGCAGCACTGGCCGAATATGAGCGTTTGAAAGCCAGTGGCGATTTAAGCGGCGTGCAGGCACTGGGTTTACAGCTCGCCCAAGCGGAGCGTGAGCGCCGCGGCTGGGGCGCCCGGGTGAGCTCACTCGTGGTGAATGGCGTGGCGGGTGCAGTGATTGCCGCCGATGGCAGAAAAAGTGATGGTGCTATCAACTTTGCTACCGGCATGCTGGTCAATGAGCTACAAATTTGGACACAGCCGAATCAGGCGTCTTCTACGATTAATCGCTTCCAACCCGCTAATCTATCGCTGGGGCCGATCACTATTCCCGGTGAATACGCGCTGCATGTAGCGCCGCAGCAGCTAGGTGCTACCTGGCGCTATTGATACACCCTACGGTTATTCCCTTAAAGCGCTGGCGACGGTTTTCCGCTAGCGCTTTATCGTTGCTAGCGCGGCGTGAACGAGTAAAATACTCAGCAATTTTTTGGCTTTGCCAAACGTTATGTTATAACCTATTTGAAATTATACGAGGCCGCTTGATGAGTGAGCATACGCACCGCCATAACAAGGAGGGCCCTTGTCACTTCTCCTTGATGTCGCTATCGGCTGTTAAACGGCTGCTGTTTGTTGCCGTGCCGCTATTGGCGTTGTGGGGCTTGGTGGTTTGGGCTAGCGGGTGGTTAGGATGAGTCAACGCTCTTTATCACGCTTACAGCTGCACAACCTGCACTTGGCCCAGGCGCGCCGCACGGTGCTGGAACATATCGAGGGCGACTTTAAGCCGGGTGCGATTACCGCGCTGATCGGCGCTAACGGCGCCGGTAAAAGCACGCTGATTCAGGCCATTATGGGTGAACTTCGGCCTATTAGCGGCGAGGTGGTCTGCACCGTCGCGAAAGAGCGCCGGGCGTGGCTGCCACAGCAGTTGGCGCTGGATCTCACCTTCCCGATGAGTGTGGAAGAGTTAGTCATGACCGGCAGCTGGCCCAGCCACGGCGCGTTAACCGGCTATTGTGCAGGGCACTACCGTAAAGGCCGCGAGATTATGGCGCGGCTGGGTATTTCGCACTTGGCCCACCGCCCTCTGGGCGAACTTTCCGGTGGCCAGCGCCAGCGTGCACTGATCGGCCGTACGCTAATGCAGGAAGCCGAGCTACTGCTGCTTGATGAGCCGTTTGCCAACGTGGATAGCGAAACCGTGGATATTTTGATCCGCATCCTGCGTCAAATGGCGGACGACGGCGCGACGATCATTGTCGTGCTGCACGATATGGATCACCTGCGCCGCCTGGCCGATGAAGTGCTGATGCTAAACGGCGGCCATGGCCGTTGGGTGGCGCCCAGTGCGCTGACCCATCAACACGCACCCGCTCAGGTAGTGCCGTTTACCATGGGAGGACGCCATGCTGGATCTGCTTAATGCGTGGTTTGTCAGCCCGTTCGATTACGGCTTTATGCGCCGCGCGGTAGTGGGTGGTTTGGCGCTTTCGTTGGCTGCACCGCCGCTGGGAGTGTTTTTGGTGCTGCGCGGCATGAGCCTGATTGGCGATGCCATGGCCCACGCGATTCTGCCCGGCGTCGCGCTGGGGTTCCTGCTGGCAGGTTTTTCGCTGCCGATTATGAGTATTGGCGGGGTGTTGTTTGGGTTAATGGTGGCGCTGCTGGCGGGGGCGGTCTCGAAAATGGGCGGCCAGCGCGAAGATGCCGCCATGGCGAGCTTTTTTATTATCTCGCTGGCCGCAGGCGTGATGCTGATTTCGCTGGGCGGTAGCAGCGTTGACCTTACCCATGTGCTGTTCGGCTCGATTCTGGCGATCAACTCCACCGCGCTGTTGCTAATCGCGGGTATCAGTACGCTGATTGTGCTGACCCTGGCAGTGGTGTTTCGCGCCCTGGTAGTGGAGTGTTTGGACCCGCTGTTTTTACGTGGCCAAAGCCGCCGCAGCGGTTGGGTACACAGCGTTTTCCTGGGCCTGCTGGTGCTGAACCTAACCGCCGGCTTTCAAACCCTGGGTACGCTAATGGCGGTGGGACTGATGATGCTGCCCGCCACCTCGGCGCGCTTTTGGAGCAAACGCCTGGAGGGCTTGATCGGCATCGCGATTGTGCTGGCCATGGTAGCGAGCACCGGTGGCCTGCTGCTCTCTTTTCATCTGGATATCCCCTCTGGCCCGAGCATTATTCTGCTGGCGGGGTTCGGTTATCTCTTTTCGGCCCTTTTTGGTCGCTACCACAGCTTGACAGCCAAGCTGCGGCGTAAAACAACGCCGCTTGAAGTGGAGCAAGGGGCTTAATTATCAGTCTTCATGCTTATCGTAAGGAGTGTTGTATGTCGCTTGCCTATTTATCATCTCGGCCTTCGCGCTGGTTAGTCGGTGTTTCCGCGCTGCTGGCTCTGCCTGCTGCCATGGCTAATGAGCGCGTTCAGGTGGTGACCAGTTTCTCTATCCTGGCGGATATGGTGGAAAACGTAGGCGGCGAGCATGTCGAGGTGACCCCGCTGGTGGCTGCCGATGGCGATGCCCACGTTTACTCCCCCAGCCCTGGCGACGCACGCTCCCTGGCCAATGCCGATTTAGTCGTTTTCAACGGTCTGCTGTTTGAGGGCTGGATGGAGCGCCTGATTAGCGCCAGCGACTACAACGGGCCGATGGTCACCGCGACCGATGGTATTGAACCGCTCTCTTTCGCTGCACATGAAGAGCACGGCCATAATGATCATGACGAGCACGACCATGGGCACGATGACCATGACCACGAAGAGCATGCCGATGAGCACGCGGGGCATGACCATGGCAATCAAGACCCTCACGCTTGGCAGGATATGCATCAAGCCGAGGTGTATATCGCCAATATCCGCGATGGCTTAATCGCCGCCGACGCCGATAACGCTGATGCCTACCGCACCAATGCGGAGCAGTATTTACAGGAAATGGCCGAAGTAGACGACGAGATTCGTGCGCTGATTGACGAGATCCCGGCCTCCACCAGCGTGATTACCGGCCATGACTCCTTTGGCTACTTCTCAAGCGCCTACGGGGTGACCTTCCTCTCTCCGGTAGGGCTTTCCACGGAAGCCGACCCCAGTGGCGCCAGCATGGCGGCGCTAGTGGATGTGATTGAGCAGGAGAACGTGAAGGCGCTGTTCCACGAGAACATGACCAACCAATCGATCATCACCCAGCTCGCCGAAGAGACCGGCCTGCCCATTGCGGGCACGCTCTACGCCGATGCGCTGGCAGCAGAGGGTGAAGCTAGCACTTATCTGGGTATGATGCGCCACAATGCCCACGTGCTGCACGACGCGTTGGCCCAGCCGGGTCATAACGACCACGACCACGACCACGACCACGACCACGACCACGACCACGACCACGACCACGATGATCATGGTCACAGCCACTAAGCAGTTAACGTCAATAGTGCTGCTCAGGCATTAATGGCCGTGAGCAGCCATTCCCGGAAGGACGCCATGGCGTGGGTTTCGGGGCGTGTCTGCAGGCGAGTCAGCCAGTAACCGCCCAGACTGACAGCGGTGTCGAAAGGCTGTACCAGTGCGCCGCTGTTTAGTTGGCGGGGAAACATCAGCGGTGGCGCCAGCGCCACGCCTGCCCCTTGTAGGGCTGCTTCCACCATGGCGATGGAAGAGTCAAACACAATGCTGTTGGTCATCGGAAAGCTGCGTGGTAGCCCTGCCGCCAATAGCCACTCTGTCCATTCATCGGCGCGATAAGAGCGCAGCCAGGTTTCCCCCAGCACATCGGCTGGGGTGTTAAGCCGCGCGGCGATATCAGGTATGCACATTACCGAGAGTGACGCCGGTAGTAGCGGCTGCGCCGCGGTGCCATGCCAGGCCCCTGTGCCAAAGCGGATCGCAAAATCCAGCCCTTCGCCGGCAATATCCGCGCGGTTGTTATGGGTGGAGAGCCGTAAATCGACGTAAGGGTACTGGCGCTGAAAGTCTCCCAGTCTCGGCAGCAACCAGCCGACGGCAAAAGTCCCCACCACGCCGACGTTTAATACCTCCCGATAGCTGCTCTCGCCCACCCGCTCCAGCGTGTGGGCTATCTGGTCGAATGAACTCTTCAATACCGGCAGCAGCAGTTCGCCCTCCTGGGTAAGCATTAGCCCCCTGGGCAAACGCTTGAACAGCGGCACTTTCAACAGCGTTTCGAGCAGCTTAACCTGGTGGCTTACCGCCGCCTGGGTCACATGAAGCTCTTCTGCCGCGCGAGTAAAGCTTAAATGCCTGGCCGACGCCTCAAACGCGCGCAGCGCCTTCAACGGCAAGTAGGGACGCACCAACTTGACCCCCAAATTTTTCTAATGGCTTATGCAAAATATCGCTGTTTGTGAATTGCCGCAGCGCGCCGTAAGTTAACCCCTGTCACAGGCTTTGCGTCTGGAAATAACTCTCCGCCCTCTCTTGGTATTAATCACAACAGGATTTTGGTATGCGTAAGATGTTAGCAGCAAACTGCGGCCTTATCATGACAGGTTCGCTTCTACTCAACGGCTCTGCATGGGCTTCCGGCACGCCTGAAAGCGCCGATATTGAGGCCCTGGTGAACGATACTATCGCGCCTTTGATGGCCGAGCACCGTATTCCAGGCATGGCGATTGCGCTGAGCATTAACGGCCAGCAGCACTACTTTAATTATGGCCTCGCTAATCAAGAAGCGGGGATTCCGGTCACCGATGAGACGCTATTCGAACTCGGCTCTGTCAGCAAGATTTTCACGGCTTCACTCGCTGGCTATGCCCAGGCTAGCGGCGCCCTCTCGCTTTCCGACCCGGCCAGCCGCTACCTGCCTGAACTTGAAGGCAGCGCCTTCGATGAGATCACGCTGCTGGAACTGGCCACCTACACCGCGGGCGAGCTGCCGCTGCAGTTCCCTGAGTCGGTCCAAAGCGAAGAGACGATGATCGACTACTACCGCCAGTGGCAGCCTGAATCCGCCCCTGGCAGCCATCGGCTCTACTCCAACCCGAGCTTGGGCCTGTTCGGTTATCTCGCCGCACAAAGCCTTGGTCAGCCCTTCGAGATGGCGATGGAGGAAGCGCTGTTTACCCCGTTAGGGCTTGAGCATAGCTACTTTCAGGTGCCTGAAGCGCAGCAGGCGAACTATGCCTACGGTTACTCTAAAGAGGATGAACCCATTCGGGTGAACCCAGGCATGCTGGATGCCCAAGCCTACGGATTGAAATCGACTGCCGCAGACGTACTAACGCTGGTGGAAGCCAATATGAGTGGTGCTGAGCTTAATGAACCACTAAGCCAAGCCTTGGCCGCTACGCGCACGGGGTACTTTGAGGTCGGCAATATGACCCAAGGACTGGGGTGGGAAAGCTATGCCTACCCGGTGGCGCTCGATCAGTTGCTGGTAGGCAACTCGCTTGAGATGATTTTGCAGCCCAACCCCGCCAACCGCTTAACCCCACCGCTAGCCCCCAGGCAGGAAGCGCTCTATAACAAAACCGGCGCTACCAACGGCTTTGGTGGCTATGTGGCTTTTGTACCCAGCGAGCAAATCGGCATTGTGCTGCTGGCTAACCGCAACTACCCCAACCAGGCGCGCATTGAAGCGGCACACCACATCCTTTCTGCGCTGACTGAAGCGCCCTAAGCAAGCAGCCAGACAACCTGATGCCGCCTTCGTGAACTGCAGCACCTCAATCGTTGGATATTCATCCAATGGTTGGGGTGTTTTTTATGGCGATATAACGAAGATCAAACAACCGAAAGTTGCATTTTTTGCTGTCGATAAGGAGACTAGCACCCTCCCCCGTCACTTACCTTCACTGCGAAGAGCCCTTTCCCATGCGTCTAAACGCCGATTTTAGCCACTTTGCCTGTGTTACCCCGGAAGAGTATCAGTGGGTCGATTCCCCCAGCGCGGGGGTAGAGCGCATGATGTTTGACCGGATTGGTGATGAAGTTGCTCGCGCTACCAGCCTTGTGCGCTACGCCCCCAATACAAAGTTTGAGCGGCATACCCACGGCGGTGGCGAAGAGATTCTGGTATTGGAAGGCGTGTTCGCCGATGAGCATGGGCGCTACGCGGCGGGCAGCTACTTAAGAAACCCCATTGGCACCGGCCATACCCCGCAAATTGGCGAGGAAGGCGCGCTGATATTTGTCAAACTGCACCAGTTTGACCCCAACGACACGCTACAGTTGGCAGTGCCAGCGCATCGGCTGCCCTGGCAGCCTGATCGACGCCCGCGCATTGCCTATAAAATGCTGCACACCTACAAGCAGGAGCGCACCAGCCTGGAGCGCTGGTCGGCGGGCACCTCCATTACCTACCCCACGCTGCTGGGCGGGCTGGAGTTTTTGATTCTGGAAGGCACACTGAGCGATAGCGAACAGAGTTACACGGCAGGCACCTGGTGCCGCTACCCCAGCGGTTCTGCTCCGGCACTTACCGCCGGTGATGATGGCGTCATGATGTACCTCAAACGCGGCCATCTGCCAGCCGCTTAGCTTCGCGACATACCCAGGAACGGCAGCAGCGTAAGGGCGGCAATAAGCCCCACTGCTAGCAGTACTAACACGACCTGCACCGGGTGAGCGGCCAAACGACGCCACAGCGTCTCCGCGTCACCCCGCTCAACCGCCGCCTGGTGCTCGCGTTGGGCGCGCTCAAGGCGCTCCGCCTGGTAGGCCTCTAACGCCGCGATGGCAGCGTCGTGCTGATGTGGATTGCGCAGCCAAATCGCGTCAACGCCCAGGCGGAAAAAGCCCGCCTGGGTTTCATAGGTATCAAAGCCATGGGCAGCGAGCAGGTCACGCACCTCCATGGCCTCTTCGTCGGTCACATGGCGCAGCCGGAACAGTAGTTCAGCCATTGGCGTGCCTCAAGAGTCGCTCTTCCCCACCATCAGGTCTGCCTGAATCACTTCGATCCAGTAGCCGTCCGGGTCTTTAACGAAGATAACATCTTTCATCTTGCCCTGATCGGAGCGTTTGACGAAGGTGACGTCATGCTCGTCGAACCACGCCTGGGCCGCTGCCAAATCCGGTACGTTGAAGCAGATATGCCCAAAGCCCTGGGGTTCGGCATTGCCATCGTGATAGGCGAAATCTTCCTGGTCTTCAGTCCCCCAGTTGTGGGTCAGCTCCAGCAGCCCTTTCTGGCTAAACGTCCAGGCGGTACGCGCTTGCGCATCGTCCGGAACGCTGTCGCTGGGTTCCAGGTTGGCCAGGAAGTAGAGCGAGAACTGCATCTCTTCGAAATCCAGCCGCCGCATCACCTGCATACCAAACACTTTTGAGTAGAACGCCAATGCCTGCTCAGGGTCTTTCACCCGCAGCATGGTGTGGTTTAAACGAAACCCTTGAGTTTGGGGCGGCGTAGCCACGACGCCAGGATGCTGCTCGCCTTGAAAACTCATTTTGCTCTCCTATCGCTGATGTTGATCATTGAATCCATTGAGCTTCACGTACCGCTTACCATGGGGGCTTTATGGCCATAATAACAGCCCTTACAAGCACGTAGGCAGTGTCGTATCGAGGTGCCGATAAGCGCACTGGCAATACTAAACAAAAACCCTACACTTATTCTTCATAAGCTTTACAAAAAGCAGTTCCCGCAACATGAGTGATGCCCCACCTTTGAGGCGTCCACAGGAGTTTTCCATGAGTGCGATCGATATGACGCTGGGTGACCACCTGACGCTAAAACAGCTTTCCAATGCGCTTCACAACGGTTTTTCGCCGATTGTTGAAGTCGAGTCGATGGATGGAATCTACAAAGTGCGTTTTCACCATGCTAACGGCGTGTCTGAGCTGAGCGATAACAAGGGCCACGTCAGTACTTTTCTGGGCACGGGCGAAATCCGCGATACCCTGGGCCAACTGGGCTTGACCCACGGCGTGCTAACCTTCGCCGACCAGTGTGGTGACGAGATGATTGGGGTCGAGGGTAAAGCGATGACACCTGATGAAATGCTTACCTACGGTACGCGTATTTCGTTTCGTTAGATTGCTATCGTCCGCATCCGGGGCTTTACAGGGCTACTTCAGGCAAGGATAGTAATCCCTCGACAGGGGCGCCCTCCGTTACGGTTGGGCTGAGAAGCACCCTTTGAACCTGAACCGGATAACACCGGCGTAGGGAGTCGTGGTAACGCTTACCACCTCCCTGCCGGGAGGATGCTATGACCCTACGCCCGCTTGGCGATTACCTTGAGACGCTGCGCTCAGTGACACCGCTGGTTCACTGCATGACCAACTATGTGGCCATGAACAGCACTGCCAACCTGCTGTTAGCCACCGGCGCGTCGCCCGCCATGCTGCATGCGCCTGAAGAAGTGGCTGAATTCACGGCTATCTCCGCGGGGCTGTCGATTAATATCGGTACGATCTCTGCCCACTGGGCTGACGCTATGCTCACCGCCACAGCGACTGCCGATCAGCATGCCATTCCCTGGGTATTAGATCCCGTCGCCGTTGGCGCCACGCGCTATCGCCAAACGCTGTGCGCGAAGCTGCTGGCCGCTAAACCCAGCGTGGTTCGTGGCAATGCGTCTGAAATTCTTGCCCTTAACGGTTTAGCTAGCCAAGGCCGCGGCGTGGACGCCACAGCCGCCACCGACCAAGCCGTGGACGCTGCAATAGCATTAGCGCAAAAACACGGCTGTATTGTCGCGATGACCGGTGAAAGCGACTGGGTGACGGACGGCACACAGCACTACCGCATTAACGGTGGCCATCCTTTGATGCCCCGCGTAACAACGCTTGGCTGTGGGCTGAGCGCGCTAGTGGCGGGATTTGTGGCTGCCAACCGCGACGCCCCACTGGGTGCAACGGTAGCCGCACTGGCCTGCTTTGCGGTCACAGGAGAGCGTGCGGGCAGCCACGCCAACGGGCCTGGTAGCTTTCAAGTGGCACTGCTGGATGCGCTGTATCAACTCACCCCTGACGACCTCACTACTTATGCCCAACTGGAGGCAATCCATGCCGCTTGATCTATCGCTCTACTTGGTCACCGATGCCACGCTCTGCCAAGAGCATGGTTTGGAACAAACGGTTGAGGCAGCGGTAAAAGGCGGTGTCACCATCGTGCAGTTGCGTGACAAGCATGCCAGCGACGAACAGATGATTGCCCAAGCCAAACGGTTAAAAGCGCTTCTGGCGGGCACCGGTGTCCCGCTGATCATTAACGACCGTTTGCAGGTGGCACTAGAAAGCCAGGCAGATGGCCTGCATGTCGGTCAGAGCGACGCAGCCGTTCAGCAAGCGCGCCGGGTGCTAGGTGAGCAAGCGATTATCGGCCTGTCGATCAATACTATCGCCCAACTGCAAGTCTCTCCGTTTGAGCTACTCGATTATGTCGGGATTGGCCCGGTGTTTGCCACCGAGAGCAAACAAGATCACGCCCAGCCCATCGGCTTTGGTGGCTTGGCTGCGCTGGTCAAGGCGTGCCCACTGCCCAGCGTGGCCATCGGCGGGCTGAAAGCCAGCCATGCGATTAGCGTACAGCGCGCGGGAGCGAACGGTTTAGCGGTGATATCAGCCATTTGTGGCCAGCCCGACCCTTACCAGGCAGCGCGCGCTTTTCAGATTTTCCAAGCCGATTCGGCGTCATGAATCAGTTAGAGCATATCGTCGCTTTTGTGCGGGTAGCCGAGTTGGGTAGCTATACCCGCGCTGCTGAAGCGCTGGATATTTCCCGCACTCGCGTATCCCGCCAGGTCATGGCACTGGAAGAGACATTGGGCGCGCGACTGATACAACGCACCACGCGACGACTACATCTCACTGAGGCCGGAGAACGCTATCTAGTCCGCGCCCAAGGGATACTGCAAGCGCTCGATGAGGCCGCCGCCGAGGTGGGCCAAGGTACCAGCGATGTGCGTGGGCGGCTGCGCGTTAATGGGCCGATGAGTTTTGGCACCCGCTACCTAGCGCCACTCGTCGCGCAATTTATGCACACTCACCCGGCGCTGGAAGTGCGCCTGGATTTGAACGACCGCCGTGTCGACCTGCTGGAAGAGGGTTACGACGTAGCGATCCGTATCGGCAGCCTGCCCGACTCCAGCCTGGTGGCGCGCCGACTGACGCGGTGCCGCCTACTGTTTTGCGCCTCGCCTGAATATCTTGCCAACCACGGTGAACCCGACAGCGTTCAAGCCCTTGCCAAGCACCACTGCCTACGCTACCGCAGCGGCCAACAGAGCGCTGACTGGAAGATTGCCACGCAGTCATTGACGGTCAATGGCCCACTGGAAAGCAATAACGGCGATGTACTCACCCACGCCACGGAAGCTGGCCTGGGCATCGCTCAGCAGCCCAGCTTTCTGGTCACAGAGAGTATCGCCAGCGGGCATTTAGTGCCCATCTTAACTAATGAGCCAGCGGTACGGCTCGATGTTCACGCGCTCTACCCCGCCCGGCGCTACCTGCCCGCCAAGGTGGAGCGCTTCATCGACCTGCTCACCGAGGCATGGGGTGATCCGCCGATTTGGGAGCAAAACATTGGATTATCGCCAATAACGCAACAGTGATGTGCAAAATACGCTGATTATCTCGATCTGATCCGGCTGTAAAGTAGCGTCATCAACCACTCGATGGAAGCTACTACGATGACAACGCATACTCACTCTGCCCCCTCTCTACAGCCCTCTGTACAGCACTCTTTACAACCCCAGGCCATCTCGCTACTGCGCGTCGCACTGGGTGTGATGGCTCTTGCCCACGGTTTGCTCAAGGTGTTTGTATTTACCCTACCGGGCACCGTCGGCTATTTTGAATCACTGGGTTTACCAGGGTTTCTGGCCTACTTGACCATTGCCGCGGAAGTGGGCGGTGGAGCCGCCCTGATTCTGGGTGTTTACACCCGCTGGGTGAGCCTGGCACTGGTGCCGGTACTGCTCGGCGCTGCTTGGGTGCATCTTGGCAACGGCTGGATGTTCTCAAATACCGGCGGCGGTTGGGAATTCCCGGTGTTCTGGACGCTGGCGTTAATCGTGCAAGCGGGCCTGGGCAGCGGCCGCTGGGTGTTAAGCAACCGATTCGCCTAACACCTAAAACTATCGCCTAAAACTATCGCCTAACCCTATTGCCAGCGCTTGCTTACCGCCAGCGTTGGCCATGCTGCTGAGGAGACTCACTCATGTTACCTAGCCTGTTTATTTCCCATGGTTCGCCCATGCTGGCCCTCAATAAAACCCCGGCTCATGCCTTTCTACGCGAACTGGGCAGGCAGCTTTCGCCCAAGGCGGTGGTAGTGGTCTCAGCGCACTGGGAGAGCCTGGCGCTCAAGGTCAGCATCAGCGCCAAACCAGAAACCATTCACGACTTTGGCGGCTTCCCACGGGCGCTTTTCGAGTGCCAATATCCCGCCCCGGGTGAGCCGGAACTGGCTGAACGGCTGGCCGTGTTACTGGGCGCCGAGCGGGTAGAGCGCGGCCTGGATCACGGCGCCTGGGTGCCTCTTTCATTGATATTTCCCGACGCCAATGTGCCGGTTGTTTCGCTGTCGCTTCCGGTGCGCTGGAGCAATGCGGAGCTGGTCACGCTGGGCGAGCGCCTGTCGGCTCTGCGGGAAGAGGGGATTTTGGTGATCGGCTCGGGCAGCCTGACCCATAACCTGTATGAAATCATGCCCCAGGAGAGCCCTGTGCCCGCCTGGGTAGATAAATTTGCCACTTGGGTAAGCGAGCGCCTTATCGCCAATGATCGTGAAGCGCTGCTTAGCTGGGAGCGCGCACCCTATGCGCAGGAGAACCACCCGACCTCTGAACACTTCCAGCCGTTGCTGGTGGCCATGGGGGCAGGAGGTAACGCAAAACAGCTGCACCACAGCGTGGAGCACGGTGTGCTTGCAATGGACGTTTATGCGTTTAGCTGATCGCTACCCCTAACGATTCAGGTTGTGCTGCTCTGGAAGGCTTGAGATCACGCATTAACAGCGCAAACTCAAGCTGTTCAGGGGTAATGCTGACCTTGGGAACGGGGATTCGCACGCGATGCCCAGAACCAGGTGCTGCGCTCTGCGCTTCGCCTTGTAAGTTCTCGATATGTTCGAGCACGAAGCGGTGATTGCCACCTGGCAGCATAAGCTCCATGCCATCCCCCACTTCAAAGCGATTTTTCACCTCGACTTCCAAGGTGCCACGAGCCGGGTCAAACCCCAGTACTTCACCGACGAACTGTTGGTGAACGCCAATGGAGTGCCCCTGCTCATAGCGTTGGAACTCACCGTGGACATGGCGCTGATAGAAGCCTTCGGTGTAGCCTCTATTCGCCAAGTTTTCCAGCTCATCCATTAGCCGTTTATTAAAGGGTCGCCCAGCGACGGCGTCATCAATAGCTTGCCGATAGACTTGCGCTGTACGCGCGACGTAATAATGGGACTTGGTGCGCCCCTCGATCTTTAGCGATGCCACGCCCATTTGCGTCAACCGAGCGACATGCTGCACCGCGCGCAGATCCTTGGAGTTCATAATGTAGGTGCCGTGCTCATCTTCATAGACAGGCATCAGCTTGCCGGGGCGGGAAACGTCCTCAATCAGCGCCGAGAGCTCGTCTGGGCTGTCGACCGCAGCGCTACCACTTCCTTGGGCGGCTATTAAGTCGCCCGTGTCATCGTGGGTTGCCGCTATGGTGTTGTATTTCCAGCGACACGCGTTGGTGCAGGTGCCTTGGTTAGGGTCGCGATGATTGAAGTAACCCGACAGCAGGCAACGCCCTGAATAGGCGATACACAGTGCGCCGTGAACAAAGGTTTCGATCTCTAAGCCTGGGCACTTGTCACGTATTTCGCCGATCTCTTCCAGTGACAACTCACGAGATAGAATGATGCGGCTAATACCCTGCCGCTGCCAGAATTGGGCGGCAGCCCAGTTGACGACGTTCGATTGCACCGAGAGGTGGATGGGTTGATCGGGCCAGCGATCACGCACCATCATAATCAAACCGGGATCCGACATAATCAGCGCATCGGGCCCTGCCTCGATCACCGGCGCCATATCCTGTAGGTAGGTTTTCAGCTTGCTGTTATGAGGGGCAATGTTGGAAGCGACGTAAAACTGCTTGCCTCGGGCATGGGCGTACTCGATACCACGATGTAAGTTATCAATTTTAAAATCGTTGTTGCGCACCCGTAGAGAGTAGCGCGGCTGCCCCGCGTAAACCGCATCGGCCCCATAGGCAAAGGCGTAACGCATGTTCTTGAAGGTACCAGCAGGGGAAAGGAGTTCGGGAGCTTGCTTCAGTCGTTCGGGGGCTTGCATAGATGGTCACCGTGATCAGGACGATGGCTCGCAGCGAGCTGCGATGAAAGGCCTGGATTATAACCAGCCCAAACCCGCCGTTTTGGCAAGCCCACGGCTTCCGTGACCTGGATCAAAAAGTAACCTGTGTTTAAGCCGTTGGACGACGTTTCAGGCTCGTACGCCGGTCGTGATACGCCACCGCTAACCCGCTGCCCATTATCAAGGCGCTGCCTACCCAAACCCAGAGATCCGGCATTTCGCCCCAGAACCACCAACCCAACAGCACCGCCCAGAGCATGGCGGTGTAATCAAACGGCGCGGCGATGGCCGCAGGAGCAAAGCGAAAGGCAAGAGTGATAAAAGCGGTGGCCGCAACGCCCAATATGCCGGAAGCGAAAAAACCTACCCAGTGCCAGGGCTGAGGCGTTTGCCACACCCAGGGCAGCGTTAGTGCGGTAATTACCAATGGCACGAAAGTCATATAGAACAGCATCGCCCAGAGGTGTTCGCGGGCTCCGTAGCGGCGGGCGGTAATCATCATCAGCGCATAAAATAGCGCCGCGCCCACCAATACCAGCGCGCCCACCTGAAACGCCTCTCCGTTGGGCCGCACTACGATCAGTACCCCCGCAAACCCCACCAAGGATGCAATCAGCACCGGTGGATCAATGCGCTCACCCAACAATGGCACCGAAAGCAGGGTCACAAACAGCGGTGCCACAAAGGCAATCGCCGTGGCTTCTGCCAGGGGTAGCAGCGTTAGCCCCCATACGAAACAGACCATGGTGGCGGTATAGATCAGTCCGCGCAGTAAATGGATGCCCGGCCGTTTTGTACGCAGCTTGCGTAAGCCACCGGCAAAATGGGCAAGCAGTGCAATCAGCGGTAGCGATACCAAGGCACGGAAGAAAATAATCTGCAGCGGCGAGTGTACTTCCCCTAACCACTTGGAAACGGCGTCGCCTAGGGCGAGAAAAAGAACGCCCAAACACATGCAGAGTATGCCTTTCAGCGAGGTTGTCACCACGATCTCCCTATTCACTGGTCAATACAAAATGCCAAAAAAGAAAAACCCCGCCAATTAGCCATTGGCGGGGTGATCGCGGCCCACCCGCTTATAAGCTGGCGTTAACGACCATACAGTCCATACCCTGGGAGTGCAGCTCGCGGCAGGCTTGGCGAGCGCGCTGCTCGTCCAACGCCATTAGCCGGGCGCGATAAACCGGGTTTTGGCCCTCTACGGTGTCCACAGCAACGCGCCCGCCTAAACTCTGGGCGATGCGTTGAGCCGCTTGCTGGGCTAATTGCCGCGCTTGGGCTTCACGACTAAACGCGCCGACTTGCACACCCCAGCCGCCGCCCGCTTCATTATTGGCGGCAGCCATCTCACGTTCGCGCTCAATAAACGCTTGTAGAGGGTCAGGCTGCGGCTCTTCGCTGACGGCAGGGGGGCGCTGAATAGTGACTATATCGGCTAGCTGCTCGTCAAGGTCAACCACCGGTGTCGAGGGGGTGGTACTGGCCACTGGCGACAAGGTAGTGGTTTCGACCACCGCCAAGAGAGGTTGCTGTGGTGCAGGTTGTGGTGGTGCAACCGGCTGTGCAGGGGGCGCAAAGGCCATAAATTCGCGCGAGAAATCGGTGTCGCCCATCCAGTTTTGCTGGTCACGCAGCGATGCGCGCAGGAAGCTGCGGTCGAGTAGGTTGGCCATGTGGGTATCCCGAGACTGGGATGAAAAACCGCCCATCACAACACCGACTAATCGCCGGTTACCGCGCATTGCGGTGGTCGCCACGTTAAAGCCAGAGGCACGAATAAAACCGGTTTTTAGACCATCGGCGCCCGGGTAGTCACGCACTAAGCGATTGTGGCTGGTATGCCGGGTGCCGCGGTAGGTGAATTCTTGCAAGCCGAAGTAGTGGTAATACTGGGGGAAGTCCTGCATCACGCGTACCGAGAGCGTTAGCATGTCACGAGCCGTGGTGATTTGGCCATCATCAGGCAAACCGGAAGCATTGCGAAAGGTAGTGGCGTGCATGCCCAGCTCGCGCGCCTTGGTGGTCATCATTTGCGCAAAATGTGCTTCACTGCCGCCCAGGGCTTCGGCGACCACGGCGGCAACGTCATTAGCAGATCGAACCGCGAGTGCGCGAATGGCAGTATCCACGGGAATCGAGCTGCCAGCAGCCAGCCACAGTTTAACAGCAGGCTTGGCGGCTGCATAAGCGGAGACAGGCAAGGGTTGATCCAGGCGCAGCGTACCCTCTTCTAATGCTTCAAAGGTGAGATAGAGCGTCATCATTTTGGTGAGGGACGCAGGGTAACGCTGATCGTCAATATTCTCGGCGTAAAGCACTTCGCCATTGTCCAGATCCACGACAATACCCGCGTAGCGCGGGTTGTCAGCATGCGCAGCGGTGACCATCACGAGTAGGAGCAGCATTAGCATACCCAGGAACCCTATCGTCGATGCTCCCCTTACAGCGCTCTTTATCCTCGCATGCATACCTGCCCCTTGCTTGTTATCAATGCGCTAGTTCTAACGTCTGTTTAATCATCCTGCTAAAGCTTTACTACCATGCCACACTTTAGGAACAACGCAAGGCTTTACCCGGCGGGATGACGCCGCTCACGAGGTTTAATAATAAGCCGAGTATAGGTGATTAATACGCCATTAAGCGTAGAAAAGAGAAGATAATTTAGCTTATAAAAAAACCGACCCTCTAGGGGTCGGTTTTCATTCGCTACCAAAGAGGCTCTGGCGCAGAGGATTACTCTTCTGCAGCGGCTTCTTCAACAACCGGACGGTCAACTAGCTCAACGAACGCCATAGGCGCGTTGTCGCCGGTGCGGAAACCGCACTTGAGAATACGGACGTAACCGCCCGGACGCTCGGCATAACGCGGACCTAGTTCGTTGAACAGTTTGCCGACGGCTTCTTTAGAGCGCGTGCGGGCAAACGCCAAACGACGGTTTGCAACGCTATCCTGCTTAGACAAGGTGATCAGCGGCTCGATAACGCGACGCAGCTCCTTGGCTTTCGGCAGGGTTGTCTTAATGACTTCATGTTCGACCAGCGAGACAGACATGTTCTTGAACATGGCCTGACGATGCGAGCTGGTGCGATTCAGATGACGACCACTCTTACGATGACGCATGGTTGTAATTCCTTACCAAACTGGGACTCAAGTCGACGCTCACGCGGAGGCTTTGTCGTCCTTCAGGCTTGCCGGTGGCCAATTTTCCAACCGCATGCCAAGGGACAAGCCGCGAGCCGCCAATACATCTTTGATTTCATTCAAAGACTTTTTACCGAGGTTCGGTGTCTTCAACAGCTCCACTTCTGTGCGCTGAATAAGATCACCGATATAGTAAATATTCTCGGCTTTTAGGCAGTTCGCGCTGCGAACGGTCAACTCAAGATCGTCTACGGGGCGCAATAGAATTGGATCGACATGATCCTCTTCCTCTTCGACTTCCTGCTCTTTATCAGCTTCCAGGTCGACGAAGGCGGCCAGCTGCTCTTGCAGGATGGTCGCACTGCGACGGATAGCCTCTTCCGGATCCAGGGTACCGTCGGTCTCCAGATCGATAATTAACTTATCGAGATCGGTGCGCTGCTCTACACGAGCGGCTTCAACCGAGTAGGAAACACGGCGGACAGGGCTGAAGGTGGCATCCAGCTGCAGGCGGCCAATAGCACGTGTCTCTTCATCAGAGCCGCGCGCGTCAGCCGGCTCGTAGCCACGACCCAGCGCTACCTTAAGCTGAATTTTCAGCTCGGCACCTTCATTGACATGAGCAATGACGTGGTCCGGGTTGACGATTTCGACGCTATGATCAAGCGCAATGTCGCCAGCAGTGACGACGGCTGGGCCCTGCTTGTTCAGCGTGAGCACCGCCTCATCGCGGCTGTGCATCTTGATCGCAACATCTTTCAAGTTCAGGAGGATCTCAATGACATCTTCCTGCACCCCTTCGAGCGCACTGTATTCATGCTCGACGCCGGCGATTTCAGCCTCTACCACGGCACAGCCGGGCATAGAAGAAAGCAGAATGCGACGTAGTGCATTCCCCAGGGTGTGACCAAAGCCACGCTCGAACGGTTCGAGCACGATTTTGGCGTGATGTGCGCTGATTTCTTCGACCTTGATGTCGCGAGGACGGAGAAACTCTGTCACTGAACGCTGCATATGAACACCTTTCAGGCTGCCAAACGGATACTTGGTACTCGGTACGATCTGGCGCGGGGGTTAAACCGCCACCAGATCGACAAGAAACAGAAATGCTGCTTACTTGGAGTACAGCTCGACGATCAGGTTTTCGTTGATGTCGGCAGACAGGTCACCGCGTTCAGGCAGAGCCTTGAAAGTGCCTTCCATCTTCTTGGCGTCGATTTCGATCCAAGCGATATCGCCACGGTTGGCCGCAATGGACAACGCGCTTTGAATACGAGCTTGGTTTTTCGCCTTTTCGCGAATGGAAACAACGTCACCCGGCTTCACTTGATAGGAAGCTACGTTAACGGTGCGGCCGTTCACGGAAATCGCCTTGTGGCTGACCAGCTGACGCGCTTCAGAGCGAGTCGAGCCGAAGCCCATGCGGTAGACGACATTATCCAGTCGGGATTCGAGCAACTGCAACAATACTTCACCGGTCGCGCCTTTCAGGCGAGCGGCTTCTTTGTAGTAGTTACGGAACTGTTTTTCGAGTACGCCATACATGCGACGTACTTTTTGCTTCTCGCGAAGCTGCAAGCCGTAGTCTGAAAGACGTTGACGACGCTGGCCGTGTACACCCGGGATCTGCTCGGATTTACACTTTTTCTCGAAGGGAGTCACACCACTCTTTAAAAAGAGGTCGGTGCCTTCACGACGAGACAGTTTGCACTTCGGTCCAATATAACGAGCCATGAATCTGTCTCCTTAAACGCGGCGTTTCTTAGGCGGACGGCAGCCATTATGGGGAATGGGCGTCGCGTCTACGATGCTTTGCACGCGGAAGCCGGCGGCATTCAGTGCGCGCACGGCGGATTCACGACCGGGACCTGGGCCTTTAACCAGTACATCTACGTTTTTCACACCATACTCGGCTGCAGCAGTTGCTGCACGTTCGCTTGCCACTTGAGCAGCGAACGGGGTGCTCTTGCGAGAACCACGAAAACCCGAACCACCGGCAGTCGCCCAAGAAAGAGCGTTGCCCTGGCGGTCTGTGATCGTCACGATCGTGTTGTTAAAAGAGGCATGGATATGCGCAATCGCATCCACTACCTGCTTTTTAACCTTTTTACGGTTACTACGCGGGTTAGCCATGTTGATGTCTATTCCTGTCTTTACGCCAGAACGTGCGTGTTATTTGCGGATCGGCTTACGCGGGCCCTTACGGGTGCGCGCGTTAGTCTTAGTCCGCTGACCACGCAGCGGAAGACTACGACGATGACGCAGACCACGGTAGCAACCTAAGTCCATGAGACGCTTAATGTTAAGCGTAACATCACGACGAAGGTCACCTTCTACGGTGTACTTGCCAACTTCAGAACGCAGGGTGTCGACTTCTTCAGAAGACAGATCCTGGATCTTGGCAGTAGGCGCGATACCGGCTGCTGCACAGATGTGCTCAGCACGGGTACGGCCAATCCCGAAGATATAGGTCAGCGAGATCGCCGCATGCTTGTTGTCCGGGATATTGACGCCTGCAATACGGGCCATCAGCTTACTCCGAAATTTGAGCGGCTTGCTCGTTTATTCATCTACAAAAGGCGCAACAGCATACCCCATCAATTGCCCTAAGGCAAGGGGTATGCTGGCACCCGCTTAATACAACCCAGGCTATTAACCCTGGCGTTGTTTGTGCCGTGGCTCGCTGCAGATGACGCGGACAGCGCCATTGCGACGAATGATCTTGCAGTTACGGCACATTTTCTTTACGGAAGCTCGAACTTTCATCGATCTTTCTCCAAAAACCGGCTCGCGGCGCGCCCTCTCTAACTAAATAGGGGTGGACGGCGCCTCAGCGCATGATACCGCCGCTACCGTAGCCTTTCAGGTTGGACTTCTTCATCACTGAGTCATACTGATGCGACATGAGATGCGACTGCACCTGGGCCATGAAGTCCATGATGACCACGACTACGATTAACAACGAGGTACCGCCGAAGAAAAACGGCACGTTCCACGCCACAATCAAGAACTGGGGCATCAAGGAAACCGCAGTGATATACAAGGCACCGAACAGGGTCAAACGTGTCATGACCTTGTCGATATAGCGAGCGGTCTGCTCGCCGGGGCGAATGCCCGGCAGGAAAGCGCCTGACTTTTTAAGATTGTCAGCCACATCCTTGGGGTTGAAGACCAGCGCTGTGTAAAAGAAGCAGAAGAATACCACTGCCGCCGCGAAAAGCAAGATGTAAAGCGGTTGACCTGGGCCTAATGCCTGAGATGCACGCTGCAACCACTCCATACCTTCACCGGCACCTACCCACTGACCGATAGAGGCCGGGAAGAGCAGGATACTGGAGGCAAAAATCGCCGGAATAACACCGGCCATGTTGACCTTCAAAGGCAGGTAGCTACTTTGCCCTGCATACATCTTATTGCCCACTTGCCGCCGCGGATAATTCACTTTAAGGCGGCGTTGGCCGCGCTCAATGAAAACCACAAAGGCGACAGTCGCAATACCTAACACTGACAGCGCTAACAGCGGCAGAACATTCCAGGCCCCTTCATTACGGGCAAGCTCAAAGGCTTGGCCCACGGCACTGGGTAGTCCCGCGACAATACCGGCAAAGATCAGCAGCGAAATACCGTTGCCGATCCCCTTCTCGGTAATCTGCTCGCCTAGCCACATCATAAACACCGCGCCCGATACAAAGGTAATCACGGCGGTGAAATAGAAGCTGAAGTCAGCAGTGTACGCGATGCCTTGGCTAGCCAGACCGACGGACATGCCGGTAGCCTGGACAAACGCCAGTATCACCGTGCCGTAGCGCGTGTACTGGCTAATCTTGCGGCGGCCAGCCTCACCCTCTTTCTTGAGCTGTTCAAGATGAGGGGAGACCGCAGTCATGAGCTGCATGATAATCGACGCCGATATATAGGGCATGATACCCAGGGCGAGGACACTCATACGCTCCAGGGCGCCACCCGAGAACATGTTAAACATGCCCAGGATGGTGCCCTGTTGCTCCCTAAACAAGGCAGCAAGCTGGTCAGGATTGATACCGGGAACGGGAATGTGGGCACCAATACGGTACACCACGATGGCGAGGAGCACGAAGCGCAAACGCGCCCACAGTTCACTCAGACCGCTGCCCATCGCCGGCATGTTTCCTGACTTGGCCATTTAGTCCTCTACCTTGCCGCCAGCGGCTTCGATCGCTTCACGGGCACCTTTGGTGACCTTGATTCCGCGAACGGTAACCGCCGTTTTCAGTTCGCCAGAAAGGATGATCTTCGCGTGTAGCGTAGCATCCTTCAGCACGTTGGCTTCTTTCAAAGATGCCATGGTGACTTCGCCACCGGCAACTTTAGCAAGCTCAGCCAGGCGTACTTCTTCAGAGACCAGAGATTTTGCAGACGTAAAGCCGAATTTCGGCAAACGACGCTGCAAAGGCATCTGACCGCCTTCGAAACCGGGCTTAACACTGCCGCCACTACGTGACTTCTGACCTTTGTGACCACGGCCACCGGTCTTACCAAGACCGGAACCGATGCCACGACCAACGCGCTTTGCAGCGTGTTTGGAGCCCGGAGCCGGGCTTAGGTTATTGAGTTTCATGGATTACTCTCCCTCAACGCGCACAAGGTAGTTCACCTTGTGGATCATGCCGCGTACGGCAGGGGTGTCTTCCAGTTCAACCGTATGACCGATGCGACGCAGACCCAAGCCTTTGATAGTAGCCTTGTGCTTGGGCATGATGCCGATGGTGCTGCGGATCTGGGTAACCTTGATCGTTGCTGCCATGGTGCCTTACCCCGTGATCGCTTCGACAGACAGACCGCGCTTGGCGGCCACGTCTTCCGGTGCTTGCATGGAGGAGAGACCTTTAACAGTCGCTCGAACCACGTTAACCGGGTTGGTGGAACCGTAGCACTTGGCCAGTACGTCGTGGACACCGGCAAGCTCTAGTACAGAGCGCATGGCGCCACCGGCGATAATACCGGTACCTTCTGAAGCCGGCTGCATGTACACCTTGGAAGCACCGTGACGGGCTTTGACCGGGTACTGCAGCGTATGGCCAGCAAGGTTCACCTTGACCATGTTGCGACGAGCTTGATCCATCGCTTTCTGGATTGCGACAGGCACTTCACGCGCCTTGCCACGACCGAAACCGACACGACCTTTACCATCACCAACGACGGTCAGCGCGGTGAAGCCGAAAATACGACCACCCTTGACCACCTTGGCGACGCGGTTGACCTGCACTAACTTCTCTTGCAGATCACCGCTTTGCTGTTCGTTCTTCGCCATCGTAAAACCCTTTAGAATTCCAGGCCGCCTTCACGTGCGGCGTCGGCCAGCGCCTTGACGCGGCCGTGATACTTAAAGCCAGCACGGTCGAAGGCCACCTGGGTGATGCCTGCTTCTTTAGCGCGTTCAGCAATCAGAGCACCTACTTTAGAGGCCGCATCTGAGTTGCCGGTCGCACCCTCGCGCAGTGCTTTGTCCAGCGTAGAAGCACTGGCTAGCACTTTGCCACCATCCGGCGAGATAATCTGCGCATAGATGTGACGCGGGGTACGGTTGACGCACAGGCGATACACGCCCAGCTCGCGAATCTTTGCGCGAGCGCGGCGGGCACGACGGAGACGAGATTCTTTCTTCGCGTTCATAACCCTGCCTTACTTCTTCTTGGCTTCTTTGCGACGCACCTGCTCGTCGGCGTACCGAACACCCTTGCCTTTATACGGCTCGGGGGGACGGAAGGCGCGGATTTCCGCGGCGCACTGGCCGAGCTGCTGCTTATCGGCGCTTTTCAGCACGATAACGGTGTTCTTCGGCGTTTCCGCTGACACACCTTCAGGCAGTTCGTAGTCGACCGGGTGCGAGAAGCCCAGTGAAAGATTGAGCGTCTGGCCCTTAGCTTGGGCACGATAACCGACGCCAACAATTTCGAGAGTCCGTGTAAAACCCTCGGATACGCCCGTTACCAGGTTCTGAACTAAGGCGCGGGTAGTACCGGCCATGGCCCAGCTCTTGGCAGACTCACTCGGGGCGAAGGTCAGCTGGCCATCTTCTTGACCGACCACTACATCAGAGTGGATGGGCATAGATAGCGTGCCCTGGCCGCCTTTGGCGGTCAGCTGGTCAGCATTGATTTTAATCTCAACGCCGGCAGGCACTTTAACCGGATATTTCGCTATGCGGGACATTCCAGCCTCCTAGAATACGGTGCAGATGACTTCGCCACCGACACCCGCTTGGCGCGCGGCACGATCGGTCATGACACCATTGGATGTGGTGACAATCGCGATACCCAGGCCATCGGCAACCTTGGGCAAGTTGTCCTTACCCATGTAGCGACGCAGGGACGGCTTGGAAACCCGCTGAATGTGCTCAATGACCGGCTTACCCTCAAAGTACTTGAGAGTTACGGTTAGCTCGGGCTTAGCGCCCTCCGCTACCGCAAAGTCGGCAATGTAGCCTTCTTCCTTTAGCACTCGGGCCACTTGCACTTTCAACTTGGAGGACGGCATAGTTGCCGTCTCCTTGGTGGCCATCTGCGCATTGCGGATACGGGTAAACATATCCGCCAGAGTGTCTTGCATGCTCATTTAATGTGCGCTCCTGATAATTCTACGTGGCGTTACCAACTGGATTTTTTCAACCCAGGAACGTCGCCACGCATGGCGGCTTCACGCAGCTTGTTACGGCCAAGGCCGAACTTGTTGTAAAAACCGTGCGGACGACCGGTAATACGGCAGCGGTTACGCTGACGCACCGGGCTTGAGTCGCGCGGCAGTTGCTGCAGCTTCAGCGTCGCCTCGAAGCGGTCTTCCTCAGACGTGTTCACGTCTGAGATGATCTTCTTGAGTTCAGCGCGCTTGGCCGCATACTTCGCGACCAGCTGAGTACGCTTAAGCTCACGCTCTACCATACTTTTTTTAGCCATGATCTCGCCCCTATTTCTTGAACGGGAAGTTCAGCGCGGTTAGCAGCGCACGACCTTCCTCGTCGGTTTTGGCGGTCGTTGTGATAGTGACGTCCAACCCCCGGATGCGATCGATTTTATCATACTCGATCTCCGGGAAGATGATCTGCTCACGCACACCCATGGAGTAATTACCACGACCGTCGAAAGACTTCGGGTTGAGACCACGGAAGTCACGCACGCGGGGAATCGCGATGTAAACCAAACGGTCCAAGAAGTCCCACATACGCTCAGCGCGCAGTGTTACCTTGATGCCGATTGGCCAACCTTCGCGCACCTTGAAGCCCGCGATGGACTTACGTGCCTTGGTCACCAACGGTTTTTGACCAGAGAGTTTCTCTAGGTCGCCGATGGCATTGTCAATCAACTTTTTATCGTTGACTGCTTCGCCGATACCCATATTCAGAGTCACTTTCGTGATCCGGGGTACCTGCATAACGTTGGCATAGCTGAACTCTTCTTTGAGTTGAGCTGCTACCTCGTTTTGATAACGTTCTTTCAAGTTCGCCATTTTGCTACCCGACTCGCGTTAGGCGTCGATCTGCGTCTGCGTCGACTTGTAGATACGTACCTTGGTACCGTCTTCCTTCACTTGGAAGCCGACGCGATCCGCCTTACCGGTCTCCGAATTGAAGATGGCTACGTTGGACGCGTGAATCGGAGCCTCACGCTCGACGATACCGCCCTGATTACCCGCCATGGGATTTGGCTTGGTGTGACGTTTAATCATGTTCACACCGGACACCAAAAAGCGGTTATCTAATACCCGCTTAACGGTGCCACGCTTGCCTTTATCCTTCCCGGCGATGACGATGACTTCATCGTCACGTTTGATCTTTTGCATATCCGCCTCGCTCCTTACAGCACTTCAGGCGCTAAGGAAATGATCTTCATGAACTTTTCATTACGAAGTTCACGAGTCACCGGCCCAAAAATACGGGTACCGATGGGCTGTTCGTTGGTGTTATTCAACAAAACTGCCGCATTTCCATCGAAACGGATGAGCGAACCGTCGGGACGACGGACGCCACTACGGGTCCGGACCACGACCGCTTTTAGCACCTGGCCTTTTTTGACCTTGCCACGCGGAATCGCTTCCTTAACCGTGACCTTGATGATATCACCAACGCGAGCGTAACGACGATGTGAACCGCCTAACACCTTGATGCACTGCACCCGGCGCGCTCCGCTGTTGTCGGCGACATCCAGCATTGTCTGAGTCTGAATCATCGGTTTTCTCCAAACCTAATCTGACTGCACTGATTGACAAGCCCAGGGATTAACCCTTGGCGTGTTCAACCACCTCGACCAGCGTCCAAGCTTTTTTCTTGGAAAGCGGACGGCACTCTTGAATAGAGACCGTATCGCCAGCCTTAGCCTGGTTCGCCTCATCATGGGCGTGCAGCTTGGTGGAGCGCTTAACGTATTTTCCGTAGATCGGGTGACGCTCGCGCCGCTCGATCATGACGACGATGGACTTGTCCATCTTATCGCTCACCACTTTACCGGTGAGCGTACGCTTTGTGTTTTCTTCGGCCATCTCAATCACCTGCCTTCTCGTTGAGCAAAGTCTTAACGCGGGCGATATCCCGGCGGACCTGCTTGAGCAGATGAGTCTGGCTCAGTTGGCCAGTGGCCTTCTGCATGCGCAGGTTAAACTGCTCGCGGAGGAGTTCGAGGAGTTGCTCCTGGAGCTCTCCTGCGGACTTTTCACGAATTTCCTGGGCTTTCATCACATCACCGTCCGTTTCGCAAAGGTGGTGGATAAGGGCATTTTCTGTGCGGCAAGCTCAAACGCTTCACGTGCGAGCTCTTCCGACACGCCTTCAATTTCATACAGGACCCGACCCGGTTGGATCTGGGCAACCCAGTACTCAACAGAACCTTTACCTTTACCCATACGAACTTCGAGCGGCTTCTTGGAGATCGGCTTATCAGGGAAGACGCGGATCCAGATTTTACCGCCACGTTTTACGTGACGTGTGATCGCACGACGGCCTGCTTCGATCTGACGCGCAGTGATGCGGCCGCGACCAGTAGCTTTAAGGCCGTATTCCCCGAAGCTGATCTTGCTTCCGCGATGCGCCAGGCCACGGTTGCGGCCTTTCATCATCTTGCGGAATTTCATACGCTTGGGCTGTAACATCGACTCGCTCTCCCCTTACCTGGAACCTTTCTTCTTGGGCGCGTTGCCGGTAGGCTGCTGCTGCTTAGCCTTGGCACGTACTTCCTCGATACCGCCGAGGATTTCACCCTTGAAGATCCACACTTTGACGCCGATAACGCCATAGGTGGTGTGAGCTTCGTAAGTGGCGTAGTCGATATCCGCACGCAGTGTGTGCAGCGGAACGCGACCCTCGCGGTACCATTCGGTACGTGCGATTTCAGCGCCACCAAGACGACCTGACAGCTGAATCTTGATGCCACCAGCGCCAAGACGCATTGCGTTCTGTACCGCGCGCTTCATCGCACGACGGAACATGACGCGACGCTCAAGCTGACCCGCTACGTTAGCAGCGACTAGCTTGGCATCCAGCTCCGGCTTGCGAACTTCTTCGATGTTCACATGCACGGGAACACCCATCATCTGGGTGAGATCGCGACGCAGACGGTCGACATCTTCACCTTTCTTACCGATCACGATACCCGGACGGGCAGTGTGAATGGTGATGCGGGCATTGTTTGCCGGACGCTCGATGTGGATGCGGCTTACGGAAGCGCTTTTAAGCCGCTCTTCCAGGAAGCTACGCACTTCGAGATCGTTATTGAGCTTATCGGCGTAAGCGCCGCGCTCAGCATACCAGACAGAAGCATGGTCTTTGACGATGCCCAGTCGAATGCCTGTTGGATTGACTTTCTGACCCATCGGTCGACTCCTACTTCTCGGCTACCTTGACGGTGATGTGGCACGTGCGCTTCAAGATACGATCCGCACGCCCCTTGGCACGCGGCTTGATACGCTTGAGCGTCATGCCCTCATCGACGCAGATGGTCGAGACACGCAGCTCGTCAATATCCATGCCGTTATTTTCTTCCGCGTTTGCAATCGCGGATTGCAGCACCTTCTTAACCAGCTTGGCAGCCTTCTTCGGTGAGAAGGTCAGCAGGTCGAGTGCCTCGGCGACAGGTTTACCGCGCACCTGGTCAGCCACCAAACGGGCCTTCTGGGCGGATAAACGAGCGCCAAGCAGCTTAGCTGTGACTTCCATCTCTCAATCCTCTCTGGCTTACCGTTTGGCTTTCTTATCCGCCGCATGCCCGCGATAAGTGCGAGTAGCAGCGAATTCGCCCAATTTGTGGCCAACCATTTCCTCGGATACGTGCACCGGGACGTGTTGGCGACCGTTATGGACCGCGATAGTGAGGCCTACCATATTGGGCAGGATCATAGAACGACGCGACCAAGTCTTGATCGGTTTGCGATCGTTCTTCTCCACTGCAGCCTCTACCTTCTTCAAAAGATGAAGGTCAATGAAGGGACCTTTCTTTAGTGAACGTGGCACAGCCGTTACCTCTTAATGTCTTGGCAATTTAGATCAACGCGTCTTATTACGACGACGAATGATCAGCTTGTCGGTGCGCTTGTTCTTACGCGTCTTATGACCCTTAGTCGGCACACCCCATGGGGATACCGGGTGACGACCACCACTGGTGCGGCCTTCGCCACCACCGTGCGGGTGATCGACTGGGTTCATCGCGACACCGCGAACAGTCGGACGCACACCTCTCCAGCGCTTCGCACCGGCCTTGCCAAGTTGACGCAGGCTGTGCTCAGAGTTGCTCACTTCACCCAAGGTCGCGCGGCACTCGGCCAACACTTTACGCATTTCGCCAGAGCGAAGACGCAGGGTGGCATAGTTACCTTCACGAGCAACCAACTGGGCGCTTGTACCGGCACTGCGAGCAATCTGCGCACCTTTACCCGGCTTGAGTTCGATGCAGTGCACCGTAGAACCCAACGGGACGTTACGCAGCGGCAAGGCATTGCCTTTCTTGATTGACGCGTTTACACCAGATTCCAGCACGTCACCCGCGCTGACACCTTTCGGTGCAATGATGTAACGACGCTCACCATCGGCATACTTCAGCAGCGCAATGTGCGCACTGCGGTTGGGATCGTGCTCAAGACGCTCAACTGTGGCAGGAATGCCATCCTTGGTGCGTTTGAAATCGATCAACCGATAGTGGTGACGATGACCACCGCCCACGTGGCGGGTGGTGATACGACCGTAGTTGTTACGGCCGCCGGACTTGGACTGTTTTTCTAACAGCGGTGCATAGGCACGGCCTTTAAACAGTTCCTCACCAACGATCTTGACGACGTGGCGACGACCGGCGGAAGTGGGTTTGGTCTTGACGATTGCCATTATCCGTACTCCTGCCCTTATTCGGCGCCAGAGAAGTCTTCGAGCGTTTCACCCGCAGCCAGGGTCACATACGCTTTGCGGTAACCCTTACGCAGGCCAACGCCGTTCGCAGTACGCTTCGTTTTACCCTTCATGTTCAGTACCTGAACACTGCCGACCTTCTTGCCGAAAAGTGCTTCAACGGCTTTCTTGATCTCGGGCTTGGTAGCATCAGATGCCACCTTGAAAACGTACTGGTTGCGCTCGGCTGCCATTGCGGCCTTTTCGGTCACGTGCGGCCCAAGCAGAACCTTAAATACGCGTTCCTGGTTCATGCCAGCTTCTCCTCGAATTTACGCAGGGCGGAGACGGTAATCAGCACCTTATCAAAGGCGACCAGACTTACCGGGTCAGCTGCCGCGACATCCACCACGTCAACGTGGGGAAGGTTGCGTGCGGCCAAATAGAGCTTTTCGTCAACTTCTTCAGTGACGATCAACACTTTCTCAAGGTTGAGCTCTTTTAGCTTGGCAGCTACCTGCTTGGTCTTAGGCGCATCGACGACGAACTCTTCAATCGCGACCAAACGCTCTTGACGTACCAGCTCTGACAAGATGGAGCGCATCGCTGCACGGTACATCTTGCGGTTAACCTTCTGGGTGTAGTCTTGCGGACGCGCCGCGAAGGTTACGCCGCCGCTACGCCATAGCGGAGAGCGGATGGTACCGGCACGTGCACGACCGGTGCCTTTCTGACGCCATGGCTTTTTACCACCACCACGAACGTCGGAACGACTCTTTTGTGCGCGGGTTCCCTGACGACCAGCCGCCAAATAGGCAGTGACAACCTGGTGAACGAGCGCTTCGTTGAATTCTTTGCCAAAAGTGGCGTCGGCTACTTCAACGGTACCCGCGCCTGCAGCAAGATTCAGATTCATTGGTAATTATCCCCTTCAGCCTGCTTTCACGGCGCTGCGAACGATAACGTCACTACCGGGAGCACCCGGTACGGCGCCTTTAATCAGCAGCAGGTTACGCTCGGCGTCGACACGGACGATCTCAAGGCTCTGCACGGTGCAACGGGCGTTACCCATTTGACCGGCCATCTTTTTGCCTTTGAAAACGCGACCCGGTGTTTGACACATGCCGATAGAACCCGGCGCGCGATGCGACAGAGAGTTACCGTGAGTCATATCTTGGGTACGGAAGTTCCAGCGCTTAACAGCACCCTGGAAGCCTTTACCCTTAGAGGTGCCAGTCACGTCAACCATTTGACCAGCTTCGAAGAGGGATACGGTGATTTCGCCGCCCACTTCAGGAATCTCTTCGCCTTCTGCAAGACGAAACTCCATCAGTGCACGACCAGCTTCAACACCCGCCTTGGCAAACTGACCAGCCTGCGCTTTGGTGAGGTGCTTAGCTTTGCGAGAGCCAGATGTGACCTGAATCGCTGCGTAACCGTCAGACTCGACAGATTTAACGCGTGTAACACGATTAGGATCAACTTCAATAACGGTTACGGGCACAGACGCGCCGTCTTCGGTAAAGACACGGGTCATCCCGGCCTTTTTACCGACTAAACCGATAGTCATACTCAGTCTCCTATAGTGTACGGGGCTATCACCCGCTATGGCTGCCCTTTCCAGAGCATTCCACTAGCACATTGTATGGCGCCTCACGGCGCGGCGGCTGCTGCTCATGCTAACTCTTTACGAAGAGCGATGAACGCTGGGCCGCAAAGTGACTAGTGTAATTAGTTGAGTTTGATTTGCACGTCTACGCCTGCGGCGAGATCAAGCTTCATCAAAGCATCAACAGTTTTTTCGGTCGGCTCAACGATGTCGAGCACACGCTTGTGCGTACGAATCTCATACTGGTCACGCGCATCTTTGTTGACGTGCGGCGAGATCAGAATGGTGTAACGCTCGCGATTGGTCGGCAGCGGAATCGGACCACGAACCTGAGCACCAGTACGCTTAGCGGTTTCAACAATCTCCGCTGTAGACTGATCGATCAGGCGATGGTCGAAAGCTTTCAACCGAATGCGAATCTTTTGGTTCTGCATTTGCCCTAAACTCCAATGGATGTCGACGGCGCGAGCCGTCTACCCACGCATTCAAAGGATGCGCATTATAGGCACGCCAAAAGCCCATGTCAAACATTTGCTGTTGGTGCGCAGAAAAGGGGGCTCATCAGAGCCCCCCTTCTTCATTCAAGCATGCACCTTACTTGATGATCTTGGCTACAACGCCAGCACCAACAGTACGGCCGCCTTCACGAATGGCGAAGCGCAAACCTTCGTCCATTGCGATCGGAGCGATCAAGGTAACAACCATTTGTACGTTGTCACCCGGCATGACCATTTCAACGCCTTCCGGCAGCTCACAGGTACCGGTTACGTCAGTGGTACGGAAGTAGAACTGCGGACGGTAGCCCTTGAAGAAAGGCGTGTGACGACCACCCTCTTCTTTGGACAGGATGTAGACTTCTGATTCGAAAACGGTGTGCGGAGTAATGGTACCGGTTTTCGCCAGAACCTGACCACGCTCAACGTCATCACGCTTAGTACCACGCAGCAGGGCACCAACGTTCTCGCCTGCACGACCTTCGTCAAGCAGTTTACGGAACATTTCAACGCCAGTTACGGTCGTCTTGGTGGTGTCGCGGATACCCACGATTTCCACTTCTTCGCCCGCTTTAACGATACCGCGCTCTACACGACCGGTAACAACAGTACCGCGGCCAGAGATAGAGAATACGTCCTCGATCGGCATCAGGAACGGCTGGTCAATAGCACGCTCAGGCTCAGGGATGTACTCATCCAGCGCTTTGATCAGATTGGCAACGGCGGTGGTTCCCATGCCTTTATCATCTTCACCGTTCAGAGCCATCAGCGCTGAACCAGTGATGATCGGCGTGTCGTCACCCGGGAAGTCGTACTGGTCGAGAAGCTCACGAACTTCCATCTCAACCAGCTCGAGCAGCTCTTCGTCATCGACCATGTCCGCTTTGTTCAGGAACACAACGATGTACGGTACGCCAACCTGACGAGACAGCAAGATGTGCTCGCGCGTTTGCGGCATCGGGCCGTCAGCGGCAGAACACACCAGGATTGCGCCGTCCATCTGCGCAGCACCGGTGATCATGTTCTTGACGTAGTCAGCGTGCCCCGGGCAGTCAACGTGAGCGTAGTGACGCTCTTCAGACTGATACTCCACGTGGGAAGTAGCGATGGTGATACCGCGCTCACGCTCTTCAGGAGCGTTATCGATGGTATCAAACTCACGCCAGTCGCCGCCGAAAACCTCAGCAGACACGCGGGTCAGGGCCGCAGTCAGGGTCGTTTTACCGTGGTCGACGTGACCAATGGTGCCGACGTTGACGTGCGGTTTGGAACGTTCAAATTTTTCCTTAGCCACTGCTATAACCTCTTTACGTTAGCTAACGGTTAACCGTTTTGATTGATGACGGCTTCAACGACGCTGGAGGGCGCCTCGTCGTACTTCGAGAACTCCATAGAGTAGCTCGCACGGCCCTGGGTTTGTGAGCGCAGATCGGTTGCATAACCGAACATCTCACCCAATGGCACCGTCGCACGGATGACTTTACCAGAAGAGGAGTCATCCATACCCTGCACCAGGCCGCGACGACGGCTCAGGTCACCCATGACGTCACCCATAAACTCTTCGGGGGTCACGATTTCGACCTTCATCACCGGCTCCAGCAGCACGGCCTTGGCCTTCCTGGCACCTTCTTTTACTGCCATAGAAGAAGCAATCTTAAACGCAGTCTCGTTAGAGTCCACGTCATGGAAGGAGCCATCAAACAGCGTTACTTTAACGTCGATCATCGGGTAACCCGCGATGACACCGTTTTTGAGCTGCTCAAAAGCACCCTTTTCAACCGCAGGTACGTATTCCTTGGGAACCGTGCCACCCACGATTTCTGAGTTGAACTTGAAGAACAGTTCTTCTTCGCCTTCACCCTTCTCTTCTGCTGTCAGCGGCTCGATACGCAGCCAAACGTGACCATACTGACCACGGCCACCGGACTGACGTACGAACTTGCCTTCTTGCTCAATGCTGCCGCGAATGGTTTCACGGTAGGCAACCTGCGGCTTACCGATATTGGCTTCAACCTTAAACTCGCGACGCATACGGTCAACGAGGATATCCAGGTGAAGCTCACCCATACCAGAAATAATCGTCTGGCCGGTTTCTTCGTCGGTTTTGACCTGGAAAGAGGGGTCTTCTTGAGCAAGCTTGCCCAGGGCAACACCCATTTTCTCTTGGTCAGCCTTAGATTTAGGCTCTACGGCAACCGAGATAACCGGATCCGGGAACTCCATACGCTCGAGAACAATCTTGTTATCGATGTCGCACAGGGTATCACCGGTAGTCACGTCTTTCAGACCGATACAAGCGGCGATGTCGCCCGCCAGTACTTCTTTGATCTCTTCACGGGAGTTGGCGTGCATCTGAACGATACGACCAACACGCTCTTTCTTCTGCTTAACGGAGTTGTACACACCGTCACCAGATTTTAGAACGCCCGAGTAGACGCGGATAAAGGTCAATGTACCAACGAAGGGGTCAGTGGCGATTTTAAACGCCAAGGCCGCAAAGGGTGCGCTGTCGTCAGCTTCACGGGTATCGACGGTACCGTCTTTATCGTCGAGCTCACCTTCAATCGCTTTAACTTCCGTCGGCGAAGGCATGTATTCGATAACGCCATCCAACACTGCCTGAACGCCTTTGTTCTTAAAGGCAGAACCACAGGTCACCAGAACGATATCGTTAGCCAGGGTGCGCGCGCGCAAGCCAGCTTTGATCTCTTCAATCGAGAGCTCACCGCCTTCGAGGTACTTCTCCATCAGCTCGTCAGAGCCTTCGGCAGCGGCTTCGACCATCTCTTCGCGGTACTTTTCTGCTGTTTCTTGTAGCTCAGCAGGAATATCCACGAGATCAAAGTTCATGCCCAGGCTTTCTTCGTCCCACAAGATAGCTTTCATCTCGATCAGGTCGATAACGCCCTTAAAGTCTTCTTCAGTGCCCCAGTTGATCTGGATCGGCACTGCGTTGGCACCCAAGCGTTCTTTTAGCTGATCAACAACCATGAAGAAGTCAGCACCGGTACGGTCCATCTTATTGACAAAAACCATACGTGGCACTTCGTACTTATTGGCCTGGCGCCACACTGTTTCGGTCTGTGGCTGAACGCCGGAAGAACCGCACAGAACAACGACTGCGCCATCAAGTACGCGCAGAGAACGCTCAACTTCAATCGTGAAGTCAACGTGCCCAGGCGTATCAATAATATTAATACGATGCTCGTCAAACTGGTGACTCATCCCTTTCCAGAAGGTAGTAACAGCAGCGGAGGTAATAGTAATACCACGCTCCTGCTCCTGCTCCATCCAGTCAGTTGTTGAAGCACCTTCATGCGTTTCACCAAGCTTGTGATTCAAGCCGGTGTAGAACAGTACACGCTCGGTCGTCGTGGTTTTACCCGCGTCAACGTGAGCGACGATACCGATATTACGGTAGCGATTTAGTGGAGTCTTGCGTGCCACGGTGAAACTCCCGTTTGTTGGCGATGCTCGTTAATTTAGCGGCGTATGCAAGCGAGGCTTATGCGACCGCCGCCAC
The DNA here is from genome assembly GCF_021021315.1 of Halomonas sp. IOP_14. NCBI lineage: Bacteria > Pseudomonadati > Pseudomonadota > Gammaproteobacteria > Oceanospirillales > Halomonadaceae > Halomonas > Halomonas sp. IOP_14. The sequence goes on along the minus strand of NZ_JAINWD010000025.1, from coordinate 47,851 downwards.
CCCACAAGGGTAGCGGTTAGGTATTACAACTAATCTGTTGTAACGACGCGACTCAGCAAACACTTCGCCATGCTGAACAACGCGCATATAAAAACCATAAAGCCGTACTTAAAAACGCCGTACTCAGGAACGCCGATCTTAGAAACGGTAGTGCGAGAAGGCCTTGTTGGCTTCTGCCATACGATGCACGTCTTCGCGCTTCTTAACGGCAGAACCTTTACCTTCAGCGGCATCCAGCATTTCACCCGCCAGACGCTGCACCATGGTTTTCTCACCGCGACGACGCGCCGCGTCTACCAGCCAGCGCATTGCCAGCGCTTGACGACGAGACGGACGTACTTCAACCGGCACCTGATAGGTCGCACCACCTACACGGCGCGACTTCACTTCGACCATTGGCTGGATCGCTTCCAGCGCCTTGTCGAAGATCTCCAGCGGATCTTCTTTACTACGCTCGGCAACCTTGTCCAACGCACCGTAGACGATACGCTCAGCTATGGACTTCTTGCCGCTGACCATCAGGTGGTTCATGAACTTCGCCAGACGCTCACTTCCGAACTTAGGATCCGGCAGAATCTCGCGTTTAGCTACTACTCTTCTTCTAGGCATGATAAGCCCTCAATTAAGGATCTTTCAGGTAAACCCGGAACTCCTGCAACCTGTGTACGCTTCTCAAACTCCACAAGCGCTGCCCGACCTTACTCTTATCAGACCGTCAAATTCGTAAAAATCGTTACTCAGCATGCCCGATCGATGGGCGACGCTGTACAGCCGACCTAGCCCCAGGACTTAAAACTTAGGACTTAGGACGCTTAGTACCGTATTTAGAACGACCCTGACGACGATTCTGAACGCCGGAGGTGTCAAGGGCGCCACGTACGGTGTGATAACGCACACCTGGCAAATCCTTTACACGACCGCCGCGAATCAAAACGACAGAGTGTTCTTGAAGGTTGTGACCTTCACCACCGATGTACGAAGAGACTTCAAAGCCGTTGGTCAGGCGCACACGGCAGACCTTACGCAGGGCCGAGTTAGGCTTCTTCGGGGTGGTGGTGTAAACGCGCGTACATACGCCGCGTTTTTGCGGACAGGCCTGCAGCGCTGGCACGTCACTTTTGGTGACGGGGCGCTTGCGCGGCTTGCGCACTAGCTGATTAATCGTTGCCATGGTGTTTAGCTGACTCCAATGGTTGCCTTGGCCTTTTAACAAATACATGCAGTGGATGCGGGCGCACCCACCCCACTGTTAAAGGCTGCGCATTCTAAAGGCTGACCCTAGGTTTCGTCAAGCCTTGCCGGCGGTTTTACCGGCAAGGTGACGCTTTTTCAGGTCAGCTACTCATTTTACTTACTCATGCTACCTACTGCGTTGGGTGCCAGACCTACAGCTCATCGTCAGAGTCGAGAGCGGTCAACTGAGCACCCAGCTCCTGTTCGACTTCGGTAGCCGAAGGATTGAACAGTTGCTCTACGTCTTCGCGCTTGCGACGACGCTCTGCGTGGTGAGTCAAGCCCGTACCCGCCGGTATCAGACGACCAACCACCACATTCTCTTTCAGGCCGCGCAAGTAATCGCGTTTGCCTGTCACCGCTGCTTCGGTCAGTACGCGGGTTGTCTCCTGGAAGGAGGCCGCGGAAATGAACGACTCGGTGGCCAGACTGGCCTTGGTGATACCCAGCAGCATACGCTGATACTTGGCCGGGAATTTCTTCTCTTTTTCAAGCCGCTCGTTCTGCTCCAGTACGCGAACCAGTTCTGCCTGATCACCAGTAATGAAGTCAGAGTCGCCCGAATCGGTGATCTCTACCTTGCGCAGCATCTGACGCACAATCACTTCGATATGCTTGTCATTGATTCCTACACCCTGCAGACGGTAAACGTCTTGCACTTCGGCAGTGATGTACTTGGCAAGTTCCTCAACACCCAGCAGGCGCAGGATATCGTGAGGATTACTCGGGCCATCGGAAATCACTTCGCCCTTCTCGACAGTTTCGCCTTCGAAGACGGCGATTTGACGCCACTTCGGAATCAGCGCCTCAAACGGATCGCCAGACTCCGGGGTAATCGTCAAACGACGCTTACCTTTGGTCTCTTTACCGAAGCTGACCACACCGCTGATCTCGGCCAGGATCGAGGACTCTTTCGGCTTACGTGCTTCGAACAAGTCAGCAACCCGCGGCAGACCACCGGTGATATCTTTGTTCGCCGACGCTTCTACCGGGATACGGGCAACCACTTCACCCACACCAATAGTGACACCATCGTCGACCGAAATAATCGAGTTGCCCGGAAGCAGGTACTGAACCGGGGTGTTGGAGCCCGATACAGAGACGTACTCGCCCGAGCTGTCTTGCAGCATGACCATCGGGCGCTTGTCGCGACCGGCCATGGGACGTGCTGCAGACTCGATCACCTCGATAGAGGAGAGGCCGGTCATCTCATCGACGCTGCGGTGCATGGTGACACCCTCGTCGAGATCGATGAACTGCGCCTTACCTTCTACTTCGGCAACGATCGGGTGAGTGTGCGGATCCCATTTGGCGACCGTCGCACCAGCGTCGACCACGTCGCCGTCGCGTACAGAAAGCTCAGCACCGTAAGGGAGCTTATAGTACTCACGCTCACGACCATGGTCGTCAGCAACGGCCAGGGCGCTAGAGCGGGACACCACTACCAGCTTCCCGTCGGCACGCTCAACGTGCTTAATGTTGTGCAGGCGAACTTTACCGCCGTGCTTAACCTGTACGCTATCGACCGCAGAGGAGCGCGATGCCGCACCACCGATGTGGAAGGTACGCATGGTCAACTGGGTACCCGGCTCACCAATGGACTGCGCGGCGATAACACCGACGGACTCACCGATGTTGACCTGGTGGCCACGAGCAAGGTCACGACCATAACAGGACGAACACACGCCGTGCGGGGTATCACAGGTAATGGTCGAGCGCACAATAATCTCATCCACGCCCATGGTATCGAGCTCAGCACACCACTTCTCGTCGAGCAGCGTATTGCGCGGAATCAAGACTTCCTCGCTGCCTGGATCGACAACATCCTGGGCCACGACGCGACCAAGCACACGCTGGGAAAGCGGCACGATAATATCGCCGCCTTCGATGATCGGATGCAGGGTCAAGCCATTTTCGGTACCACAGTCGACTTCCGTGATCACCAGATCTTGCGCCACGTCTACCAGACGACGAGTCAGGTAACCGGAGTTGGCGGTTTTCAACGCCGTATCCGCAAGACCTTTACGTGCACCGTGGGTCGAGATGAAGTACTGCAGTACGTTCAGGCCTTCACGGAAGTTGGCGACGATTGGCGTTTCGATGATCGAGCCATCCGGCTTGGCCATCAGACCACGCATACCCGCCAACTGGCGGATCTGGGCGGCACTACCACGGGCACCGGAGTCGGCCATGATGAAGACGCTGTTGAACGAGTCCTGCTCAACTTCGTTACCATCACGATCGACGACAGTCTCTTTAGAGATACCGACCATCATCGCTTTGGCGACTTTATCATTGGCCTTGGACCAGATATCGATAACCTTGTTGTACTTCTCACCTGCTGTTACCAGGCCAGAGGAGAACTGGTCTTCGATCTCTTTAACTTCCGCTTCTGCCGCGTCAACGATCTCGGTTTTTGCTTCGGGGATAACGAAGTCGTTAACACCGATTGAGGCGCCGGACCAGGTCGCCAGACGGAAACCGGTATACATCAGTTGGTCAGCGAAGATGACGGTCGGCTTAAGGCCAGCGCGACGGTACACTTCGTTGATCAGGCTGGAGATCGCCTTCTTCTTCATCGGCTGATCGATCAGCTCGAAGGGCACGCCTTCGGGCAGAATGCGGAACAGCAGCGCACGGCCGACGGTGGTATCGTAAATACGGCGGTGGAAGCTGCGCTCGCCACTCTCTTCTTCAATATCGATCTCGTCTAGACGCACTTTAACCCGTGCGTGTAGCGATACTGACTGGGTTCCAAACGCACGCTCAACCTCGTTGAGATCAGAGAACACCATGCCCTCGCCTTTGGCGTTGATCTTCTCGCGGGTCATGTAGTACAGACCCAGAACAACGTCTTGCGACGGCACGATGATCGGCTCGCCGTTAGCGGGCGACAGCACGTTGTTGGTGGCCATCATCAGCGCACGCGCTTCAAGCTGCGCTTCCAGGGTCAGCGGTACGTGTACCGCCATCTGGTCACCGTCAAAGTCGGCGTTATAGGCGGCACATACCAGCGGGTGCAGTTGAATGGCTTTACCTTCGATCAACAGCGGCTCAAACGCCTGGATGCCCAAACGGTGAAGTGTGGGTGCGCGGTTAAGCAGTACCGGGTGCTCGCGGATAACATCGGCAAGGATGTCCCACACTTCCGGCAGCTCGCGCTCGACCATCTTCTTGGCGGCTTTGATCGTTGAGGCGTAGCCCAGCGACTGCAGCTTGGAGTAGATAAACGGCTTGAACAGCTCAAGGGCCATTTTCTTGGGCAGACCGCACTGGTGCAGGCGCAGGGTCGGGCCCACGGTAATCACCGAACGGCCAGAGTAGTCAACGCGCTTACCTAGCAGGTTTTGACGGAAACGACCCTGCTTACCTTTGATCATGTCGGCGAGCGATTTCAGCGGGCGCTTGTTAGAGCCCGTGATCGCCCGGCCACGACGACCATTGTCGAGTAGCGCATCGACGGCTTCCTGAAGCATACGCTTCTCGTTGCGCACGATAATATCCGGCGCATTGAGATCGAGCAGACGCTTCAGGCGGTTGTTACGGTTGATCACACGACGGTAAAGGTCGTTAAGATCCGAGGTCGCGAAGCGGCCACCGTCCAGCGGTACCAGCGGACGCAGATCCGGCGGCAGCACAGGCAGCACTTCCATGACCATCCACGCCGGTGCGTTACCGGAGTGGTAAAAGGCTTCAAGCAGCTTCAAGCGCTTGGAGAGCTTCTTGATCTTGGTTTCGGAGTTAGTCTGCGGAATCTCTTCGCGCAGGTGGTTAATCTCTTCTTCCAGATCGATATCTTTGAGCAGCTCTTGAACGGCTTCGGCACCCATGCGGGCATCGAAGTCATCACCGAACTCTTCCAGTGCTTCAAAGTACTGCTCATCGTTCATCAGCTGACCACGCTCCAGCGTGGTCATGCCTGGATCGATAACGACAAAGCTTTCGAAATAGAGCACGCGCTCGATATCACGCAGGGTCATATCGAGGAACATGCCGATACGCGACGGCAGTGACTTCAAGAACCAGATGTGCGCTACCGGTGAAGCGAGCTCAATGTGCCCCATGCGCTCACGGCGCACGGCGGCTTTGGTCACTTCAACGCCACACTTTTCGCAGATGATACCGCGGTGCTTCATGCGCTTATACTTGCCGCACAGGCACTCGTAGTCTTTAACCGGGCCAAAGATCTTGGCGCAGAACAGGCCGTCCCGCTCCGGTTTAAAGGTACGGTAGTTGATGGTCTCAGGCTTCTTCACCTCGCCAAACGACCAGGAGCGAATCATGTCCGGCGACGCCAGGGTAATCTTGATCGCGTCAAACTCTTCGGACTGAGACTGCGATTTGAGTACTTTCACCAAATCTTTCATGGGACGGCTCCTAGCTCTCTAACTCGATATCGATGCCCAGCGAGCGGATTTCCTTCACGAGTACGTTGAAGGATTCCGGCATGCCTGCCTGCATGGTGTGGTCGCCATCCACGATGTTTTTATACATCTTGGTGCGGCCTTCGACGTCGTCCGACTTGACGGTGAGCATCTCTTGTAGCGTGTATGCGGCGCCGTAAGCTTCCAACGCCCACACTTCCATCTCACCGAAGCGCTGACCACCGAATTGCGCCTTACCACCCAAGGGCTGCTGGGTAACCAGCGAGTAAGAACCGGTAGAACGCGCATGCATCTTGTCGTCTACCAAGTGGTTAAGCTTCAGCATGTACATGTAGCCAACGGTGACCGGACGGTCAAAAGCGTCACCGGTACGGCCATCGAACAGGGCCATCTGACCCGATTCTGGAATGTCCGCCAGCTTCAACAGGTGCTTGATTTCGTGCTCTTTGGCACCGTCAAACACCGGTGTTGCCATCGGCACACCGCCTTTTAGGTTCTTCGCCAGGGCGATGATTTCGTCGTCGCTCAGGGAGTCAAGGTCTTCAACACGCGTACCTTGCGTATTGTAGATCTGCCCCAGGAAGTCACGAATCTCGGCCACTTGCTGGCCGCGTGCATCGCGCAGCATCGCTTCGATCTTGACGCCCAAGCCACGTGCCGCCATACCCAAGTGAGTCTCAAGGATCTGACCGACGTTCATACGCGACGGTACGCCCAGCGGGTTAAGCACCACGTCAACCGGCTCGCCTTTCTCGTCAAACGGCATGTCTTCGATAGGCATAATCGCTGAGATAACACCTTTGTTACCGTGACGACCAGCCATCTTGTCGCCCGGCTGGATGCGACGCTTAACCGCCATGTAGACTTTGACGATTTTTAGCACGCCCGGTGCGAGATCATCGCCCTGGGTCAGCTTGCGCTTCTTATCTTCAAAGCGCTCGTCCATCTCTTTGCGACGGGTTTCCAGCTGTTCGTCGGCCTGAGCCAGCAGCTCGTTGTAGGACTCATCCTGCAGGCGCAGTTTGAACCACTGCTGACGCGGCAACTCATCCAGGTACGCCTCGTCGAGCACATCACCTTTCTTGAGGTTCGGGCCGCCGTTAACGGCCTGGCCTTCAAGGGTGCGCTTTAGACGCTCGAAGGTGGCATCTTCAGCGATACGATAGGTCTCCTGAAGATCCTTACGTACCTCGTCAAGCTGGGTGCGCTCGATTGACAGGGCGCGTGAATCCTTCTCAACGCCGTCACGGGTAAACACCTGAACGTCGATGACCGTGCCTTTCATGCCGGTGGGGGCACGCAGCGAGGTGTCTTTAACATCAGACGCTTTCTCGCCGAAGATGGCACGTAGCAGCTTCTCTTCGGGCGTCAGCTGGGTTTCACCCTTCGGTGTTACCTTACCGACCAGAATATCCCCGGGGCCAACTTCAGCACCGATGTAAACAACGCCCGCTTCATCCAATTTGGAGAGCGCGGACTCGCCCACATTAGGGATATCAGAGGTAATCTCTTCTGAGCCCAACTTGGTGTCGCGAGACACACAGGTTAGTTCCTGAATGTGGATGGTGGTGAAACGATCTTCTTGAACGACACGCTCGGAGAGCAGGATCGAGTCCTCGAAGTTGTAACCGTTCCAGGGCATGAACGCGATGCGCATGTTCTGACCTAGCGCCAGATCGCCCATATCCACCGACGGGCCGTCAGCGAGAATATCGCCACGTGCCACGTTGTCGCCAGGCCGCACGATGGGGCGCTGGTTCATACAGGTGTTCTGGTTCGAGCGGGTGTACTTGGTCAGGTTGTAGATATCAACACCGGCTTCACCGCCGATAATTTCATCTTCATTAACCCGCACAACAACACGACGCGCATCAACGGAATCAATCACGCCGCCACGATTGGCTACCGCACAGACACCGGAGTCACGGGCAACAAAGCGCTCCATGCCGGTACCTACCAGCGGCTTATCGGCACGCAGGGTCGGTACCGCCTGACGCTGCATGTTCGAACCCATCAAGGCGCGGTTGGCGTCATCGTGCTCCAGGAACGGAATCAATGCCGCTGCAACAGATACAACCTGACGTGGAGATACATCCATCAGCGTCACCTGCTCAGGACGCATGAAGGTCGTTTCACCGCGGTGACGTACCTGAACCAGGTCATCACTGAGCTTGTTGGACTCATCCACCGCTGCTGACGCCTGGGCGATAATGTAGTCGCCCTCTTCAATCGCTGACAGATGCACAATATCGTCAGTCAACTGACGGTCAACCACTTTACGGTACGGCGTCTCAAGGAAGCCGTAGCTGTTAGTGTGGCTGTAAGTCGCCAGGGAGTTGATCAGACCGATGTTCGGGCCTTCCGGCGTTTCGATCGGGCATAGACGCCCGTAGTGCGTGGCGTGAACGTCACGTACTTCGAAGCCAGCGCGCTCACGGGTCAAACCACCGGGGCCGAGTGCAGACACACGACGCTTGTGGGTAACTTCCGAAAGCGGGTTGTTCTGATCCATAAACTGCGAAAGCTGGCTGGAACCGAAGAACTCTTTCACCGCCGCCGCAACCGGCTTGGCGTTGATCAAGTCTTGGGGCATTAGACCTTCACTTTCGGCCATGGAGAGACGCTCTTTGACGGCACGTTCTACACGCACCAGGCCAACGCGGAACTGGTTCTCGGCCATCTCGCCAACACAGCGAATACGGCGGTTACCCAGGTGATCGATATCGTCAACGTCACCGAAGCCGTTACGAATATTGATCAGTTCGCGCAGCACGTCGAGGATGTCTTTGCGATCCAGCACACCGGAGCCCGTGTCGGTATCACGACGCAGGCGACGGTTGAACTTCATGCGGCCAACGCCAGAGAGGTCGTAGCGATCCTCAGAGAAGAACAGGTTGTTAAACAGCGTCTCGGCAGACTCTTTGGTGGGCGGCTCGCCGGGGCGCATCATGCGGTAGATTTCCACCAGGGCTTCAAGCGCGGAGTTCGTCGCGTCCAGCTTCAAGGTGTCGGAAATAAAGGAACCGCAGTCAAGATCGTTAGTGTAGAGCGTTTCCACCAGGGTAATGCCACCCTGAGCCATACGCTCAAGCACTTCAGGCGTGATCTCGGTATTGCAGGGGCAGATCAGCTCGCCGGTCTTAGAATCAATCTGATCTTTGGCCAGGGTTTTGCCGAACAGGTATTCCATCGGCACATCCAGACGCTCAAGGCCGGCTTTTTCAAGCTGACGAATGTGCTTCTGGGTAATCCGACGCCCCTCTTCAACGATCACATTGCCTTCGCCATCCTTGATGTCGAAAGTGGCCGTTTCGCCGCGCAGGCGCGACGGTACCAGCTCCACAGAGAAACCGGATTTCTCAATGTGGAAGACGCTGGTTTCAAAGAACTCGGCGAGGATCTCTTCGGTGTTCATACCCAGCGCACGCATCAATACCGAGGCCGGAAGTTTGCGGCGACGGTCAATACGTACGAAGACGTTGTCTTTGGGGTCAAACTCGAAGTCTAACCAGGAGCCACGATAAGGAATTACGCGAGCTGAGTAGAGCAGCTTGCCGGAAGAGTGGCTCTTGCCTTTATCGTGATCGAAGAACACACCGGGCGAGCGGTGGAGCTGGGACACGATTACCCGCTCAGTACCGTTGATTACAAAGGTACCGTTCTCAGTCATCAGGGGGATTTCCCCCATGTAGACTTCTTGCTCTTTGATATCTTTGATTGCTTTGTTCGAGGAGTCGCGATCATAGATGATCAAGCGAACCTTGACGCGCAGCGGGGCGGAGTAAGTCACGCCGCGCAGCTGGCACTCCTTAACATCGAACGCCGGCGTACCAAAGCGGTAGCTGACATACTCAAGCGCTGCATTGCCGGAGAAGCTCTCAATCGGAAACACGGACTTGAATGCCGCGTGCAGACCGACCTCGTGACGCTCGTCGGGCGAACGATCTTGCTGGAGGAAGTCGTAATAGGAATCAAGCTGGATCGCCAGCAAGTAAGGCACATCCATCACTTGGGGCAGTTTGCCGAAATCCTTGCGGATGCGTTTTTTCTCAGTATATGAGTAAGCCATCTGTATTCCCCAGCTTGTTCACCATGGGTGACCGATGCGTGGTCATCTGCCCTTCGAGCTTCGTCAGACACAGACAGCAAGCTCCTAAATCGGTAGCTCGCCGTCGAAAATCTAGTTCGATAACTCAGTCGTCGATAACACTGTAGTCGATAACACTATCTTCAATAACGCCATCTTCAATAACGCTTTTACGTTTCTGTCGTGGCCACTCTCAATGAGCAGTACTGCTGTCGTTCAATATCACCGAGTGTTCGACACCAGCTACAACAGAAAAAGGCCGGCAGCGGGATATCCCGCCGCCAGCCGTGGAAGCTTACGCAGCGCGTAAAGCCGTCCGCACAAGAATTACTTGAGCTCGACGGTTGCGCCCGCTTCTTCCAGCTTGGCTTTAGCTGCTTCAGCGTCGTCTTTAGACATGCCTTCTTTGATGGTCGCCGGAGCGCCGTCAACAGCACCTTTAGCTTCTTTCAAGCCAAGGCCGGTGATCTCACGAACCGCTTTGATCACGTTAACTTTCTTGTCGCCAGCAGACGTCAGAACAACGTCAAACTCAGTCTGCTCTTCAGCAGCTTCGCCAGCAGCAGCCGGACCAGCCATTACAGCAGCAGCGGCAGAAACGCCGAACTTCTCTTCCATTGCTTCGATCAGCTCGACAACTTCCATTACGGTCATGTCGGCTACAGCATTGATGATATCGTCTTTAGACAGTGCCATTGTTTCATTCCTAACTTTGCGGGAGTCTCGGTCAGCCGAGGACTCAGGATTCATTGCTCGGTTCAGGCAGCGCACTGGTTAAACCATTGACGCCACCTGCAAGAAAACCTGCTTAGGCGGCTTCTTGCTTCTGGTCGCGCAGTGCGGCCAGAGTACGAACCAGCTTGCCAGCGGAGGCTTCTTTCATTACCGACATCAACTTGGCAATTGCTTCGTCGTGAGTCGGTAGGGTTGCCAGACGGTCGATGTCAGCAGCCGGAATCAGCTCACCTTCGTAGGCCAACGCTTTTACTTCGAAGTTCTTGTCCGTTTTAGCAAACTCTTTGAACAGACGAGCGGCAGCGCCCGGATGATCAGTAGAGAAGGCCAACAACGTAGGACCAACGAAGCTATCGTTCAAGCACTCCCACTGAGTGCCCTCGAGAGCGCGGCGAGCCAGCGTGTTACGTACAACACGTAGCTCTACACCATTCTCGCGCGCCTGCTTGCGCAGATCGGTCATTTTACCAACCGTAACGCCGCGAGAATCAGCAACTACGACGGAGAGTGCGCCCTTGGCCGCTTCACTGACCTCGGCAACAATCGCTTTCTTGCCTTCAAGTGCTAGTGGCACAGTGATCACTCCTTCGTGCCGGAACCCAAGAAGGTTCCGGTGGTTACCATCTCTCCCCACTCTGCTGTGCAAAAAACGCTGCAAAGTGGGAAGCCTTGGGGATGGTGCTCACCAGAAAGCCGTTTAAAGCTAAACCAACTGGCGGCCACACCATCTGCGCAGGCGCTTCTGAGGCAATTAAGCCGCGCTGGTGAGTACGAAAAAAGTACTGATCAAGCGCGGCACCTGCGGTCTTTGACGATGCCCCGGCCAGTGATAGCCACCAAACGGGGGACCGCAAAGTTCTTGCTCGGTTCCTACAAAAAAACCAACGATGACTCGCTTACGCGAAAGCAGAGTGATCGATTGTCAAACCCGGGCCCATGGTAGTAGACAGGGTCATTTTTTTGAAGTAAATGCCTTTAGACGAGCTCGGCTTGAGGCGCTTCAGGTCAGCAACCAGTGCTTCCAGGTTGCCGTTAATCGCTGAGGCGTCAAAATCCACTTTACCCAGGGTAGTGTGGATGATGCCGTTCTTGTCAGTACGGAAACGCACCTGACCCGCTTTGGCATTTTTAACCGCCGTCGCCACGTCAGGCGTTACGGTGCCAACTTTCGGGTTAGGCATTAGGCCGCGGGGGCCTAGAATTTGACCTAGTTGACCTACAACGCGCATAGCATCGGGCGAAGCAATAACGACGTCAAAATCCATCACGCCTTTTTTCACTTGCTCAGCCAAGTCGTCCATACCCACGATGTCGGCGCCAGCTTCTTTAGCGGCATCGGCATTAGCACCCTGAGTGAAGACAGCAACGCGTACATCTTTACCGGTACCGTTAGGCATAACAGTAGCGCCACGCACCACCTGGTCAGATTTACGCGGATCAACGCCCAGGTTGATGGCGACATCAACGGACTCTTTGAATTTAACAGTCGACAGCTCAGCGAGCAGTGCTACCGCTTCTTCAATAGAGTAGGCTTTGGTAGTGTCTACTTTTTCGCGAATAATTTTCGCACGCTTAGACAGTTTAGCCATGATCAGAGACCCTCCACGTTTAGGCCCATGCTGCGAGCACTGCCAGCAATGGTGCGTACAGCGGCATCGAGATTCGCAGCCGTCAAGTCAGGCTCTTTGGCCTTGGCGATCTCTTCAAGCTGTTCACGCGTTACGGTGCCGACCTTCTTCTTGTTCGGCTCACCAGAACCGGACTTGATGCCAGCGGCTTTTTTCAGCAGCACGGCAGCAGGCGGCGTTTTGGTAACGAACGTGAAGCTACGGTCAGAGTAGACAGTGATCACGACTGGCGTCGGCAGGCCCGGCTCAATTTCTTGAGTCGCGGCGTTGAACGCCTTACAGAATTCCATGATGTTCACGCCGTGCTGACCCAGCGCTGGGCCTACCGGCGGACTTGGATTGGCTTTACCTGCAGCTACCTGCAGTTTGATATAAGCCTGTACTTTCTTGGCCATCTTTAATACTCCAGTTGGGTAATAGCGCCCGAAGGCTCCCCGGTACCAGTGAAACGGCTGACTAGCCATCCCACACGAATTAAAACCTACCGCTTACGAACTAATTACTACTAACTATCTACTACTCACCCGTTACTCTTTCTCAACCTGAGAAAATTCTAACTCAACAGGCGTAGAGCGCCCAAAAATCAGCACACTGACATGCAGACGACTCTTTTCATAATTCACTTCTTCGACGACGCCGTTGAAATCAGCAAAAGGCCCATCGACAACGCGAACCGACTGACCCGGCTCAAACATCGTTTTGGGCCGCGGCTTATCGGTACCGTCTTTAACGCGCATCAGAATTGCATCTGCTTCGCGTGACGTAATCGGCGCTGGTTTCTCTTTTGTACCACCGATAAAGCCCATAACACGCGGCGTCTCATTGACGAGGTGCCATGTTTCGTCGGCCATCTCCATCTCGACCAATACGTAGCCGGGATAAAACTTGCGCTCGCTCTTGCGCCGCTTGCCGTCACGCATTTCAACGACTTCTTCAGTCGGCACCAGAATCTCGCCAAAGCGATCTTCCATACCGTACATTTTCACACGCTCGATCAACGAGCGCATGACATGCTTCTCAAAGCCAGAATAAGCGTGAACGACGTACCAACGTTTGGACATGAAAGCTCCTAACCAATGACGCCGGACATCGCCCAGCCAAGAAGAGTGTCGATCAACCACAGCATTAGCCCGACCACCAGAACAGCCACCAGCACAATGGCGGTGGTCTGAATGGTCTCGGGACGGGTCGGCCATACAACGCGCTGAATCTCTTTCTTGGCGCTTCTGGCAAGCTCTACTAAATCACGCCCTTTGGTAGTGGTCAGCGCAATCAAACCCGCAATCACACACAACAGCACTACGCCAAGTACGCGGTAGAGCAGGCCAATATCGGCGAAATAGGTATTACCAACAACAGCAACGACAAGCAGCGCTACGACCGCCGCCCACTTGAGCCCGTCATGGCGCGTCTGTTGCACCTCGGCGCCATGTTTTACAGAACCAGGCTTCATAAAAACGAGACTCCTCAGGGTGCGGCGAACGATAAAAGAATTTTGGAAAAAGACATACCAACCTGGGGAAGGTTGGCAGGCCAGGAGGGAATCGAACCCCCAACCTGCGGTTTTGGAGACCGCTGCTCTGCCAATTGAGCTACTGGCCTGTATCGTCGTACTGACTTTCTACTTTCTTGCTTCTTTCTACTTCTTACTCCTGCCAATAAGCGTCTTTTCGACCGCCTATACAACAGCGGGCGCCATGGTAGCGGAGAATCCCACACCTGACAACCCCTTCTTTACGCTTAAGCGTCACAAAAAACCACCTAAACGCAGAGACAAAAAAAGCGAGCTTCGCTCGCTTGATCTGCAATATGGAGCTCATGGACGGAATTGAACCGTCGACCTCACCCTTACCAAGGGTGTGCTCTACCCCTGAGCTACATGAGCCAAACACAACAACTGGAGCGGGCGGCGGGAATCGAACCCGCACCATCAGCTTGGAAGGCTGAGGTTCTACCATTGAACTACGCCCGCAGAACCTGTCTCAGAATGACGATCCGCTGCGCGCCGCCTTATAACTTCAACTCACAGGAAACAATAAGTAGAAAAGCTATAAAGTGTAGACAATGCCCGCTACCGGCTTTTCATTCAGCAGCACCGATACTATCGTTGCCACTTAATTTTGGTGGAGAGGGAAGGATTCGAACCTTCGAAGCTTTCGCGGCAGATTTACAGTCTGCTCCCTTTGGCCACTCGGGAACCTCTCCAACTGTGGCGGCACATTATGCCAGCCTTCAAAACAGTGTCAAGCTAGATATTACTTAATTTATCGTAGCTTGCGATGCCGTGGCACCTTCTGCCTGTCTTGGAACGCGCTGCATTCTGTCAAAGCAGCATGGAGAATGCAAGTCCTGCGCGAATCTTTTCTAGCGCTACCGGCTCAGGCACCCTTGGCGCGCCTGACATTTTACCCGCACGCTCGGCGAAGGTCATCGGAAAGCACGCCTCTAAGCCGCCATAGACCATGTCCGGCCACACGGCATGGGGCACTTGCACACCTCTTGAGACAACCCGCGCATCGCCCCCTGTTAACAGCATTGGCAGCGCCACACCTTCTTGATCACACACTTCACTATAAATGCGATTAATGGCACTGACAGCGGCCATATAAATACCGTGGTTAACCGCATCAACGGTTCGCCGCCCTGGCTCCAGCAGCTCATCGGCCTCGCTTTCAGGGTCGATGGCCACATTGCGTGTACCAAGCTTCAAACTCTCTTTCATCAAACGAAGCCCGGGGATAATAAAGCCACCCAGGTGCTGGCCGCCTGGCAGTACAAAGTCGATCGTTATCGCGCTGCCGCAATCCACCGCACAACAACCGCCCGCTAACTGATAGCCCGCCAGCGCCCCCATCCAGCGATCCACACCCAGGCGACCCGGCTCTTCATAGCCGTTAATCACACCTAGCGCCTCGTGGGTGGAGTGCGCCACATGGACATGGCGCACCCGGCGGCGCAGCAAGGCGACCGTTTCTTCCAGTACGGCTGCCCTGGCAACGCTGGATATCCGCACCGCCTCGACCACGTCAAGATCGGGAATATCCGCCCCTGGGCGCCACTCTTCACGGGTCCACACTGCTCCCCGGGAACGTATCTCGCTGCTCTCGGCATCCTTGAGCCGCCATTTGGACAGCGTGTTGCCGATATCAAGATCCAGAATCATAAACGCCTGCGCACGCTGATCTCACCGCCGGCTAGGCGTCGCGAGTGACCATTTTCGGTAACCCAGAGGTTACCACTCTCATCCACTTCTCCGGCGACGGCATCGCTGATCTGCTCTCCCTGAATCACCCGAATCGGCAGTCCTGCATAGGCGTGGCGTTCATTCCAGGCATCACGCCAGGCGCCAAAACCATCTTGCTCAAAGGTAGCTAACATGGCCAACAGACCTGCCACCTCCTCTGAAGCCAACTGATTGCGCGAGATGTCCGGTAGTCGCTCGAAAAGCGCTGCTACGGGTTGGTCGATAGCGGCTCTTTGCGCTTCGGGCAGCCAGAGGTTCATACCAATACCGATAACCACCTCGCAGGGGCCTGCCGCATCCCCAGTTACTTCGATAAGAATACCGGCCAGCTTGCCTAACTCATCGTCAGGCTCATCCCCCTGCTCAGAGAGCAGGATATCGTTTGGCCATTTAAGCTTTGGCGCCACACCGTGCCGCTCAAGCACTTGGGCCACGACAACGCCCACCGCCAAACTCAAGCCTTCCAGCACGGCGATACCTGACTCAAAGCGCCAGCCCAGCGAGAGCATGAGACTCTGCCCCCAGGGCGTCGACCAGACGCGCCCGCGGCGACCACGCCCCGCTGTCTGCAGCTCAACCAAGCACACTTCACCATGCCCTGCGCCCTGCTCAAAACGTTGGCGCAGATACTCATTGCTGGAGGGTAACTGATCTTCAACAAACAGCCGTGCAAGGTGGTGACGCGCCTGAGCGGGCAACTGTTCAACGATTTTAGCGCCCTCCAAGGGCTCCAAGCGTTGCGCCAGTTGATAGCCACGGCCCTTCACCGCGACAATTTCCACCCCAAGTGCTTCCAGTTTTTTTAACTGTTTCCACACCGCCGCACGAGAAATACCCAGCGTTTCACCCAGTTGCTCGCCAGAGTGAACCTCGCCATCGCTTAACAAACGCATCAGGTTGCCGATGGTCATGCTCCTGCCCCAGTGGGAAAAGCGCTAGTCTAGCGGATGCTGGATCATGGCGAAAACATTCCTAGACGAAGGTTGATATGGGAGGCAGTAATATCAGCGAAGCCTTCGACATGGTAGAATGGCTATTGGACGCAAGCCCTGAGCCAAGATGGTCGGCAAATTGCCAGCCCTTGCGACCCGCATTTTCCGACCCGTGGACGAACGGGTGTTCACAAGAGTTCTCTCTCAGCATGCAAAACCAGCAAAACTCCAGCGCGGTTAATAACCTGCGCAACGTCGCGATCATAGCCCACGTTGACCATGGTAAAACCACACTGGTCGACAAACTCCTGAGCCAGTCCGGCACCCTTGACCGTAAAGCAGAAGGTCAAGAGCGCATCATGGACTCAAACGATCAGGAAAAAGAGCGTGGCATTACCATTTTGGCCAAGAATACGGCCATTCAATGGCAAGATAGCCAAGGTAACGGCTACCACATCAACATCGTGGATACGCCTGGGCACGCCGATTTCGGCGGCGAGGTTGAACGCGTCATGTCGATGGTCGATTCGGTGCTACTGCTAGTAGACGCCGTTGATGGTCCGATGCCGCAAACCCGCTTTGTGACTCAAAAGGCCTTCGCCCAAGGCCTGCGGCCGATCGTGGTGGTCAACAAAATTGACCGTCCTGGCGCTCGCCCTGACTGGGTTATCGACCAGATTTTTGATCTGTTCGACAATCTCGGGGCTTCTGACGAACAGCTCGATTTCCCGATCATCTACTGCTCTGCCCTAAACGGCATTGCCGGTATGGATCCTGAAGAGCTGGCAGACAACATGGATCCCATGTTCCAGGCCATCGTCGATATCGTTGAACCGCCCAAGGTTGAACTTGACGGCCCTTTCCAGATGCAGATCTCCGCGCTGGATTACAACAGCTACGTGGGCGTTATCGGCCTGGGTCGCATCAAGCGTGGCGCGGTGAAACCGAACCAGCAGGTGTCGATCATCGGCGTTGACGGCAATGTGCGTAAGGGCAAAATCGGTCAGGTCATGACCCATATGGGCCTTGAGCGCGTGCAGACCAACGAAGCCACCGCGGGCGACATCGTCTGTGTTACCGGCATCGACGATCTGTCGATTTCGGATACGCTATGCGATCCGGCCAAGGTCGAAGCGCTGCCGCCACTGTCCGTCGACGAACCGACCGTTTCAATGACCTTCCAGGTCAACGATTCACCGTTCGCCGGTAAAGACGGTAAGTTTGTGACCAGCCGCAACATCAAGGATCGCCTTGATCAAGAGCTGATTCACAACGTGGCCCTGCGCGTTGAGCAGGGCGAAACCCCTGAGAAGTTCAAGGTTTCTGGCCGTGGCGAGCTGCACCTCTCGGTGCTGATCGAAACCATGCGCCGTGAAGGCTTTGAGCTGGCCGTAGGCCGCCCTGAAGTCATCATCAAAGAGATCGACGGTGAGAAGCAGGAGCCCTACGAAGAGGTCATCATCGACTGTGAAGAGCAGCACCAAGGCTCGATCATGGAAGAGCTGGGCTACCGTAAAGGTGAGATGACCAACATGCTGCCGGACGGTAAAGGACGGGTTCGCCTGGACTTCATCATTCCTGCCCGCGGCTTGATCGGTTTCCGTGGCCAGTTTCTGACCCTGACTTCGGGCACCGGCATCCTGACCAGCCGCTTTGATCACTACGGCCCGCTGAAGCCTGAAGCCTCTATCGAGCGTCGCAACGGCGTGTTGGTTTCGATGGTCGACGGTAAAGCCCTTGCCTATGCGCTGTATGCGCTGCAAGAGCGCGGCAAGCTGATTATCGATCACGCCACGGAAGTTTACGAAGGCATGCTGATCGGTATCAACAACCGCGCTAACGACATGGTGGTTAACCCCACCAAAGGCAAGAAGCTCGACAACATGCGCTCCACCGGTAACGATGAAAACATCGTCTTAACCCCGCCGGTTAAGTTCTCCCTGGAGCAGGCCATCGAGTTCCTCGACTCTGACGAGCTCGTCGAAGTCACGCCGGCGCACATCCGCCTGCGCAAAAAGCTGCTGAAAGAAACCGAGCGTAAGCGTTACAGCAAGAAGTAATCCGTTCCAAGCAGTCAGTACCCAAAAACCCGCGAAAGCGGGTTTTTTTATGCCTCGTTGCCACACTTCATGACCGCTCAATAGCTGCCAAGATACTTCCCTAAACGCAGCCTAAACGCTAATACGCTGGAAAGGTGCCGCGTTCTATCGCACAGTGACGCTAAGTTCAGCGCGTCCAAGGCACGCTGACATCGCTACATTCATACAGGTGTTTGGATACTTACCCCCATCCTGACGCCCAAACACGGACACTCTTACCCATGAGCGGTCATAACGTCTGGACGCATAAAGGCACTTTTCTTCTCGCCGCCGTTGGTTCCGCCGTCGGTTTGGGCAATATATGGCGCTTCCCCTACCTCACCGGTGAAAACGGTGGCGGTGCCTTTATATTGGTTTACGCACTGACGATCTTCGCCGTTGGCATACCGATTCTGATTGCCGAGATCATGCTGGGTCGCACCAGCCGCCAGAGCCCGATTATGGGTATGCGGCACCTGACCAAAACCCATGGCACCTCTCGGGCCTGGGAAACGATCGGCTGGCTGGGCGCTGCCTCGGCGTTTTTGATTTTAAGCTTCTATTCGGTGATTGCCGGCTGGGCGATTCACTACACTTGGCTGATGCTGACCGGCTCACTGGTCGGTGCCGACGCTCAGACCATTAGCACTGGCTTTGACGCACTACTGGCCGCCCCTGGCCTAATGACGCTCTATCACACCCTTTTCATTGCCGCGTCCGCGCTGATTGTCGGCATGGGGATTCATAAAGGCATCGAATCAGGCCTGCGCATTATGATGCCCGCGCTGTTTGTGATTCTGTTGGTAGTGCTGGCCTACGGCGTAGTGAATGGCGATATAGGTGCCGCTGCCAGCTTCCTGTTTACCTTTAATATCGCCGACCTCAGCCTTGAAGGCTGGCTGCAGGCCATGGGCCAATCATTCTTCACCCTTAGCCTGGGGATGGGGGCAATTATGGCTTACGGCGCCTACATGCCCAGCGAGGTCTCACTAACCCGCACCGCCTTTGCTGTTGCCATCGTCGATACCGCCGTGGCGATGGTGGCGGGCCTGGCCATTTTTGCTCTGGTGTTTGGCGCCGGTCTGGAAACCGGGCAAGGCCCTGGGCTAATGTTTGTTACCCTTCCGCTGGCGTTTGCCGAAATGCCGTTTGGCGCTTTGGTGGGCGGGGTGTTCTTTATTCTGGTTCTCGGCGCAGCTATCAGTTCCTCTATTTCGTTGATCGAGCCCGTCGCGGCGTTCCTGGTGGAGCGTTTCGACATGACCCGCCCACAGGCCGTTACCATTATGGTGATTGCCGCCTGGGCAATGGGTCTGTTGACGGTGGTTAGCTTCAATATGTGGGCCGAGGGGACGATTTTCCATAGCCTGTTTGGGCGCAGTGCGTTTGAGTTTATCGAGCTACTCACCAATATATTTATGCCGGTGGGCGGCCTGCTGATAGCCCTATTCGCCGGCTGGGCGCTAACCCAGAGCGAAGTGATGAAGGAACTGGGCAGCAGCGTCACTTGGTTTAAATTCTGGCGGTTTCTGGTGCGCTTTGTGGCCCCCGCCGCCGTCGCCTTTGTGTTTTTACGCACCATTCCTCAGGTGGATGGCTATCTTATCCCCACCCTCGGCGCACTGCTCATTATTGGTGCCTTTGCAGCCAGCCAGCGGTGGCTGAAAAAACCACGACAAATAACTTAATAACAGTGTGCAGGCGGCTTAATTAGCCGCCTGTATCGCGTGGAGACACCATGACCCCTCTTATTGAAGTACAGCGAGTCAACAAAGCGTTCGGCGGCCTACAGGTGATTAATGACTGCTCCATTCAAGTGGAGAAGGGCTCCATTACCGGGATGATTGGCCCCAACGGCGCAGGTAAATCAACCCTGTTTAATCTCATTGCTGGCGCCCTGACCCCTGACAGCGGCCATGTGCTGCTTGATGGAGAAGACATTACCTCGCTCAGCGCCGACCAGCGCTTTCATCGCGGCTTATTGCGCACCTTTCAGATCGCCCACGAGTTCAGCCAGATGAGCGCGCTGGAAAACCTCATGATGGTACCGCCCAAGCAAGCCGGTGAAGACCTTTTCAGTGCCTGGCTAAAGCCCGGCAAAGTGCAGCGAGAAGAGGCGGAGGTGCGCCGCCGCGCCCTGGAAGTCATCGACTTTGTTGGCCTGCACCATGTGCGCAACGAGCTGGCGGGTAATTTGTCCGGAGGGCAAAAGAAGCTGCTGGAGCTTGGCCGCACCATGATGACCAACGCCAAGGTAGTGCTACTTGATGAGATCGCCGCCGGGGTAAACCGCACCCTGCTGGGTGATTTGATCGGCAATATTGAGCGGCTCAACCGCGAAATGGGTTACACCTTTCTGGTCATTGAGCACGACATGGAGATGATTGCCCGCCTTTGCGACCCGGTTATCGTGCTGGCTCAGGGCAGTGTGATGGTGGAGGGGCATATCAACGACATCCAGAATAACCCTGAGGTCATCGAGGCCTACTTCGGTACAGATGCCGCTTAAACGTGACGTTTTCTCCCATTAGCCAATTAATATAATGATGTCGCTGCCAAGCGACCTTGCTGGAATACTTTGCTTATGTCATCAACAACCAGGCCATTAATCGACGCACGGGATGTGCACGGCGGCTATGGCGGCATGAATATCCTTAACGGGGTAAACATGACGCTGGAAGCCGATGAGGTCGGTGTTATCGTCGGCCCTAACGGGGCGGGTAAATCCACCATGCTGAAAGCGGTCTTTGGCCTGCTGCATGTTAATCAGGGCGAGATACTGCTTAACGGCCAGCCCATCCAAAACCTGCCGCCTAACCAGCTGGTGCAGCGCGGCATGGGCTTCGTGCCCCAGGAGAAGAACGTTTTCCCCAGCCTTTCGGTGCAGGAAAACCTGGAGATGGGCGCCTTTTTAAAGCCGCAAAACGTCAAGCGCATGCTCGCTCAGATCTATGAGTTTTTCCCACCGCTGTACGAAAAGCGCCGCCAGCCTGCCGGTGAGCTTTCCGGTGGACAGCGCCAAATGGTCGCCATGGGCCGCGCTCTGATGGCCGAGCCGAGCCTACTGTTGCTGGACGAACCCACCGCAGGGCTGTCGCCGCTGTATATGAATGAGATTTTCGACCGCGTCAAACAGATCAACGCCGCTGGCGTGGGTATTTTGATGGTGGAACAGAACGCCAAACAGGCACTCGCGATAGCCGATAAGGGCTTTGTGCTGGCTGCTGGCCAAAACCGCTTTACCGACACTGGGGCGGCACTGCTCGCCGACCCCGATGTCGCCAAAAGCTTTTTGGGCGGCTAGCCCCAGGGAGATAGACGTGAACGAACTGGTTTTTTTCATCAATAATGTGGTGATTTCGGGCAGCGTCAGCGGCTCTATTTATGCCATTGGGGCCATTGGGGTAACGCTGATTTTCAGCATTATGCGCTTTGCCCACTTCGCCCACGCCGACATGATGACCTTCGGCGCCTTTATGGTGCTTCTGCTTACCACGCTGTTCCCAGCAGCGGGCGCCAGCCTAGGTGTACCCACCGCCGTGCTAATGCTGCCTCTGGCGATGCTGCTCACCGCCGCTTTGGCCGTGGGGATCGATAAAACCTTCTATAAACCGCTACGTGCCCATGGGGTCAAACCGATTGTGCTGGTGATTGGCTCGCTGGGGGTCACGTTGATTCTACAGGGCTTGATCCGCCTCTTTTCCGGCACCGGCGGGCAGAGTTTATATGTCGACGACCGTAAAGAGATCTTCCGCCTTGCGCTGCCCTTCGAGGGTGCCCGTGCACCGATTGTGGTTACCGAACCGCAGATTTATCTGTTCGTGATCACTATCGTTGCGGTCGTCGCACTACACCTTTTCCTTAACCGTTCGCGGTTAGGCAAGGCAATGCGCGCCATGTCGGATAACCCTGAACTCGCCCAAGCATCGGGTATTAATACCAATACCATCGTGGCGGTGACCTGGATGATTGCCGGAGCGCTGGCGGCTATTGCTGGAACGCTGCTCTCCTTAGACGTTACCTTCAAACCCGATTTGAGCTTCTTTCTGCTGCTGCCTATTTTCGCCGCCGCTATTGTGGGGGGCGTTGGTCACCCTTACGGCGCCATTGCCGGTGGCTTTGTGGTCGGCTTTGCCGAAACCCTGGCGGTGTTTAACTGGAATGTGCTGCTACGCCCCTTCCGCGACAGCCTGCCCGCCTGGCTCGAGCTACCGTCGAATCTGGCCTTTGTGGGTACCGAGTACAAAATTGTGGTGCCGTTTTTCATTCTGGTAGCCATTTTGGTGTGGCGTCCCACCGGACTCTTTAAGGGCAAGGTGATCTAATGAGCAACTCAGAAAAAACGCGCAACCCTGCCTACACTCCCCAAGACGCCACGTCTGCCCGTCGCTTCCCGCTGCGCGAGCTGATTCTGTTTGGTGTGCTGCTCGTAGCGGTTTTGGCGGTCTACGCCATCATGGGCGCCGCCTACAGCACGCGCATGCTGGTAGAAGCTGCCTGCTACGCCATCCTCGCGCTGGGATTAACCATCCAGTGGGGCTATGCCGGTCAGTTCAACGCCGGGGTAATGGGCTTTGTCGCCCTGGGTGGCTTCTGTGCGATGTTTTTCAGTGTACCGGTCAACGATGCCTTCTGGGGCACGGCGCTACCCGGCGAATTTGGCCGCGTGCTGCTTTATGGCGCAGCCGCTATTGTATTGATTGTTGGCGCCAGCAAGCTGGATCGACTGGGCGTACCCAAGCCCCTGCGTACGTTGATCGCGGTGGTGCTGGGTGTGGTGCTTTACCTCGTGGTGATTAGCCAGCTGCGTGAAGTCACTGATGCGATTGAAAGCCAGGCAGGCTTCGTCGGTGGGCTGGGCTTACCGCCCTGGATCGGCTGGATTGTCGGTGGCGCGCTGGCGGGTGGCGTCGGCTACTTTATTGGCCATATCTGTTTGGGCTTGCGCAGCGACTATCTGGCGATAGCCACCCTCGGCATTGCCGAGATCATCAAGGCGTTTCTAAAGAACTCCGACTGGCTGACCCGCGGCACCGCTACGGTTTCCCCACTTCCCTGGCCCACACCGGGGCCTGCCGAACTGGGGTTTACGCTCTCACGAGCGATCTACCTTTCGTTTACGGCGGTGATCATCGCGGTAATCTTCTTTTTACTCAATCGCGCCTACAACGCCCCTTGGGGCCGTATGATCCGGGCGATTCGCGACAATGAAGTCTCCGCTGCGGCGATGGGTAAGGATATCAACAAACGGCGTCTGGAAATCTTCGTGCTGGGCTGCATTCTGATGGGCTTGGGCGGCGGCATACTGGGCACCTTCAACAGCCTCTTCGATCCTCAAGGCTACCTGCCGCTCAACCATACCTTCCTGGTGTTGGTGATGGTGATCCTGGGCGGACCGGGCAATAACCTGGGCACCATTTTTGGCGCCGTGGCGGTGTACATTATCTGGATTATGTCCGAGCCCCTGGCGCTGTTCTTAATGCAGTTAGCGGTGGCCTTTGGCGAAGGCGCTTTCGGCTGGGATGCACCAGGCAATATGGATAGCCGCGCCCTGCAGGCACGGGTGCTGGTGATTGGCTTATTGATCACCATGGTGCTGCGCTTCGCGCCCAAAGGGCTACTACCCGAGAAAATCAAAAGTCACAATTGATATGACCTATGAGCTAAGCCCGGCGCGCCAGATCTGGCGCGCTTTCGGGCAGCAACAGGTCACCAAGCGCCTTCAGTACGACAAGTTTTGGTAACAATCAATACTCGTATAACGAAAAGCGTGGGGTGGGGCTCACTCACTGATAATCTCCCAATGGCCCGACTTATCTGACCCTACTCTTTTCAACCTGCCCGCTTGCTGTAACTTGGCCATCGCACGGCCAATAGTACGTATGTCTTTCCCTGTGGTGTCGGCTATTTGCTGGCGAGTAATCGCCGGGTTGTGCTGAATTAACGCCATGATCGCTTCAGGTGTTTTTAGCCCAGAGACATTTACAGGGGCGTTTACAGGGACATTTACAGGGGCGTTTTGTACTAGTGTCTGAGCGATGACCGATAACATAAAATGAATAAAGGGCGTGCTCTCGGCTTGCTGATCCGCTTGTTCAAGCGCTTGGTAATAGCGCTGCTGGTTGTCTTTGATAACGCTTTCCAGCGGCAACGATAAAAACAGCGGATGCCATTGCGACAAAATCAGCGTTTGCCACAAGCGTCCCATGCGACCATTGCCATCGTTAAAAGGATGGATAAATTCAAACTCGTAATGAAATACACTGCTGGTAATTAAAGGATGGTCTTTAGCCTGTTTTAGCCAATGGGTTAAATCCTCCATTAGCCCCGATACCTGATGAGCAGGTGGCGCAACATGATGTACTACATTCCCTTTGTGGATGCCCACCGCTTTATGCCGAAACTCGCCAGCATTTACCAGAATATCCGACATCATCAAGCCATGGGCGGTGAGTAAGTCATTGATGCTATCAGGTTGCAGCTTGGGTAAGGCATCGTAAGCCTGAATCGCCCCTTTGACCTCAGCCAACTCGCGCACACTCCCCATCACGCGCTGGCCGTCTACAATCGCGGTGACCTGCTCTTCAGTCAGGGTATTGCCTTCAATCGCCAACGTTCCGGTAATGGTTTTAATGCGGTTTTGCTTGCGCAACTGAGGCGAAGCATCCAGTGCATTAGCGTTCAGTCTGCCCACTTGCTCGCTGATCTCTGCGACCAGATTGAGAATATCGGCGGTGATGGTAAACGGGGGTTTATAACTCATGGGTTTAATCATCCCCCCACACATTCAGAATTTAATTCTGATCCTATCACACGTGGAATTGCAGGGAAGATTAAGGACAACAAGGTGGGCCATGCCAAATAAAAAATGCCCGACTTAATAAGCCCGGCATTTTTAACACTAATGCTGAGAATTAAAGATCAACCTGACCTTTGCTGGTAAAGGTGCCGTCTTCCACAGCCATCTCGACCACCACGCCAGGCACGTCGCCGTTGTCATCGAACTCATGCGAACCAGAGGCGCCTTCGTAGTTGATGTCGGTGCCTGCGGCAATCAGCTCAACCGCTTTTTCCCACTCGCCGGGCAGAATGACCTCGCCGGGGGCGCTGGAAACACTGCGCAGTGCTTCGGAAAGGCCTTCACGCTCGGCGCTGCCGTTCTGCTCAATCGCCAATGCGACCAGGAAAGCGGCATCGTAGGCCTGGGCGGCAAATACTGCGCTTGGATCGAAGCCAGCAGCTTCGGCGGCTTCGATAAAGATATCGGTACCGGGCAGGTCAGGGCTGCCGGGGCGCGTGGCGATCATGCCATCCAGCACGTCTGCACCGATGGCTTCAATAAGGCTATCGCCGACCATGCCGTCAGCACCTACGTACTGGGTAAACATACCGCTTTCATAGGCTTGGCGCAGCACGGTCTGACCCGAGGTGTCGGCGTAGGCCAGCACGACGAGAGTATCCACGCCACTGACTGACAGTGAGCCTAGCTCAGAGCGATAATCCGCGCGGTTATCTTCGTGGGCAAGGTTCTCAGTAATCTCACCTCCGCCGGCTTCAAAAGCAGCGCTAAAGGCGTCAGAAAGCCCCTGACCATAATCATTGTTGACATAAGTGACCGCCACTGCGTCGATACCTTTTTCAAGCAACAGCTTGGCAAGGATCTCGCCCTGGAAAGCATCCGACGGCACGGTACGGAAGACGAGATCATTATCGTCCAGCTCAGATACCGCAGGGGCAGTCGAAGCGGGCGACACCATCAACACACCACCGGGAATGGCGGCGTTATTAGCCGCAGCAATGGTCGCACCAGTACACAGCGCACCGACAATCGCGGTGACATTTTCAGAGTTCACCATGCGGTCGGCGGCGTTAGAGGCAGCCGATGCATCGGAACAGGTGGTATCACCGGACGGCATCACCAACGTTTGGCCATCTAGAATGCCGCCCTGCTCATTGATCTGCTCTACGGCTAGTTGAGCACCTTCAAAAATGGGTGGCGTTAAACTTTCGATTCCCCCGGTAAAGCCGCCCAAGAAGCCAACTTTGACCTCTGCCTGTGCGAACCCGGTCATTGCCAGGGTTGAGGCCGCCACAGCGGTGGCTAATGCGCGCTTATTGATCATATTATTTGTCGCTCCCAGTGTCGTAAAAAGTTGTGCAATTTTTTAGTGTGCCCCAGCGGACAATCGTTAAGGCTGCTATTAATCTGGAACTGGAACGGCAAAAACACAAGCAACGCTTTCTAACGCTCCTCGCCTTCCTCAAGATATCGCCTGCGTTCAGCGAGCTGCTTTTGAAGGCGTTTGCGTCGGTAAAGCCGCACCAACGCAATCGTTAACGCAGTGACCAGCATGGCGGCCAACACCACACCCTGCCAGGGGCGAGCCGCATTGCCCATCACCGTTTCCAGAGTCATTATCAGGATCAAGCCAATCGCCTGGGATCCGATCGCTAGCGCGCGCAGCTTATCGAAAGCGGGTGAGGGCATAACGTCTCCGTAATTTTCAGCTCAAATGATATGGTCTCCTAGTGTACCTGCTTCGCAGCATGCTTAACTGGAAACCTGAATCAAAAACCTAAGCTGAAAACCTACGTTGAAAACCTGAACGGGATACCCATGAACGCCATTGCTCTCGGCCCGCTACTGATTTCGCTACCACGCCTGTACGCCGTTGGCTGTGCGCTGCTACTGCTGCTCTGCGCGCGCTTCTTGTTAGGGCTGCCCCGCCCGGCTCAGCAGCGCTGGTTTACCGGGCTTATTATTGTTTGGTTAGTGGGCGCTCGGGTGGGCCATATCCTGCTCAACCTGGATAGCTATAGCGACGCCCCGCTTGAAGCGCTCAAAGTGTGGCAACCCGGCTACCATGGCCTATGGGGGATGACGGCTGGCCTGGTATGGACGGCCTGGACGCTGCGGGCGCGGTTATTGGCTATGGGCGGTGCAATGGCCATGCTGGTCGCCGCCTCCAGCCTATGGCTGGTGCTGGTCACCCTGGCGCCCCTGGGCAATGACTTTGCGGTTGACGCCCTACCGGAGATCACCCTTGAGGATGTGGAAGGCAATGACGTGCATCTGCCCTCACTGACCGACAACGCTGACCTGATTATCGTCAACCTGTGGGCGACCTGGTGCCCTCCCTGCCTGCGTGAAATGCCGCTGCTCGAGGAGGCCGCAAAACGCGATGGTGTCAGCGTGGTGGTTGCTAACCAAGGCGAAGACCTACTGCCCATGGTGCGCTACCTGGATGAGCAGCAGCTTGAATTTCGCTACGCCCTGCGTGACCCCAGCCAGCAGCTGATGGCGCTTTTTCAAGCACCGGGATTGCCCACCACAGTGCTGTTCGACGGCCAGGGGAACACCCTGGATATCCACGTTGGCGAGCTTACTCGCGCCCAGCTGGATCGCTGGTTACAAGATTGATGCCGATACACCTTAATCCCCCCGCTGCTTTGCGTTAGAATCCCCCGCCCTGTTGCTGCCGGCGCTCACTACCGGCGGCAGTCGACCCGTTTTGCAGACTCTCCCGAGGCATCATGAGCGATTTTTCTCCCGGCCAACGCTGGATTAGCGACGGCGAAGCCGAGCTTGGGCTCGGTACCGTGCTTAACTGCGACGCCCGTAGCGTTACCATTTTGTTCAGTGCCAGTCAGGAAACCCGTACCTACAACACCCGCCAAGCCCCGCTGACCCGCGTTATGTTCGGCAGCGGCGACCGCGTACTCTCTGCTGACGGCTGGCAGATCGTTGTCGATGACAGCAAAGAGTCCAACGGCCTGATCACCTATATCGGTGAAGACAAGGAAGGCAATCTGCGCGAGCTGCCCGAGGCCAAACTCGCCGATACCATGCAGTTCGACCAGGCTCGCGACCGCCTGCTGACCGGCCAGGTCGATCGCAACGACTGGTTTGATTTGCGCTTTCGTACCCTGCACCACTATCAACGTATCGAGCAGCACAGCGCGCTGGGCTTTTCTGGGCCGCGCATCGATCTGATACCCCATCAGCTCTACATTGCCAATGAAGTTGCCAACCGCCATGCACCTCGGGTACTGCTGGCGGACGAAGTGGGCCTGGGTAAAACCATTGAAGCTGGCCTGATTCTGCACCGCCTACTGCTCAATGGCCGCGTAGAGCGGGCGCTGATTCTGGTACCCGACAGCCTCACTCACCAGTGGCTGGTCGAGCTGCTGCGACGCTTTTCGCTCAACGTCTCGCTACTGGATGAAACCCAGAGCCAGGCCCACGGCAGCGCCAACCCCTTTGAGAGCGCCCAACTGGTGCTAGCGAGCCAGGGCTGGCTATTTGCCAACCCTCAGCGTCAAGAGCAGGCACTGGCCAGCCAGTTCGACCTGCTGATTGTTGACGAAGCGCACCACCTCGACTGGAGTGAAGAAGGCAGCGGCCCCGGCTATCGGTGCGTCGAACAGCTTTCGGCGGTGATTCCCGGCCTGCTGCTGCTCACCGCGACCCCCGAACAGATGGGTATCAAGAGCCACTTTGCCCGCCTGCGGTTGCTGGATAGCGAGCGCTACCACGATCTTGAGCGCTTCAAAGCCGAAGAGAGCCACTACACCGAAGTGGCCCGCGCCATCGACGCCTTGGAGGCACTGCCTGACGACCCTAGCGCCCGTACCGACGTCTCTGCGGTAGCCGATGACCGCGACAGCCAGGCGCTGCTGGCCATCCTGTGCAACCCGGAGGCAAGCAAAGCGCAGCAGGACACCGCTCGCGACCAGCTGAGCGAAGCGCTGCTGGATCGCCACGGTACCGGTCGAGTGATGTTCCGCAACAGCCGCCGTCACGTAGGAGGCTTCCCGGAGCGGCGCTTAAACCTGGCACCGTTAGCGCTGCCTTCGGCCTACCGTCGCGTGGTGCGCCGCTTAGAGCGCGACGACGACTACCTCGACGAGCTGTTGATCGAGACCGGCATGGATCACCCCGACGTGCTGATCTACCCCGACGCGGCCTACCGCGAGCTCAGCAATGATCCCCTCAATGGCGAAGACTGGTGGCACATCGACCCGCGGGTTAACTGGCTACTGGAAAAGCTTAGCGACGACAGTGAGAGCGGCTTCGCCAACGAAAAAGTCCTGGTCATTGCCCACCACCGGGAAACCGCTGAAGGCCTTGCTGAAGGGCTACGGGTGCTGGGCGGCTACCACGCTCCGGTGTTCCACGAAGACCTCTCCCTGATCGAGCGTGACCGCGCGGCGGCGGCGTTTGCCGATGAGGATGAGGGCGTACAGGTGCTGGTCTGCTCGGAAATTGGCTCGGAGGGGCGCAACTTCCAGTTCTGCCGCCACCTAGTCATGTTCGATATGCCCCAGCACCCAGATCAGCTCGAACAGCGCATTGGCCGCCTGGATCGCATCGGTCAACGCCACGCTATTGAGCTGCATATTCCTACTTTTGAGGGCAGCCCCGGCGAGCGTCTGCTGCGTTGGTACCACGAAGGTATGGATGCGTTCAGTGCCCCCCATGGGGTCGGCAACGAGCTGTTTGATGCCTTTGGTGACGCCCTGGCTGATGCCTTGCTGGATGATGAGGCACTTGACGAGATCATCGCCGAAACCCGCACGATGTTTAGCGCCAAGCTGGCGGAGCACGATGCGGGCCGCAACCGACTGCTGGAGCTCAACGCCTGCCGCCCCGCCCGCGCTCAGCAGGTGATCGACGCGGTGCGCGAGCTTGACGATGACGCCGCCCTGCCGCGCTATCTTGAGCGAGCGTTGGATATTTTCGGCGTGGATAGCCAGGAGATCGGCAAGGGCTTAATGCACCTGCAGCCCAGCCAACATATGCTGGATGGCCTGCCGGGCCTGGTTAAAGGTGAAGAGGGCTTTACCGCCACCTACAGCCGCTCCCAGGCGCTGGCCCGTGACGATGTGCAGCGGCTCTCCTGGGAACACCCACTGCTGCGTGAAATGATGGGTCGGGTGCTGGATGGCACCATGGGCAACTCGGCGCTGGCTCTGCTGCGCCACGACGCCATTCCCAGCGGCCGCTTGATGGCCGAGCTGGTGTTTCGCACTCACTGCCCGGCACCCAAGAAGCTGCACCTTAACCGCTTCCTGCCACCCACCGCGGTGCGTTTGCTGCTGGATGAATCGGGCGCCAACCTGACCAGCAAGATCTCCTTCACCGGCTTGGGCAAAAACCTGCAGAAGGTCAACAAGTCGCTGGCGCGGGATTTGATCAAGAGCCGTCACGACCAGCTGCGTGAACTGCTAACGCAGGGTGAAGGCGAAGCCGAGCGCCAGTTGCCCAGCATCGTCGAGAACGCCGAAGCGCGTATGCGCACTCAGTTGGACGCCGAGATTGCCCGCTTAACGGCACTTGCCGAGCACAACCCGGCGGTGCGCAGTGCGGAAATCGACGCGCTAAAAGATGAGCGCAAGGCACTTAGCGAAGCCATTGAAAACACTCGCCTGCGGCTGGACTCAGTACGGGTGATTATCACCGTTGATGCCGACCGCTAAAGGATCGCCTCAAGCGCCTTGTCCAGGGTGGGGTATTGGAAGCTAAACCCTGCCTCTTCCAGGCGCACGGGGCGCATATCTGCTCCGGTCAGCAGTAACCGCGACATTTCTCCAAAGCCCGCTTTTAATACAAAAGCGGGTACTGGGAAAATGGCCGGGCGATTGAGGTGACTGGCCAGGGTTTTAGTGAAGGTGGCATTAGTCACTGGATGCGGGGCGCAGCCATTGAAGGCACTGCTCAAGCCCTCTTGATTGATGAGAAACAGGATCGCCGCGACTAAATCGTCGCGGTGGATCCACGGCATAAACTGCTCACCGCTGCCAAAGCGGCCACCCAGCCCCCACTTAAACGGCGGCAGCATCTTCTCCAGGCTGCCTCCACCCGCCTCTAGCACTAGGCCAATGCGCACAATTGCCAGCCGCACGCCCATGGCCTCAATAGGCTTAGCGGCTGCCTCCCACTGTTTGCACAGCCGATGGGCAAACTCATCGTTAGGCATGGTCTTCTCAGTCACCACGCGCTTGCCCTGATCGCCGTAGTAGCCCATCGCTGAACCCGATACCATCACCTTGGGCAGCGGCTGGCCGTTAGCTTTGAGCTGCTCGCAAAGCGCCACCAACTGCTCGGTCGCCGCCACCCGGGAGTTAATCAGCTTGGCTTTCTGCTCATCGCTCCAGCGCTTGGCGGCAATCGGCTCACCGGCCAGGTTAACCAAGGCGTCCGGAGGCGATTCAATAAACGCCTGGGCGCTATCGCGAATGTCACAATTGTTCGGCAAACGATCCCGCACTTGGTGAGGCGAGCGGGAGACCACCTGCACCTCGTGACCCTGTTCAACTAACTGCCGGCATAGTCGCTGGCCGACAAAGCCACTGCCTCCGGTGATTAATACACGCATGGGGTTTTGCTCCTGTTGGTGGCATCGTTGAAATCCTGCATAGCCGCCTGGCCGACACTTACCTATCAGGCTAGTTCACGCGGCCGGCAGGCGCACAATGATGATCAAAAGCGCTGCTTATCGCTGGCGCTATGCGCAGCCATCAACTACTTGCGCACATGATTTCTTATACAATGCAAGTGGCCTGGCTCTGTGCGGCGACAGCTTCCGCGACGGCCGCGTTGAGGATGCTTGGCTATCCGGCCACCGTTTAGGAAAGGCGCTAATAGGCCGGTCGGTTCAATAAAGAGCGAGCTTAAATGATTAAGAAGGATTCTTATAAAGGTTGTACCGGGTAGCGACAAGTTGTACAAATGGGCATACAGTATCGTGCTAATGTTTAGTTTTTAAATCAGGCAACCTTTAAATGGAACATGAATCACCTTCGCCGCGGCGAACAATAACAAGCCCCTGCAGCGCCGCGCTGCAGTCAACGAAGAGGTACTGGCGCCCATGAGTCTTAAGGCGACCCACCCCCCCGATACGCCACTCTATCCGATACGCGAGGTTTCTCGCTTAACTGGGGTGAATTCGGTCACGCTTCGCGCCTGGGAACGACGTTACGGGCTAATTCGCCCCCAGCGCACTCCGAAAGGTCATCGTCTTTACGCTCAGGACGACATCACCCGCATCGAACGCATCCTGCAGTGGCTCAATCGTGGTGTGCCGGTCAGTCAAGTCGCCGACTTGCTTGACCAGCCAGAAACAATTGAAGCCCCGTCACCTGATGCCGGAGACTGGGCGAGCCAGCGCCAGCAGTTGCAAGCTATTATCGAAGCGTTGGATCTCGCCAAGCTGGAGGCGTTTTATCATCAGAGTTTGGCGCTCTACCCACTGAGCGTGGCCATTAATGAACTCTGGCAGCCAGTTATTTTGACCTTAGAAGCCAAGTGGGCCATTCAGGCAGACCAGCTTGTTCGCCGCACGTTGGAAGCCTTTCTGCGCAGCCAGGTGGGCATCCGCTTGCACTATGCCAATCAGGCTACCCGTGGCCCGCTGATTCTACTCAACGCCATGCCCGACGACCCCGGCCCGCTGTGGGTACTGATGTCGGCGCTAATGGCCAGCGAGCAGGGCTACCGGGTGCAGATGCTTGACCACTCGCTGCCGCTTGAGGATCTTCCCCAGGCAGTGGCGCGGCTGCACTCGTCCATGGTGCTGCTCTCTAGCGGTCAGCGGGAGAGCGATAGCTATATCAACCAGGCGCTGCCTAAAGCGGCTGAGACGCTTAACGTACCCATCGGCGTATGCGGCGAAGTGGCTCGTCTGCGCGAAAACGATTTGCGCGATGGGCCAGTACACATGCTGGGCGATGACCTGCCTCAGGCGATTGCCCGGTTGCGCCCACTGTTACGCGAGTCTGGCGTACTCTAACCAGCGCGCCTTTATTCTGGCCGTTCGCCTTCGTGGCGACCGGCCATTTTTTTGTGCCGCAGGAGGCCCCTATGACCGGAAAGCCTATAAAGCATCAGTTGATATGGCTGCGCAGCGACCTGCGTATTGACGACAACAGTGCCCTCGCCGCCGCCGCGGTTAAGGGCCCTGTGATAGCGGTGTTTTTGCGCAGCATTCCTCAGTGGCAAGCGCATGGCCACGGCGCTAATAAGCTGGATTTTTGGGCGCGCGGCGTCGCTAGCGTCAAAACGGCGCTTAACGGTTTGAATATTCCGCTGCTGCATCGCGATATTGAACGTTATGACCAGGCACCCGAGGTGCTGCTTGAGATCGCTCGCGAATATGATGTTGAGCAGTTGCACTTCAATCACGAGTACGCGCTCAATGAGCGCCACCGCGACCAGGCTGTGCAAGACGCCTTCAAACAGGCCGGGATTACCGCACATGGCTACCACGATGCCATAGCGTTTGCCCCCGGCAGCCTGCTAACCGGGAAGGGCGACTACTACGGGGTATTTACACCGTTCTCCAAGGCGTGGCACAAGCAGGTCAGCGCTGATCAGTTGGCGCTGCGCGCGACGCCACAGGTACAAGCGGCGCTGGATATTCAAAGCGACCCGCTGCCTGAACTTCCCAAGCTTGATAGCTCCCCTATCGATGGGCAGCTGTGGCCAGCCGGTGAAAATGCCGCGGCGGATAACTTAGCGCGCTTCCTACGCTTTCGTGGTCGTCACTATAACGCCCAGCGCGACCTACCGAAGGTGCGCGGCACCAGTGAACTGTCGCCCTATCTGGCGCTAGGCATGATCTCCCATCGCCAATGTTTACAAGCGGTGATGAGCGAAAACGGCGACCACTTAGCCGATGGCGATACCGGCCTTACTACCTGGGTCAACGAGCTGGTCTGGCGAGAATTTTATCAGCACGTAGCGGTGGGGTTTCCGCAGGTATGCCGTTACCAGCCCTTTCAGGAGCATACCAAGCAACTAGCTTGGCGTGACGATGACGAAGGCTTTCAGGCTTGGTGCGAGGGGCGTACGGGATATCCCATTGTTGATGCCGCCATGCGCCAATTAGTGAACACCGGCTGGATGCATAACCGACTGCGCATGATCACGGCGATGTTTTTAAGCAAACATCTACTGATTGATTGGCGACGCGGTGAAGCCTTTTTTATGCGCCACTTGATTGACGGTGAATTCTGCGCCAATAACGGCGGCTGGCAATGGGCGGCCTCTACGGGTACTGATGCTGCGCCCTACTTCCGTATTTTCAATCCCACCACCCAATCCACCCGTTTTGATGCGGACGGTGAGTTTATTGCCCACTGGCTGCCTGAGCTTGCCAAACTACCCGCCAAAGCGCGCCACGCGCCACCTCAGGATCTGCTTAGCGACGTCGATTATCCAGCGCCTATTGTCGATCACAAGGCAGCACGTCAGCGCGCCTTAGAGGCATTTAAATCGCTCTCTAAATAAATCTGTTGTAGCAACTACTAGGGAGACCGTGATGGCTGAGCCTGCGGTATTAGAGGCGTTCTGCGCCTTTTTTAATAAACTAGACAATACCTGTACAGAAAAGCTATACGAGGTATATACTGAAAATATAATTTTTAGTGACCCGCTGCACCATATTGAAGGTCGCGACGCGTTAGCGCTTTATTTTTCAACCATGTATGAAAATGTCGAGCAGTGCCACTTCACTTACCACACTCGACAGTTACAGGGTCAGCAAGCATTTGTCACCTGGAGCATGACGTTTATTCATCCCCGATTGGCAGGTGGCCAGCCGGTCAATGTGGAAGGCTGTAGTGCACTTACCTTTGCCGCCGATGGGCGCGTTGAGCGTCATCGCGATTATTTTGATGCGGGCGCCATGCTTTACGAACATTTACCGCTGATGGGAAGCGCCATTCGCTGGTTAAAAAAACGCCTTGCCTAAGCGATAACATCACCGCAGGGAACCCGAGGAGGCTTAATGAGCACATGGAAAACGCCCCAACGCA
The DNA here is from genome assembly GCF_021021315.1 of Halomonas sp. IOP_14. Lineage (NCBI taxonomy): Bacteria > Pseudomonadati > Pseudomonadota > Gammaproteobacteria > Oceanospirillales > Halomonadaceae > Halomonas > Halomonas sp. IOP_14. The sequence goes on along the minus strand of NZ_JAINWD010000025.1, from coordinate 12,711 downwards.
TTTGGTTAACCGGTGCCACCTCCGGCATTGGTGAAGCGCTTGCGCGTAAGCTCATCGCCCAAGGCCACCAGGTAGTGCTTAGCGCGCGCAGTGACGAAGCACTCGAAGCTCTGAGCCATGGCCACCCCAATGCCCACCCTCTCCCGCTGGATATCAGCGACCGTCAAGCAGTGCTCAAGGCGGGTAACGACATCCGCGAGCAGCTCGGGGCGTTAAATTTGGCGCTCTTTAATGCCGGCACCTGCGAATATCTGAATGCTCAGCAGTTCGATATGGACTTAGTCGAGCGGGTTTTGAAGCCCAATCTATTCGGCACTTTGTACGGCGTCGAAGCCGCACTGCCGCTGTTGCGCGCGGCGCGCAAAGAGGGCCTCCTGGCTCGGTTAGCCGCCACCTCCAGCGCTTCAGCCTATTTACCGCTACCTCGTGCGGAAGCCTATGGGGCGTCTAAAGCCGCGGTAAGTTACTTTTTAGAGTCGCTGCGCTTAGACCTTGATCAGGAGGGCATTGAGGTCAGCCTGATCCACCCTGGCTTTGTGAAAACGCCGCTCACCGAACGTAATGACTTCCCTATGCCGATGCAGGTAACGGCAGAGCAAGCAGCTGATGCCATTATCGCGGGGCTGGTGAAGGGGCGGCTGGATATCCACTTTCCACGCCGGTTTACCTATCTGGTCAAATTGCTGGGCATTTTGCCCCCCACTGTGCGCCGTCAGATTGGCCTGCGCATGACCCGCAGCCAAAAGGAGTCGTCATGAGCACCATGGCATCGCAAAGTTCTGGGGCATCACAACGTATTGCCATTGTTGGCAGCGGTATTAGCGGCATGGCAGCAGGCTGGTACCTCTCCGCCCAACATGACGTCACGCTGTTTGAAGCAGATTCACGCCTGGGAGGGCACACCGCCACCATGGACGTGAACGTTGCGGAAGACTCCTACGCTATTGATACCGGCTTTATTGTCTTTAACGACTGGACCTATCCGCACTTTCAGCGCCTTATGGCCACCCTGGGCGTCGCCTCACAAGCCACCGAAATGAGTTTCTCGGTACATGAAACAGCGCGGGATTTTGAGTACAACGGTCATACCTTGGGCTCGCTGTTTGCCCAACGACGCAATTTGTTTAATCCCTCTTTTTATCGCCTGCTGGGCGACATTCTGCGCTTTAACAAGCAGGCCACCAACGCGCTGGAGAGCCAACAGCTTCCCGAACATATAACCCTGGGTGAATACCTGGATCGCAACCACTACAACCGCGATTTTCAGCAGCGCTACTTACTGCCCATGGGGGCTGCCATCTGGTCGGCCAGCATCAGTGATTTACGCGCTTTCCCGCTGGCGTTTTTTGTGCGTTTTTTTCGCAATCACGGCCTGCTATCGGTCAACCATCGCCCCCAGTGGTACACCCTGGTGGGCGGTTCGAAAAGCTATATCCCCGGTCTGACGGCGCCCTATGCATCGCGTATTCACCTCAATACACCGGTCACCCGAATTACCCGCAACAGTACCGGCGTTAGTATCACCACGCCCTCCGGAACCCAGCGCTTTGACCAAGTAGTGCTCGCCTGCCACGCCGACCAGGCCCTTGCCATGCTGGGCGACGCCAGCGGCGACGAGAAAGCGATCCTCGGCGCCATGCCGTACCAGGATAACGAAGTGGTGCTACATACCGACACCGCCCTGCTGCCGCGGCGCAAGCGCGCCTGGGCGAGCTGGAATTACCGCCTGGATCAGCGCGATAGCGAAGCACGGGTATCGGTCACTTACGCTATGAATATCCTTCAACGGATAGAGAGCGACACCACTTTTTGCGTGACCCTGAACGACAGCGCCAGCATTGATCCAAACAAGGTGCTGGGCCGCTACACTTACGCACACCCCCAGTTCACCCTGGCTGGCCAAGCGGCTCAGGCACGACACGCCGACATTTCGTCTACGGCCCATCGCACCCACTTTTGCGGTGCTTACTGGCGTAACGGCTTCCACGAAGACGGCGTGTGGAGCGCACTGCGGGTGGCGCAAGCGTTAGGCTGTGATGAAGCCGCCCCGCCGCCTGCGCCACCTTCCGCGCTACCTGCCCATGAGCTGCTAACGCCGCAAGGTGTCGAGGGGCTGAGTTGATGGCTAGCATGCTGACTGAAATGACAGCTGGGATAACCACCCAGCCACGCTCGCGTATTTATCGTGGCACCCTACGCCACCGGCGCTTTACGCCCAAATCCCACGCCTTTAGTTACCAGCTATGGATGGCCTGGCTGGATCTGGACGAGCTGCCCGAGCTGTTCGACAAGGTGCCCGGCTTTAGTGCCCGTCGCCCTGCGCTGGCGCGTTTTCGTCGCGAAGACTATCTGGGGCCGGTTGATCGCCCGCTGAAAACCGCCGTTCGCGAAGAGCTAATTCGGCAGTTGGGAAGCGCGCCTAATGGCCGTATCTGCGTGCTTACCCAGCTACGCACGCTGGGCTGCATGTTTAACCCTATTTCCGTCTACTACGCTTACGACCACCTGGGGCGACTGACAGCCGTATTAAGTGAGGTCACCAATATGCCCTGGCGTGAGCGCACCTGCTACGCCAGCGCGGTGGATCCCTCACGCCATAGTCACCAAGCGCATTTCGATAAAGACCTCCACGTCTCGCCGTTTAACCCCATGGAGATGACTTACCGTTGGAAGTTTAATGCACCCGGCGAAAAGCTCTTTCTGCATATGGAAAATTGGCAGGATCAGCAGTGCCATTTTGATGCCACGTTGACCCTTGACGCCTCACCCGCCACCCGCGGCACGTTGCTAAAAGCCTTGGCTCGCCAGCCATGGATGAGCCTGAAAACCATTGCGGGTATTCATTTTGAAGCGCTTCGCCTGTGGCTTAAGCGCGTCCCCGTTTATAACCACCCCAAGCGCAAGGAGACTTCAAAGTGACGACCCTGCGTTCCACGCCCCCTAACCTTCAACCGGTTGCCGAAAGCCGCTTAACCAAGTGGCTAAAGCCACGCCTAATGGCCCAACTGGACACCTTTCGCGGCGGACGTATCACCCTGATTGAGGGCAATCAGTGTCATCACTTGGGTCAGCAAGGCCCGCTGCAGGTGACCGTGGTGATACGTCACTCCCGCGCTTGGAAACGTCTCGCCTTTGGCGGCACGGTAGGAGCTGCCGAGTCGTATATGGACGGCGATTGGGACGCCGACGATCTGGTCGCCCTGGTACGGCTGTTCGCTGCCAACCTTGAGCATGTGAATGGGAAAATGGAGAACGGCAGCGCTCGCATTGCCCGCTGGCTGCTGGGTGCCGCCTACCGCTTTCAGCGCAACAGCCTAACTGGCTCGAAACGCAATATTGCCGCCCACTACGATATTGGCAACGATCTGTTTTCGACGTTTTTAGATCGCCACCACTGGATGTATTCAAGCGCCGTGTTTCCCTATCCCGAAGCCAGCTTGGAAGAGGCCTCTACCTACAAGCTCGACTTGATGCTGGAAAAGCTCGATGTGCAGCCCGAGCATCACCTGCTAGAGATTGGCACTGGCTGGGGAGGGCTGGCGATTCATGCAGCCAAAACCCGTGGCTGCCGTGTCACCACAACCACCATTTCGGACGAGCAGCACGCCCATACAGCAAAACGCATCATGGAAGAGGGGCTGGAGGACAGAATCACCCTGCTTAAGCAGGATTACCGGGAATTGACCGGCCGCTATGACCGGCTCATTTCGGTAGAGATGATTGAAGCGGTGGGGCATCAGTACCTCGATACCTACCTCAACAAGCTGGATAGCCTGCTGACCGACGATGGGCAGGCCATGCTGCAAGCCATCACCATCCGCGATCAGCGCTTTGAAGAAGCTAAACGCGATATGGACTTTATCAAGCGCTACATTTTTCCTGGCGGCTTTCTTCCCTCGCACCACGCCATGTTAACCAGCGTTATGCGTAAAACGTCGCTGAACATCGTCGCGCTGGATGAAATTGGCCCGCATTACGCGCGCACATTACGCGAGTGGCGCCACCGCTTCGAAGCCAGCCTGGAGCAGGTGAGAACACTGGGCTACGACGAGCGCTTTATTCGCATGTGGCGTTACTACCTGTGCTACTGCGAGGGTGGTTTTATCGAGCGCTCCATCGGCACCTGCCACCTACTGCTGGCGAAACCCGCGGCGAAACCCCTTCCGCTCACAGGCGCGCTCTAAATGGTATCGTGCAAGTGGCAGACGCTGGTGTTGAATGCCCTGCGCTTTGAGGCTGGCTGGCTACTATGCGTACTCGGTGGTTCATGGGTAGCAGCCTTTGCAGGGGGCAGCCTGTTGGCCTGGCATCTATGGCGCTGCGCGTGGCCCGGAGAGTGGCGCTTTATCGCCGGATTTGCGCTGCTGGGACTAGTGATTGATGGAGGCTTGCAATTACTAGGTGGTTTCGATTTTAACGATCAAACGCTGGTGCTAGGGCTTCTGCCGCTATGGCTATGGATGCTCTGGCCGCTGTTTGCCACCCTGGTCTATCACTCACTGGCCTGGCTGTGGCGCTACCCGCTGCTAGCCGCGCTATGTGGTGCCATTAGTGGCCCACTCTCTTATTATGGCGGCGCACTACTGGCAGAGGTGACCCTGTCGGCTTGGTTACTGCCCGCTCAGGCGCTCGTTTGGGCGTTGCTTTGTGTGGGTATTAGCTATTTTAAGCCTATGAGGCAGAGGGGACGGTGACTGGTGCAGGCACCAGACGTTTTTCCAACTCAGCGGCGGCAAGCGGCCGAGCAAAGTAGAACCCCTGTACGGACGTGCACCCGGCATTAACCAAGAACTGACACTGCTCTTTGGTTTCAACACCTTCGGCAATCACTCCTAGCCCCATGCCTTCCGCCATCGCTAGCACCGCCTTAACAATCGAGGCGTCCGCCTGATCGTGCGGCAGCTCTTTAATGAAGGCCCGATCGAGTTTAATTTTGTCCACCGGCAAGCGCTTCAAATAGCCAAGCGACGAATAGCCCGTACCAAAGTCGTCGATGGCAATCGCAAAGCCTTGATCCCGTAGCGCCTGCAAGCGTGGCCCCATATCCCCCGCACGCTCGTCGAGTAGCACCGACTCCGTCAGCTCTAAGCCAATTTGCGAAGACTTCAGTTGGTAACGCTTTAGGCAGGTCGTCAGTTGGCTCTCCAGGTCACCTTGAAACAGCTGCAGTGCCGAAATATTGACCCAAATTGTTAGCTTGGGCATAGCACTATTACGCCAATGGGCTTGCTGGGCACAGGCTTTTTCGATCACCCAGGCTCCCAGTTGACTCATTAAACCATGCCTCTCGGCCAACGGAATAAAGTCGCCTGGGGAAATCATGCCATCCTTGGGATGGCGCCAACGCAGTAACGCCTCCATGCCCACCAGCTCGCCGCTGGCAGGGTCATGCTGGGTTTGATAATGCAGTTCCAACTGGTCACCGGAAATAAGCGCGGCGCGCAGGTCACTGACCAGCGCCAGTTGAGGATTATCCTGCTTATCCAGCGCCGGGCGAAAGCGCTGACTTAAGTTACGTCCTAGCCGTTTGGCGCTATAAAGCGCCGACTCTAAGCGCTGGAAGAGTACGCCGGAGTCGTTACCATCTTCAGGCACGCGACAGCTGCCAATCGTGAGCCCTAAGCGCAGCGAGTGGTCGTTAATTTCAAAGGGCCGACTCATATGCTCACGCAGGGTGGCTACCCACTGGTCGTGATCGTCAAAAGTGGTGGTACGGATTACCATAAACTCATCGCCGCCCAGGCGCCCTACCACGCTCCCTGCTACATAGCCTGTTAGCCGCTGGGCAAAACGTGCTAACAGCCGATCACCCTGCTCAACCCCCAGGCTATCGTTGACTGATTTCAAACCATCTATATCCACCAGCGCCATATCCAGGCTCTCACCTGCGCGTAAATGGTGCAGCCGAGAGGCAAGCAGATCGTGGAGACGGCGACGGTTAGGCAGCCCAGTGAGAGGGTCCTCATAGCCGATACGGCGTAAATCGCGCTCACGAGCTTTTTGTGCCGAAATATCGGCAAACAAATTAATAAAATGGGTAATGTTGCCGCGTTTGTCGGTCACGGCACGGACTTTTAGCCACTCGGGGTACTCGTCGCCGTGTTTACGGCGGCTCCACATTTCACCTTCCCAGCGGCCGGTGCTTTTTAGCGTACTCCAAAACGTTTGATAAAAGGCTTTGTCATGGCGCGGGGCTGCCAGTGTTTCCAGCTTCAGCCCTTGAATCTCTTGGCTGGCATAGCCGGTAATTTCGGTAAATGCTGGGTTAACCACCATCACGCGATTTTGCGCATCGCTAATCACCATGGCATCGCTGGCAAGTCTTAACGTATCTTGCGACAGTCGCAGACGTAGCTGCTGTTGACGCACTTGTTTCCAGGCGTCCCACAGCCCAAGCGCGACCAGCGATGCTGCCACCAGACGTAGCATCGCATCAGGTATCCAAACACAGGCGGGAAGCGCCGTCAGTGCGACCCAAACTAACGGACGATTGAGTGAAACAGGAAGCCACATGGCGATTCGCTATACCCTATACAAATTAACTCAGATAAAAATTAGCGTTAGGTGCCATGCTGATCATGCCGCCTAATAAGTCACTTGGATACTCTATATTACGGCAATGGAACACTTATTGTGCATAATCGGCTATTAATGAGCCAAGCCGCTCACTTTTAGTGCTATCGGCCAACCCGCTAAAATCTCTAGTGATGGACGATAAATAGCCTGTTACGTGCATTCAGCGGTTTCGGGAAGTAGACTAGCCACACAACCAATTTGATATTCGGAACGATTCAGTGACCAAGCAACATTCCTTTGATCGCGAAGAACTGCTGGCCTGCTCCCGCGGCGAGCTATTCGGCCCCGGAAATGCACAGCTCCCGGCTCCTAACATGCTGATGCTTGATCGCATCAAGCACATTCACGAAGAGGGCGGTGAGCATGGCAAGGGCGAGCTGATCGCCGAGCTGGATATCACGCCTGACTTGTGGTTCTTTGACTGCCACTTCCCTGGGGATCCCGTTATGCCTGGCTGTTTAGGGTTAGACGCCATGTGGCAGCTAGTAGGGTTTTACCTGGGCTGGCTAGGCCACCCTGGTCGCGGACGTGCGCTTGGCTGCGGCGAAGTTAAATTCAGCGGACAGATCCTGCCGGATGCACAAAAAGTGACCTATAGCATTAATATTAAGCGTATTATTACCCGACGTCTTATCTTGGGTATCGCCGACGGCACCGTAACCGTCGACGGACGCGACATTTATCAGGCTAATGATCTGCGCGTTGGCCTATTTACCTCCACTGCGAATTTCTGAACAGGAGGCTCCCATGCGACGAGTGGTAGTCACCGGCCTTGGCATCGTATCGTGCCTTGGCAACGACCAACGACAGGTCCTGGACGCGCTCAAAACTGGGCGTAGCGGTATTCGTTTTAAGGAAGAGTATGCCGAGCGTGGCTTCCGTAGCCATGTGGCAGGCAGCGTCGATATCGATCTTGAAGCACTCATTGACCGCAAACTACTCCGCTTTATGGGCGACGCGGCGGCCTATGCTTACGTTTCTATGGCCCAAGCCATCGAAGACGCTGGGCTAAGCGAAGCGCAGGTCTCCAACGAGCGTACGGGGCTTATTGCGGGCTCTGGCGGTGCTTCAAGCGCTAATCAGGTTGAAGCAGCCGACATACTGCGCGAAAAAGGTCTGCGCCGCGTTGGTCCTTATCGCGTCACTCGGACAATGGGTAGCACTGTGTCAGCGTGCTTGGCAACGCCGTTTAAAATCAAAGGCGTCAATTACTCCATCTCTTCTGCCTGCGCGACCTCCGCACACTGTATTGGCAGCGCGATGGAACAAATTCAGCTTAACAAGCAGGATGTGGTATTTGCCGGTGGCGGAGAAGAGGAGCACTGGACCCTCTCCTGTTTGTTTGATGCCATGGGTGCGCTCTCTACCCACTACAACGATACCCCTGAAAAGGCCTCACGCCCTTACGATAAAGCTCGTGACGGCTTTGTTATCGCCGGCGGCGGTGGCATGCTGGTGTTGGAAGAACTCGAGCACGCTAAAGCCCGCGGCGCCAAGATCTATGGCGAACTGGTGGGTTACGGCGCGACTTCTGACGGCCATGATATGGTCGCCCCTTCGGGAGAAGGTGCTACGCGTTGCATGCGTCAGGCGATGGCAACGGTCGATGGTGATATTGACTACATCAATACCCATGGCACTTCGACCCCCGTCGGCGATGTTGCCGAACTGAAGGCGATACGCGAAGTGTTTGGGAATACAACACCTGCCATGAGCTCGACCAAATCGCTCACCGGCCACTCCCTGGGGGCTACCGGTGTACAGGAAGCGATCTACTCACTGCTGATGATGCAACACAACTTTGTTGCCGCCTCAGCGAATATCACCGATTTGGATGAGCAGGCCGACGGCTTTGATATTGTCACCGAACGCCGCGATGACGTGACGATAGAACGTGCCTTGTCTAATAGCTTCGGCTTTGGCGGTACCAATGCGTGTTTAGTCTTCCAGCGTTTCAACGACTAACGCTAGTACGGCTACTCGCATGATAAGCATAAAAACGGCGCCCATTGGGCGCCGTTTTTATGCTCAGGCTTTTATGTACAGGCGTAACGTATACGCAAAAGACGGTTACCGAGAGGTAGGCCGTGGCACGTCTGAAATTTCCTGTAACTGCGCTTCAATCCACGCCTCGACGTCTGCGAGCACTTCATCGGGCATACGCCCGGCTGTTTCAATCGGCTTACCAATGCGCACACGCAGTACGCCTGGCCGCTTAACCCAGTGGCGGCCTGGCCAGCGTTCACCCGCATTATGAGCCACCGGCAATACCGGCACCCCTGCCCGACACGCCACCACGCTACCACTTTTGTTATAGCGTTTGCGGATGCCTGGATCTACCCGTGTCCCTTCAGGAAAAATCAGTACTGAAAGCCCCGTTCCCAAACGCTCGACGCCTTGAGTAAGCACTTGCTTCATCGCCCGTGCTGGTTTCGAGCGGTCCAGACTAATCGGGCGAAGCAGACGCAACCCCCAGCCAAAGATCGGCAGGCGCAGTAATTCGCGCTTTAACACGGTACATACCGGTGGCTTCATCACCTGTAGAAACACGGTTTCCCACTCACACTGGTGGTTGGCTTGAATCACACACGGGCCACTGGGCAGGTTTTCCCGCCCTTGGATGTCGTAGCGCACCCCGCAGGCAATACGAAACCACACCATCAAAAAGTAGTTATACAAATTAAGCAATCGGTAGCGGCCAGACAGTGGAAGAAACGGCGCAATGGGCAGAAACAGGATGCCGATCATCAGCATGGCCAAAAAGTAGCCAGCATAAAAGACCAAGCTGCGAACCACATTTATCAAGCCGACGCTCCTGTATTGCTGACACGGTTACTTTCACGGGTTAAACACCACGTATCCAACATACGCCCAGCCTCTAACCGCCACGGTTTTTGATGGACGCCAAACACATCCAGCACACGCCGGCAGTTCAAAACGCGCCGTAGCTTTGCATCATGATGATGTTTAAGCGGCTGAACCTCGCCGAGGGTAATCTGCTCACCGCGCCCCTCAAGGTGCGTTAACAGCTGAGTACGCACCATGGAGGTAAAGGTAAAGGCGCTGACCGGCTCGGTGCCAGCAAGATGGTAAGCCCCCCAAGCCTCAGCACCGCTGACCTGCTGCTGTAGCATGCCAATCAGCGCCATGGCAACGGCATCCGCGGAGGTCGGGCAAAAAATCACATCCTCCGCAGCGCGCACTGCCTTCCCGAGTACCAAATCACCAATGATGTCATTTAGCCACGCATGGCTTCCTTCCAGCGCAAACAGCGGGCCTAAGCGCACAATCAAATGACGCCGAAACTCCGCACGGATGCGATCACCGGTCTGCACCAGACGGCGCAAGCTATCATCCCGTGGCGCGGGCACCACATGCTCATCAATGGGGACATCCAAACCATCTTCATAGAGCTGATCGGAGACACACCATATCAACGCTACGTCTTGCGCCTGGCAGGCATCCAGACAAATATCTACCGCATCGGCATGCGCCGTCACATCCGCTGGCGCCATATTCAGTGGATGGGCCAACGGTGGAATAATCACGGCGTCGGGGGCTATCGCCTCAAGACGAGAGGCGGTAATGATTGTACCCTGTTCAATGACTAACTCCGTATCGGCGCGACGGCTTGCTTCCCGAGCCAGTGCCAAGTTTAAGCAGTGGCCGGCATCCAATATCAAAAGTTTCACAACCATCCTCTGCACAATTTACAAACATTAGTGCCAACCACCCAAGATCTAGGCACTGTCGTACAAGATAAGGCTCATGGCTGCCGCTCGGCGACAGGAGCGGTACACTTTACTGGTTCTCGCCCCCCGTAGGAAGCCTCCTCACCGCCGTGACCGACGAATTTGGCCGCTATTACGGTCAGAATAAACCGCGTGAAAAACCAATCTTAAATAGCTGCATAATGGATATTATCAGAGTAAAGCGCCTTAAACACTGGTGACGAGATGGAATCAACCACAGTCTATTGCTTAAAAAACTAATAACTCTCTAATGACATTCTTGACTATATAGGCAGTAAAAAGAGTTCAAATAGTAATCAATCATCAACTCCAAAAAACTAAAGCCTCATCATAAGATAATCATTTTTTTAGCCATATTTCTAAACAACTTACCAAACACTCATATTACATGAGCTATAACCCTCTACTTTCTAAAAATAATATTTAATAAACCAACCAGACAATACAACGACATTAGAAATTTAACCCTTGTGAGATATGAGAGGTTAACTAAGGTAGAAAATTGTAACGAGCATGGAGCCGAGGTGGCCACTACACGGCTCATGGGGATCTGATGCTCAGCACCTTCTCAATATCAACAACCCTAATATGCCAGGTGTTGCCTGCAATTAGCTAATTACATCACAGGGGTGTCTTATGTTCTCTATTTCTTGGGTCGATGCAGCGAGTGGTGAAGTCCAGCGTGGCTTAAACAGCGCGCAGACAGTGGCAGTAGATGAAATAGAAAATAGTGCAATCCGTATCATTCCTATCATTAATACCCCCCTTGATTCGTTATCTCTTACGGAATCAATCGAATTAACCATCATTAATAGCGAGGGTGAGTCACTAACGCTCACGAAAACATCTCCACCTTTTATCTTCGATAACCTCCCTAACCTTACCAATGGTGACGTTCAACTGCTGATTAGCGCACTCGACAGTGGAGGCAACTTAATTGAAGCTGGCAGTGAGGCGGTCACCTTTGAAGTCACCGAAAGCCTTCCCGTGCCCCCTGTTTTCATCCCCATCCGTATTCAGGCAGAAGATACCGACAATACAGATGGCGACAGCAACTATGCTGTTATGACAGGCGGCGTGACCACGTCCGCCGTCGGTGAACCCAATGCCGTTAATGCTGATGGCAATGCCTATGCCGATTTTGTCGGCCCGAGTGGTGAAACTCTTACCTTCAATATCGATGTCCCGGAGGCGGGTGAATATGAACTGGCGGTAAGCTACGCCTTGAGTCGAAACAACGATGCTGTCGCCAGCGAACGTAACCGCCCTCTGCGTCTAGAAGTGAATGATCAGTTGGTTGATCGCATGTTTGACCTACGCAGTACCAGCCCCGAAGGCAATAATAATGCAAGTGACTTCACTACCTTCGCTGAACGCACCATTATTGTGCAGCTTCAAGAGGGGCAAAACAGCGTCAGCTTTACGTCAAATGGCCTCAGCGGCCCCAATGTGGATTATCTCGAGATCCGCAAACCCGCGCTAGGCAGTCAGGTGATCCAAGGCGAAGAGCTTTTTTTGTCACCAGAACCCGACCTAACCCCAGATGGCATCGATACCAATCGCCCGGTGACTACCGCCAATATCGTAAGCCTCAACGACACCTTTCGAGTAGGTGCCGAAGAGGCTAGCTACCTGGATTGGGCATTTGGCAATGTAGATGCTTATGGGGAATTTGTTTATCAAGCCCCCGTCGCAGGCACCTATTCCATGACCGTGACCTATGCCAGTTCCAGCGGCAGGCCGCTTGATTTGTCGCTGGTCGAAGGCAGCGGCTTAACGAGTATTGGCACCTTTGCATTTGCAGAAACAACGCCCGCCCTTTATATGCCCGATGATCTCGATGATCTGCCCAGCGGCGTAACTACCAGTACGCCCGCTGCCACGCAATGGGAAGGTTGGACGACAGAAACACTCGAATTCACGCTAGCCGCTGGCGAAAACTTACTGCGGCTGGGCGGCCGCGCCAACGGCCCCAATATCGATAAAATTGAGATGGCGTTGGTGGCGGCAGAGCCTTCCGCACCCACCGCCCTGCTGCTAGATAACAACAGCGTGCTGGAAAACCAGGAAGGCGCCGTTATTGGTCAGCTCATTGTGGAAGACCAGGATGACGACACCCATAGTTTTACTGTCAGCGACGAGCGCTTCGAGGTAGATGTCAGCGGCGTATTGCGCTTGAAAAGCGGCACAAGCCTTGATTTTGAAACGACAACCTCGGTCAGCGTCGAGATAACCGCCACTGACCCGGCGGGTGCGAGTGTTAGCGAAACATTCGTCATTGCCGTTGGTGATGTTGAAGATAGCGTTACACCTCCTCCCGAGCCCGCCGATCCCATCCGTTTACAGGCGGAGGCGTTCGATACTGCCACAATCTTCACCATCG
>NZ_JAINWD010000024.1:0-22942 GCF_021021315.1 Halomonas sp. IOP_14 | reverse complement strand
AGGCGCTGCGCGCCATGCCTGGCGCACTACAAAAACACCGACGCCGTGGCGTCGGTGTTGAGCAGCCATCCAAACCGATTTATTCGGCGGCGGGTTCCGCTTTGACTTTCTGACGTAGGCGGATGTTCAAATCTTTCAACTGCTCGGGGCTGACTTCGCCCGGTGCATTGGTCATCAAACAGGCAGCGCTTTGGGTTTTCGGGAAGGCGATGACTTCACGAATAGTTTTGGCACCGACCATCAGCATGACCAAGCGATCCAAGCCAAAGGCTAAGCCACCATGAGGCGGTGCACCATACTGAAGTGCATCCAGCAGGAAGCCAAATTTCTCTTGGGCTTCTTCTTCACCGATGCCTAGAATCTCAAACACCGTGCTCTGCATGGTCTGATCGTGGATACGAATAGAGCCGCCGCCCAATTCGGTACCGTTGAGCACCATATCGTAAGCGCGTGAAAGCGCATTGGCGGGGTCTGCCTTGAGCTCTTCCGGTGTGCAGGAAGGCGCGGTAAAGGGGTGGTGCAGCGGGCTCAGGCGACCACTGTCGTCGGCTTCAAACATTGGGAAGTCGACTACCCACAGTGGCGCCCACTCTTGAGTATAGAGTTCCAGATCAGCACCGAGCTTGACGCGCAGCGCGCCAATGGCTTCGTTAACGATACGGGCTTTATCGGCACCGAAGAAGATGATGTCACCATCTTCTGCGCCCACGCGGTCGAGCAGCTCTTCAACGATGTTTTCCATAAACTTGACGATCGGAGACTGCAGACCTTCAAGCCCTTTGGCGCGCTCGTTGACCTTGATCCACGCCAAGCCTTTGGCGCCGTAGATGCCGACAAACTTGGTATATTCGTCGATCTCTTTGCGCGATAGCTTGGCGCCGCCGGGTACTTTCAGCGCCGCTACGCGGCCATCATCCGCGCTGGCGGGGCCAGAGAAGACTTTGAAATCGACTTGCTGCATCAGGTCGTCGACATCGGTCAGTTCCAGCGGGATACGCAGATCCGGCTTATCGGAACCGAAGCGATCCATCGCTTCCTGCCAGGTCATGCGCGGGAACTCAGGGAGTTCGGCTTTTAGCACGTCCTGGAAAAGCTGACGAATCATGGCTTCGGTAATGCCCATGATGTCGTTCTCTTCCACAAACGACGCCTCGATATCAATCTGGGTGAACTCAGGCTGACGGTCGGCGCGCAGGTCTTCATCGCGGAAGCACTTGGCAATTTGGTAGTAGCGGTCAAAGCCCGCCACCATCAACAGCTGCTTAAACAGTTGCGGCGACTGAGGCAGTGCAAAGAAACTACCCGCGTGGGTACGGCTAGGCACCAGGTAATCACGAGCACCCTCTGGCGTAGCGCGGGTGAGTACCGGCGTTTCGATATCCAGGAAGCCTTGGTTTTCGAGGTACGCGCGCACGTTATGAGAAATACGCGAGCGCAGACGCAGCTTCTCGATCATATCCGGGCGACGCAGATCGATATAGCGATGCTTTAAGCGCACTTCTTCGCCGACCTTGCCATGCTCATCCAGCTGGAATGGCGGGGTAACGGCGGTGTTGAGCACTTCAACGTCTTTTGCCAACACTTCAATCATACCCGTCGGCATGTTGGCGTTTTGGGTGCCTTCTGGGCGCAGCCGAACGCGACCAGTGATACGCAGGACAAATTCACTGCGGGCACGGTCGGCATTAGCGAATGCCTCGGCGGTATCAGGGTCGACCACGAACTGTGCGATGCCGTCGCGATCGCGCATATCGAGGAAAATTACCCCACCGTGGTCACGGCGGCGATGAACCCATCCGCATACCGTAACCGTTTGATCCACCAAAGTTTCGTTTAGCTGGCCGCAATAATGGCTGCGCATGTCAAATCCTGTTCTGTTACGTGGCAATGAGTGTGTCGCGGGCGTCCCGACCCTGACTGCCGCGGCTATGCCGCGGCGCCCTTGTCTTTGGGAGTGTCGCTCTTAGCGGTAGCGCTGGAATCGCTTGATTTACCGGCATCTGCAGAGGCAGTTTTGCCATCAGCGGCCAGGTTCTTTTTGCTACCCGTTTTGAAATCAGTTTCGTACCAACCGCCGCCGGCCAAACGGAATCCCGCTGCCGAGACAAGCCGTTCCAAGCCATCACTTTGGCATGCAGGGCAATCCTTGAGAGGATCGGCGCTAATCTTCTGCAATTTTTCCATGCGATGGCCGCAGGCCTTGCACTCATATTCATAGATGGGCATCTTAATGACTCCTAATAAGCTCAACCCTGACAAGCTTAGTTCTGACAGGCCTGATTCTAAAGACCCAGCTTAAAGGCTCAGTTCTAAAGACCCAGCTCTGACAAATCCAGTTCTATCTAAAAGACTCGTTCTGAAAAGAAAGAACAATGGCGAACACAAACGCTGCCAGGCTGCAATATGTGGCCAGTCGGGGTAAATTCCAAGGCTGCGGTTGATAAAGCGCCGCCATTATACCCTTTTGTGCCCCCTGACGAGCAAGGTTATACAGCCCCCTGCGGTTAATGGAGAGAAGAAAATGCCCCATGCGGTGATACTGGATGCGCAAAGTCTCGGCCCCGAGATCAATTTGGCCGCCATTAAAGAGACGGTTTCAAACCTTGAGGTGTTTGAGCAGAGTACCACGCAACAAGCGCGGGAACGCCTTGCTAACGCCGATGTAGCGATCGTGAACAAGGTAGTGCTGGACGCCGAAACGCTGCAGCAACTGCCAAAACTGCGGCTAATATGCGTATTGGCGACAGGTCTCAATAATATCGATCTTGAAAGCGCAAAAGAACACAACATTGAAGTTAAAAACGTCGCGGCTTACGGCACTGCCAGCGTTTCCCAACACACTTTGATGCTCATGCTCGCGTTAGCCAATCGTCTTCCCCAATATCAGCGCGATGTCGCCGCAGGCGAGTGGCAGCGTAGCGCCTTCTTCTGTTTGCAGGATTACCCAACGCTCCAACTGGCAGGTAAACAGCTAGTGATGGTCGGACAAGGCGAGTTAGGTACCGAAGTAGCACGCTTGGCGGAAGCCTTTGGCATGCAAGTCACCTTCGCCGCCCGCCCCGGCAACGAAGCTAATGATAAGCGCCCTGCCCTGGACGACCTGCTTCCCGATGCCGATGTTATCAGCCTGCACTGCCCGTTGAGCGAGGCCACCAAGCACTTGATCAATCGGGAGCGCTTAACGCGCGCCAAGAACTCACTGCTACTGGTCAACTGCGCCCGCGGCGGGGTTATCGATGAAGTGGCAGCGTTAGAGGCGCTGCGTAGCGGCAAGCTGGGTGGATTAGGCGTTGATGTACTGCCCGCTGAACCACCCAGAGATGGGCACCCACTACTGGATGCACTCAGCGAGCCGCTAAACTTAATTGTCACGCCTCACAACGCCTGGATTACACCAGAAGCGCGCCAGAATATTGTTAGCCTGACAGCTAACAATATCCTTGAATGGAAAGGTGCCCAATAGAGACCTGCCGTCTCATTAGAGGCTCCCAATAGGCTTTACTGGGTGGCAAAGTGGCTCGGGGCGCGGCAGTTATCCAGCACCTCGAGCTCTACATGGGTAACTTGTGCACCTTCTGAGCCCTGCCATAGCCATTCGCTTAGCAGCTTGACTGCGTCGGAGTGACCACACATCAACACTTCAACCCGGCCATCGGGCAAGTTTTTGGCATAGCCGGTGATACCGTGCTGAAGGGCTTTCTCTTGGGTAGCCCGGCGATACCAGCCCCCCTGCACCTTACCGGTCACAAGGGCACGTACACAGCAATCACTCATACTTACCTCCTTACCTTGGCGCTTCTGAACGGAGTGTTAAACATACTCACGTTTGACAATCACTGCACTGTTACGCGGAATCAGCGGGCGGCCACGGCGTAGTAGCAATGAGCGGGTGAACGCCGCCCCAAACAGCAATATTAGTGAACTGTAGTAGACCCATAGCAAAATCATGACTACCGACCCGGCGGCGCCATAGGTAGATGCTGTAGCCGTATACGCCAGGTAAATCGCGATTACACTGCGCCCAATAGTAAACAGTACGGCAGTGACGACTGCGCCAATCAACACATCTTGCCAGCGCAACACAACGTCGGGAAGTACTTTAAAAATGGTGGCAAATAGTAAGGTGACCACAGCCAGCGAGACCAGCGACTCAACTGACGTTGTCAGTAAGCTGGCATAAGGCACCAGATTATCGGCGGCCTGGAGCATACCGCGCAAAACGACGCCTAATACCAGCGATACCATCAGTATAAATCCGATGGAGAGCACCACCGTTAACGATAGCAACCGGCTTTTAATAAAACGTAAAGCGCTATTAGAAGTGGGCTTTGCCGTTACGCCCCAAATGGTATTGAGCGAAAATTGCATCTGGGCGAAAACGGTTGTTGCACCGATCACCAGGGCTCCTACGCCCAATAGCGTTGGCAGGATACCCGACTCCTCAATCCTGGATTGAGCGACGGCGTCTTGAATAGCGACAGCTGCGTCAACCCCTAAGGTACCTTGCAGTTGCGCTACAATTTGTCCCTGAGCCGCCTCTTCTCCCATCACGACACCGATAACTGTGACAGCGATAATAATGGTAGGCGCCAATGAGAAAAGTGTATAGAACGCTAGCGAACCTGCGTAGCTAAAGGCATTACGCTCCAACCATAGTGACGTGGCGTCTTGGACTACTTTCCACCAAAAGATAGCGGCGCGTTTAATCATATTCACTCCCTGTGCTCTGGGTAACGGGGCTTTTTATAAGCGTTATCAACATCCTATTTTTCTAGCATACCTAACCACAGCGTTTAGCGCAGTTTTCTGGTAGGTTGCATCTCTGAGTTCACCAAACGAAAAAGGAAGCTTGGATGGCCACTGATACTTCGCGCTCTGCGACTGCCTGCGATTTCGACTGTTTGGTGTTTATTGGCCGTTTTCAGCCGCCACATCTGGGGCATCTCGCGGTCATTCGTGAAGCGCTCAAACGCGCACGGCAGGTCATTGTGTTGGTAGGCTCTTCTTGGCAGGCTCGCTCACTGCGTAACCCCTGGCGATTCGACGAACGACAAGCCATGCTTCGCGCGGGATTTGACGACGCCGATAATCAACGCTTGGAGATCACCCCGCTACTCGACGCCCTCTATAACGACGATGTTTGGGTGCGCGATGTGCAGCGCAAAGTGCGCGATTTAGCTGCACCTGCCAATGCTCGCCTACCACGTATTGGCTTGATCGGAGCCAGCCGCGGCCAGTCAAGCTACTACCTTTCACTGTTTCCTCAGTGGGAGTCTGTCAGCGTGCCGTCGGTGGAGGGGATTTCAGCCAGCCAAATACGTGAGCGACTGTTTCGCTCGCCGAGCTCAACGAATGACTACCTGAGTACCGGCGCTTACCACGATTTACCGCCAGGGGTGGTGGAGAGCGTCAAACACTTTTGCAATGAGGGCGCCTATCAGCGCCTGATCGAAGAGCAGCAGTTGTTGGATCAGTACCGTCAGGCCTGGGCTCACGCGCCCTACCCGCCTATTTTTGTCACGGTCAACGCAGTGGTCGTGCAGTCAGGCCATGTGCTGCTGGTACGACGCACGGCGGCACCGGGCAAAGGCCTTTATGCCCTGCCGGGAGGGTTTATTAACCCCCATGAACGGCTGCTGGATGCTTGCTTGCGTGAACTTCGCGAACGCATTCGCTTAAAGGTTCCTGAGCCTGTACTCAAAGGCTCGCTGCGTGGGCAACGCCTGTTTGATGAACCCCACCGCAGCTGGCGCGGGCGCACCTTGGCGGAAGCTTTCTATTTTGCGCTACGCCCCGATCAGCAGCTGCCACGCCTAAAGCCCGTTAAAGGCGGTGATCATGCGCGCTGGGTAGCACTTGCAGATCTCGAGCCCGACAGCCTGTTTGAAGATCACTTCTTCATCATTCAGAACTTTTTAGGGCTACCCGCAGATTTTGGCAGTAGCTAAACGTCAACAGGCCCTAGGCTTGTAGGAAATCCCGCGGCAGCTTCATCATCTGCCGCCATAAACGCTCTACGCCGGGCTTATGCACCATCGAGCAGCGATATAAGCGGATTTCCAGGGGGATATCCCAGCTAGGGTCGCCTGCCCTCACCAAACGGCCACTTTTCAGCTCTTCACGAATACAAAAGTCGGGGATCCATGCTACGCCAACGCCCTGTAATACCATTCCCTTCAGGCCTTCAGCCATGGCCGTTTCATATACCGTACGCAGCTTCATACGCAGCGGGTCATTTTTCAGCAGCATGCGCACACTGCGCCCTAAAAAGGCCCCTTGAGTGTACGAAAGATAGGGAATGGAAGTGTCGTGCTGGAGTGAAAATTTTGCTTTCCCATGCTCGTCGGGTAACGAAACGGGCAGCATATTGACCTTACCAATTGAGAAAGAGGGGAATACTTCAGCGTCCAGTTGCATCGTCGCAAAAGGGTCATAGTAGGCGAGCATCAGATCACAGTTGCCCTCTCGCAGCACATGTATTGCCTCGCCCACATTCATGGCCACCAAGCGGGTCGGCAACTCGCCCAAACCCTGCTGCAGGCGAGAGATCCAAGGCGGATAAAAACTCAACGCCAGGGAGTGCGCCGCGACAATATCCAGCGCCTCATTGGCGATAGAGAGACCGCGCAAATGGCTAAGCGATTCGTTTAACTGTTCGACCAGATTGCGCGCAGTAACCAAAAACAGCTGCCCTTCGGGCGTTAACCCGACGGGGGTAGTTGAACGATCTACCAAGGTGACATCAACGGCCTGCTCCAACGCGCGAATACGGCGACTAAAGGCCGGCTGGGTCACGTGTCGCTGGCGTGCTGACGCAGAGAAGCTGCGCGTATTGGCTAGCGCTACAAAATCTTCCAGCCATTTTGTTTCAAGATTCACCCCATGACTCCTTGTCTCACCCTGCGTTTGAGCATCTCGATTTTCCTTTTAGGCTGACGTATCTATTGAACCGGGGCCATTAAATAGGCCGCCCGCGAAACGACTTTCATCCATACCGGGCGCTGGTTAATTTCATCGATGGTGACACGCCGACAGTGAGCAAAGTCTTTTTCCAGCATCGCCTCGACGCTGGTAGCAAAATCGCGGCTAGGAATAAACGCGGTAATCTCAAAATTTAACCGAAACGAGCGATTATCCAAATTGACTGTCCCTACCGTGGCTGCTTCGTCGTCTACCAGCATGACTTTTTGATGTAAAAAACCAGGAAGATAACGGTATATTTTAACACCCGCCCTTAACATATCGGGTAGAAATGAGAACGCAGAGAGGAAAACCAACAAGTGGTCGGGGCGCTCTGGAATCATCACCCGAACGTCGACGCCGCGCATCGCTGCCAGCCGCAGCGCATCCTGAACTCCCTGGTCAGGGACGAAATAGGGGCTAGTCACCCACAGCCGCTGCTTGGCGCTATGAATGACCTGCTGGACGAGAAGGCTGGCGGTGTCCTGACGGTCAGCGGGCCCAGAAGGCACGATCACCACATGGTGGTCGGTCACTGAGGAACACGTATCGGCCATCCAGTTCAGGCTAATCACTTCATCCGTCGCCCAGTGCCAATCCTCCCAAAATGCCTCCTGCAAGCCCAGTACGCTGGGTCCTGCAAGCTTGAGATGGGTATCACGCCAAGGCCCGTGCCGTGGGTTCTCGCCGAGATATTCGACCCCAATATTAAAGCCCCCTATCCAGCCCTCCTTGCCGTCTATTACCGTTATTTTGCGATGGTTGCGAAAGTTAAGCTGAAAACGGTGCTTAAAGCCTCGCGATGAGCGAAAGGCACTCACGGCCACCCCATCGCTGATTAAATCATTGAGGTAGCTATCGGCTAACTTGCGGCTACCCACTTCATCATAAAGAAAATAGACCCGCACGCCGCGCCGGGCAGCACACTGTAAATGGTGCTTCAAACGTTGCCCGAGAGCGTCGTCGCGAACAATGAAGAACTGCACCAAAACATATTTTTCCGCCCGGTCAATACCATCGAACAGGCTTTCAAACGTTGCTGGCCCGTCAATGAGCAGTGTCGCTTGATTGCCATGGGTTAACGGCATCATGGCAAGCTGCTCGACCGCCTGAATATCGGCGTTGGTAGAGGGCGCAACGTAGGGTTGAACGTTAGCCCGGTAGTGCACTAGAACCCGGCGTAGCACGGTGTCCCGCTGGCCGCGGGCAGACACATAGCCATAAAACCTTGGACGCCCGAAAAACCAGTACGCTGGAAGCGCGACATAAGGGAACGTCAGCAGCGAGATGATCCATGCCACGGCCCCCTGAGAGGTGCGACTAGACATCAGCGCCATAATGGCTGAAACGATGCCAAGCAGGTGTATCAGTAAGATGCTGGTCCCTAGCAACCAGGAGGTCATAGTCACGTCCTTATAAAGCCCTCACATAGAACAAGGCCTCGCCGTCAGCGAGGCCCTTATGCGTCTAAAGCCTAATCAACCTTACCACTCCATTACGCCGATTGGGCAATAATCTCTTTCCACTTCGCAGGCCCGGTTTGATGTACCGATGTGCCTAGGCTATCAACGGCTACGGTCACCGGCATATCTTCAACCTCAAACTCGTAGATTGCTTCCATGCCTAAGTCTTCGAAGCCCACTACCCGCGATTTTTTAATCGCTTGAGCGACCAGATAAGCCGACCCACCGACCGCCATTAAGTACACGGCTTCATTGTCACGGATAGCATCAATAGCGGCTTGGCCACGCTCTGCTTTGCCGACCATGCCTAACAGGCCAGTCTCTTCCAGCATAGTGCGGGTAAATTTATCCATCCGCGTGGCGGTCGTTGGGCCAGCGGGGCCAACGACTTCGTCACCAATGGGATCAACCGGGCCCACGTAGTAGATAAAGCGACCTTTCATATCCACGGGCAGCGGCTCGCCTTTGGCCAGCATATCGACCATGCGCTTATGAGCAGCATCGCGCCCCGTGAGCAGCTTACCGTTCAACAGCAGCGTATCACCAGGCTGCCAGGTTTTAACCTCCTCAGGCGTCACCGTGTCAAGATTGACACGTTTGACGTTTTCACCCGCCTCGCGAGTAATTTCCGGCCAATCCTCAAGCTTCGGCGCTTCAAGTACCGCGGGGCCAGAACCGTCCAGGGTAAAGTGGGCATGACGGGTCGCCGCACAATTGGGAATAATCGCGACGGGCTTGTTGGCCGCATGGGTTGGATAGTCTTTGACTTTAATATCCAGCACGGTGGTTAAGCCGCCTAACCCCTGGGCACCGATACCGCTCTTGTTGACTTTATCAAACAGCTCTAAACGCAGCTCTTCGGCACGATTGCTGGGGCCACGGGCCTGTAGATCCTGAATATCGATAGGATCGAGTAGCGCCTCTTTGGCAATCATCATGGCCTTTTCGGCGGTGCCGCCGATACCAATCCCCAGCATGCCGGGTGGGCACCAGCCAGCGCCCATCTTTGGCAGTTGCTCCATCACCCAATCAACCACGCTGTCAGAGGGATTCAGCATGGCAAACTTGGATTTTGCTTCGCTACCGCCGCCCTTCGCAGCCACGTGAATATCGACACTATCACCGGGCACAATCGAGTGGTGAATAATCGCCGGGGTGTTGTCTTTGGTGTTGGCTCGCTTGCCGTCAGGATCTGCAAGCACCGAGGCGCGCAGGATATTATCTGGCAGCAGGTAAGCACGACGAACACCTTCATTGATCATGTCGTCCAAGCTCATGTCCGCTTCCCAGGTAACGTTCATACCCACGTGAACGAATACGGTGACGATACCGGTATCCTGACAGATTGGGCGATGCCCGGTGGCGCACATGCGTGAGTTAATCAAAATCTGTGCGATGGCGTCTTTGGCGGCAGGGTTCTCTTCGCGCTCGTAGGCGGCTGCCATGGCATCGATGAAATCTTTGGGATGGTAGTAAGAGATGTACTGCAGAGCATCGGCAACGCTTTGAATAACGTCGTCCTGGCGAATCACGGTCATGGACTAATAGCTCCTAGGTTATCGTCTAGTCAGCGGCTTCCCCTCCGCGCCCGCGGAGGTGCCGTCTTAGCGTGCTACCAGTATACCGTATTGGCACTTACGCAGCAGCAATCCCTGGCACCTATCTGACTACTATGGTTAGGGCTTTAGTTGATGGTATCTCTTAAGCAAGATAACGGTATAACCCTACTCACGCCGACTGACAATATGGGCATAAATAGAGCCTTCGCGACCCAACCATTGTACGCTCAATCACCGTTCCACAGCGATGGCATTCAAGCCCTGCCCGCTCGAAAACCGCAAAACGCCACTGCCTGCGCGGCTCACCCGCTGCTTTGGCCTGAGCAATCCAGGCCTCACGATTAGTAACACCTGCGGCTTGGTAGGCTTGCCGGGTAACATCAATGATGCAGTCAGCCAGAGTTTGCTGCTGTTCTGGGGTTAAATCCACCGGTCGAGCGCTTGGCGGAAGCTGGGAGAAAAAAAGGATTTCAGAGCGCAAATAGTTGCCCAGCCCGGCGACCAACCCCTGATCAAGCAGCAGTGCCCCCAGGCTGCGTTTATGAAACTGCTTTAAATTCAGCCGCTGCTGCACATCGGAGGGAGCCACGTCTTGACTCAACAAATCAGGGCCCAGGCGGGCTAAGAAAGGATGCTCGGTGAGAGTTTCTGCGTGCCAGAGGGAAATATCGGAGGCGCTATAGAGGCTGGCGCAGTGCCCTTCTGCGCTCAATCGAACCCGCAGCGCTCGCTTGGTATTAGGCGGCTTATCCTCGCTATGCAGCTTCCAAACACCATAAAGTTGGTTGTGGGAATAAAGCACGCGCTGATCGGCAAACCGGACCAGCATTGCTTTACCCCAGGTATCTACTCGGGCAACCCGAACACCAATAAATGAGGCTGCCTGCTCGGCAAGTTCTGGAAAAGCGAACCAGGCATCGTCGATCACCCGTCCACCTATCTGCTGCTCAATACGATCCGCCGCGCGGCGAATTTCTGGGCCTTCTGGCATACCGCTAGCCCAGCGCCAGCTGTTTGTCTTTCATTTGATGGAGCTGGTCGCGAAGCCGGGCCGCCTCTTCGAACTCCAGATTTTGTGCTGCCTCAAACATGGCGTCTTCGAGCTTACTGATAGCGCCCAGCAGATCTTGCTTGCTCATCGTGGTGACATCATACTCGGCGGCGCTTTCCGCCACCTTGCGCTCATTGCCACGGCGGCGACTGCTCTTTTTGCCTGGTGCCTGGGCGGCTTCAAGGATATCGGCCACTGAGCGGGTAACCGTTGTTGGCGTAATACCGTGTTCTTCATTATGAGCAGTCTGCTTGGCGCGACGACGCTCGGTTTCATCAATCGCCTTGCGCATCGAGTCAGTAATCCGATCACCGTAAAGAATCGCCTTGCCGTGGGCGTTACGGGCAGCACGGCCAATAGTCTGTATCAGCGAGCGCTCGGCACGCAGAAAGCCCTCTTTATCGGCGTCGAGAATTGCCACCAACGATACTTCGGGAATATCCAGGCCTTCACGTAGCAGGTTGATGCCCACTAACACATCAAACTTGCCCAGGCGTAAGTCACGAATAATCTCAACCCGCTCGACGGTGTCGATATCCGAATGTAAATAGCGCACTCGAATGCCGTGCTCGTCAAAATACTCGGTCAGGTCTTCCGCCATACGCTTGGTTAGCGTGGTCACCAGCACCCGCTCACCTACTGCAGTGCGCAGTCCAATTTCCGATAGCAGATCGTCTACTTGGGTACTGGCCGGACGCACTTCAATTTCAGGATCCAGCAGCCCGGTGGGACGCACCACCTGCTCAACGGTCTGGCTAGCGTGTTCGCCCTCATAGCGGCCTGGAGTGGCGGAAACAAAGATGGTTTGTGGTGAAATGGCCTCCCACTCTTCAAACTTCATGGGCCGGTTATCCAACGCCGAAGGCAACCGGAAACCATACTCGACTAGGGTCTCTTTACGCGAACGGTCGCCTTTGTACATACCACCTACCTGGGGCACGCTGACGTGGGACTCGTCGATAAATAGCAGTGCGTCATCGGGCAGGTAATCAAAGAAAGTAGGCGGTGGCTCGCCGGGGGCACGCCCAGAGAGGTAGCGGGAGTAGTTTTCGATACCGTTGCAGTAACCCAGCTCCAGCATCATCTCAATATCGTAAAGTGTGCGCTGCTCAAGACGCTGTGCTTCTACCAGCCGTTCATGCTTACGCATCCACTCCAGTCGCTCTTTGAGCTCCTCTTTAATGGCATCAATGGCGCCCAGAATCGTTTCCCGGGGGGTGACGTAGTGCGATTTTGGATAGATAGTCATCCTTGGCACCTCCCCGCGGACAGCGCCAGTGAGCGGATCAAACAGTCGGATAGTGTCGATTTCGCTGTCAAACAGCTCTACCCGCACCGCCTCCTCGTCAGAGTCGGCAGGAAAGATATCGATCACATCGCCGCGCACCCGGTAAGTACCGCGGCGGAAATCCATATCATTACGAGTGTACTGAAGCTCTGCCAAGCGCCGCAGGAAAGCGCGCTGGTCAATCAACTCGCCGCGAGTGAAGTGCAGACGCATCTTTAAGTATTGGTCGGGGTCACCCAAGCCGTAAATCGCTGACACTGATACCACAATCAGCGCATCGCGCCTTTCTAGCAGTGCCTTGGTGGCCGAAAGCCGCATCTGCTCGATATGGTCGTTTATCGAGGCATCTTTCTCGATAAAGGTATCCGAGGAAGGCACATAGGCTTCCGGCTGGTAGTAGTCGTAGTAGGAGACGAAATACTCTACGGCGTTATCCGGGAAAAACGCCTTGAATTCGCCATACAACTGGGCAGCCAGGGTCTTGTTCGGCGCCATCACGATGGTCGGGCGCTGCTGTTGTTCCACCACATTGGCCATGGTGAAGGTTTTGCCCGACCCGGTCACGCCAAGCAGCGTTTGGTGAGCAAGCCCAGATTCCAGGCCACTAATCAGCCCTTTAATAGCAGCAGGCTGGTCGCCAGCGGGCTGAAATTTTGACTGCAATCGAAAGGCTTTGCTCATCGGTGCTCCTATAAAAGATATAATTTAAACTAACCGGGTGGCGATCTCGACCGTAGACTGGGTCATCAGGCGTTGAATCGGGCAGCGGTGGCTAATATCTTCCAGCCGGGCGCGCTGTTCGGGGTCTTCAATACCGTGCAGTGTTAATGCCACGTCTAGCTTGTAGATGCCCTTTTTTTCCTGACTATCGTCCCGCTGCACGGTGACGGTAATACCCTCAAGCGGCCACTCTTTACGCTTGGCGTACATCTGCACGGTAACCGCCTTGCAGGTACCCAGAGCAATATCGAAATAGTCGTGGGGATCAGGGGCACTGCCCTCGCCACCTACTATCGGTGGCACATCGGCATATAGATCTTCCAAGCCATTGACTTCAACTCGCTGCCTAAAGACATGGTTGCGTTCACTGATCACGGTAATGGGAGGGTGCATTAGGATACCTTTACGCCTAGCTTGAGTTTTTCAATGGCATTAATCAGCGTCTCGCGTTTTGCCCGACCGTCCACATCGGCACCATGGCGCCCCACTTCGGCACTATCAACGCCATCAAGCATCATGAGCGCCGTGGTGATTTTGTTCACCTGATCGACCGATTTAACACCCTGGAATGTCAACGACTGCTGTGCCATAGCGTTTCCCTACCTGTTGCCCTGTGCAAAACTGATACAAGAGAAAGAGTCTAGCACGCTAATGGTGCCTTGCAATCAGTGACGACTGCCCACACCTAATAGCATTCAAGGCACTTTTACTTTTACGTACTGAATGCATCACTATCGAACGCTTTCCCACTTTTGCAGGAGTTTTTATGGCGACCGTTACCGCTAGCACCCCCGCCCTTGGCAGCGTCCGCCTTAACCACTTAGCCGCGCTGGATGTGAAGGGGGCGGATGCAGAAAAGTTCCTACAGGGCCAGACCAGCGCCCAAGTCAGCTTGGCCGACGGGCACTTTGCGCCGCTCACCTGTTTCTGCACGCCTAAGGGCCGCATGCTGGCCAACGCCCAGCTAATGCGCTTGGGCGAAGAGCATTATCGGCTACTGCTCAGTAATACCCTATTGGATAGCCTAGAGAGTCATCTTAAAAAATTCGCCGCTTTTTACCGTGCTGAACTAACCAGCCAACGCGACCTAGTATTCATTGGTGCCAGCGATGAGGCCCAATCGCTTGCGAATCAGCTGGGCCTGACGCTAGCTGATCAAGTAGGCACCCATACTAGCAACGATCAGGCCTGCGCAATCCGCTACCCTGGTGAGACACCGCGCTGGCTATTGTGTTTCGCAAACGACAGCAAGGTCGATTTAGCGTCGGCTCAGGATGACCAAGCGGGCCGTAACGCTTGGCAGCTTGAGGATATTCGTAGCGGTTTGGCGTGGCTAACCGATACCCAACAGGATCACTTCCTGCCCCAAATGCTGAACTGGGAAGCGCTGGGCGGCATTAGCTTTAAAAAAGGCTGTTACACCGGCCAGGAAGTCGTCGCCCGAGCACACTTCCGGGGTCAGGTGAAAAAGCGCTTGATGCGTATTAGCTTAGAAGCCGACTCACTGCCCGCAGCAGGTGCTAGCGTGGTTAATAGTGACGATAAAGCGGTAGGTGAAGTGGTGGTCAGTGCGTTTAATCATCAAGGCGGCGTCGAATTACTGGCAGTCATGAGCACCAAAGTCGCCGAAGAAACTATGCAACTTTATTTAGATGGGGTGCCAGCGACACTTCTCACGTTACCCTATACGATTGAACGCGTTGACCCTGAACAGCTGGCAGTTAGCCTTAACGGCTAGGCTTATTCTAGGTTGAAGGCAAGCCAAACAGCGTCGCGGCGGTATTACTGCTCTGAGCTGCGACCTGCTCCTCTGTTTGCCCGCGCAGTGCGGCAACAACGCTGCATACCTCAGCCACTCGACATGGCTCATTACGCATGCCCTGGTAGCCGCTAAGCGGCATATCGGGGCTGTCGGTTTCCAGCACAAAGGCATCGTCAGGCAGTCCCTCAACGGTTCGCCGTAACCGCCTGGCGCGTTCATAGGTGACTGCGCCGCCCAACCCCAGCTTGAAGCCCAGATCGAGAAACTTGGTTGCTTGCTCAATGGAGCCTGAGAAGGCGTGAATCAGCCCTGCCTCTGGAAGCGCAAGCTGGCGTAGGCGCTTGGCGACCTTATCGTTGGCGTGGACACAGTGCACCACTACCGGCAGAGAATGCTGTTTCGCTAGCTTCAGCTGGACATCAAAGTAGTGCCACTGCGCTTCAAGCGTGTCGGTAAAGCGACCATCAATACCGCACTCGCCCACTGCTACTATCTCAGGGTGCTCAGCGAGCAAATGATCAAGCGCGTTGATATCCGACGCTTGATGCTCATCGACAAAGTAAGGGTGCAAGCCCAAGCATACCGACGTATCCGGCCGCTCGCCGAGCGCCAGCACCTGCTGCCAGCGCGAACGGGTCGTCCCCGGTACCACAAAGTGCACGACACCCACTGCCTTAGCGGACTCGAACACCTCAGCCCGATCATCATCGAACTGAGTAAAATCGAGATGGCAATGAGCATCTATCAGCATGGGAACGCCTGACATATAGGGATTAGTGCTCGCGGGTAGGCTGGAAGCGAATATCCGGCCAACGCTCCTGAGTCATCTGCAGGTTCACCCGGGTAGGCGCAATGTAGGTGAGATAACCACCGCCATCGATCGCCAGGTTGGCGCTGGCCTTGCGCTTGAACTCTTCCAGCTTTTTGGCATCTTCACAGTAGACCCAGCGAGCTGTCTGGACATTGACACCTTCATAGAGGCAGTCGACCTTGTACTCCTCCTTGAGACGGTGGGCGACCACATCGAACTGCAGGGTACCTACGGCGCCGAGAATCAGATCGTTGTTGTCCATCGGCATAAAGACCTGGGTAGCCCCCTCTTCGGAAAGCTGCTGCAAGCCTTTTTGTAGCGCCTTCATCTTAAGTGGATCTTTAAGCCGTACGCGCTTAAATAGCTCGGGGGCAAAGTGGGGTATGCCGGTAAAGCGCATATCTTCGCCCACGGTAAAGGTATCGCCGATCTGAATCGTGCCGTGATTATGCAGGCCAATAATATCGCCGGGCCAAGCCTCTTCTACCTGGGAGCGGTCGGAGGCCATAAAGGTCAAGGCGTCGGCAATCTTAACGTCCTTGCCGATACGCACATGGCGCATCTTCATGTTCTTTTCGTACTTACCCGAGCAGACGCGCAAAAAAGCGATGCGGTCGCGGTGATTGGGATCCATATTGGCCTGGATTTTAAACACGAAGCCGGTGAAGCGCTCATCATCAGATGTGACTACCCGCGTATCGGTTTCGTGGGCCTGGGGCGGCGGCGCGTACTCGACAAAACCGTCAAGCATTTCACGCACACCAAAGTTACCCATGGCGGTACCGAAATAGACCGGTGAAAGCTCCCCCCTCCGGTAAGCATCCAGATCAAACTCATGGGAGGCACCGCGCACCAGCTCGACTTCCATGCGCAGCTCTTCGGCCTGCTCTTCTCCAAGCACAGCATCCACTTCGGGATTATCCAAACCCTCAATGCGCTTATCCTCGGGAATGCGGCTACCCTGCCCCTGGGTATAAAGATGAATCACGTCGTTATAAAGGTGATAAACGCCCTTAAAGTGGCGACCCATGCCAATCGGCCAGGTCATCGGCGCACACTGGATATTCAGTACCGTTTCAACTTCATCCATCACCTCAATGGGATCACGGATATCGCGATCCATTTTGTTGATGAAAGTGAGGATCGGCGTGGTGCGCAGACGACACACTTCCATCAATTTAATGGTGCGATCCTCAACACCTTTGGCGCCGTCGATCACCATCAAGGCAGAGTCAACCGCCGTAAGCGTACGGTAGGTATCTTCAGAGAAGTCTTCGTGACCCGGTGTATCCAGCAGATTGACGATGCGGCCGCCGTAGGGGAACTGCATCACCGAGGTCGTTACCGAGATCCCCCGCTCCTGCTCCATCTTCATCCAGTCTGACGTTGCATGGCGATCGTTACGCTTGCTCTTCACCGAGCCGGCTAACTGGATGGCATTCCCAAATAGCAGCATTTTTTCGGTAATGGTGGTTTTACCGGCGTCGGGGTGCGAAATAATAGCGAATGTCCTGCGAAGCTCGGCTTCACGGGCTAATTGAGTCTCTTTCATTGTGCCTCTTCAAATATAGGGTCTCATTCGCAGCACTCACTCAGCAGCTTTCGCTAACTGGCCACCGCGCGTTGAGCCATGTCCATTGCGACAATTGTAACGCTTGGAGGCGGCTGTTGTCGCGGGTGGCGTCAAATGTGACGCTCTTGAAAAAGGCCAAAAAAACGCTGAACAAGTCAGCGTTTTAATCTTACAAAGTGGCACAAGGCCGATGTTAACCACCACCAAAGCCGGGGGCTAGGCGAAGGTATTTACCTGCGTACCTAGGGTGCCCTCTTTAGCTAGATCTGGCTGCGCGCCAGTATCGGCAGAGGCCATTATTTCAGTTACTTGATCAGCTTGCGTATCCAAAGCTTCTTTGAAAACCTGCATTTGAGCCTGTTCGGCGGTTTGCGCCTGATTCATATACAGCGATGCACTGACTGAACTGCTGATGCCTACATCCATATATCCACCTCATGGTGTGCAAATGTACTTATAAACTAGCAAAGCATTAGATCACGCGCAAAGATACCGTCTCTATTACTGGTGCTAGCGTCTATTACTATCGGCCTAACTCGCCTGATCATTAATAAATAAAGCGCTAGTTAGAACCTATCAGCACGAAATGGTGCCATATCGATGGCCGTGGGCTGCCCCTCCATCATATCCGCCATTAGATGACCGGTGGCGGGCCCCAGAGTGAACCCCTGATGGCCATGGCCAAAGGCAAGCCACAACCCTGGATGCCTTGGCGCAGGCCCAATCACTGGCTTCATATCGGGCAAACAGGGGCGCGCGCCTTTCCAAGGGGCGTCATCGCGTCGCTCGCCCAAGGGGAACACGCTGCGTGCCACTTTCTCGGCGGCGCCCAGTTGATTGACATCAGCAGGCGCATCCAAGCGATCAAGCTCAGCGCCGGTAGTCAAGCGAACCCCTGCGTTCATCGGCGCCAGCAGGTAGCCCACCTCGGCATCCATAACCCAGAAGTTTAGCTTGGCTGGCGCTTGAGGCGCGTAATGCATGTGGTAGCCACGTTTTACAAAGGTAGGAAAGTGGTAGCCCAATTCTTTTAGCCAGCTTCCCGCCCAGGGCCCTAGCGCCACGACGACGTCATCTACTTCTAACGCTTCAGCAGCGGTATTGACCTGCCAGCGATCACCCATTTGCTGAACCGACTTGATATCCGACTGCAAAATACGCCCGCCATCATTACTAAACGCTTGGGCGTAAGCCGCGACCAACCCACCTGGATCAGCAACCGTCCAGGGATCAAGCCAGTGAATTGCGCCGATAATGGTGTCACTCAAAGAGGGCTCTTTCTGCGCAAGAGCCGCCTTATCCAGTTGCTCAAACTGCACGCCATAAAGGCGCCGTGCTTCTTCGGCCTCGGTTATCCGCGCAGCAAGTTTTTCAGGCGTGCGATATAGCTCAAGCCATCCCTGCCTGCGCACCAAGTGCTCAGCGCCTGCGGCTTCAATCATCGGGCCGTGGGTTTTTAGCGAAAGCTGAATCAGTGAGGCGTATTCCGGCACGATTTTCTGGTAAGTCTTCGGCGCTGAGTTCATCCAGTAGCGCAATAGCGGGGAGGCGGCGTTGACCATACCCGCGGGGCGGTAACGAATATCTACCCGACGGTTAGGTAAAACGCTGAGGAGCGTTTTAACGTCGCGGGGAAAAGGGTAAGGCCTTACCGCTTCCCGCTGAATGATACCCGCATTGCCAAACGAGGTTTCGCGGCCAGGCTGAAGGCGATCTACCAGGGTCACCTCATGCCCACGCTGGCGCAGATGCCAGGCAATGCTGACACCGACCATGCCTGCTCCCAAAACTACCGTTTGACGCGCCATCTTGATGCACTCCCTTTTCAGCGTTTATGAACCACAATTGAAGATCTATAACTAATTGAAAAATATCACCAATCAATGCGCATTAACACAGTAGAAAACGCTATTTTATTTCTAAAAATCAGTAATTAATGCTGCCATTAGCGTTAAAAAGGATGACTTCACTATTAGCGGCATAACAATTGCTTAGTTTCTATTAGGAAACCTGAATAGCAGTCAGTTAGCACCGGTGCAACGGTTCCCCCTCCTTCCGCTTAAAACAAACAAAGCACCAAAAAGAAGCGCACTTGCACCAAAAGATACTAAGGAAAACACCATGCCTACCACGCTAAATTTGGACAGCTCGTTGCTCGATATGCTCTGGGTGCTCTGGGCCGCTGCTCTGGTATTTGTGATGCAAGCTGGCTTTCTCTGCCTGGAAGCGGGCACTACGCGCACCAAGAATGCTATCAACGTCGCTATGAAAAACGTAGCGGACTTTGCCATTGCCGTCAGTATTTTTTGGTTAGTCGGTTTTGGTCTCATGTTTGGCGACTCTCACCACGGCTTAATCGGCACAACGCTGTTTGGTTGGCAATTAGAAGCCTCCAGCCACTGGGTGATTACCGTTTTTATTTTCCAAGCAATGTTCTGCGCCACCGCCGCTACCATTGTGTCGGGCGCAGTGGCAGAACGTATGCCCTTTTTAGCCTATACCTGGACGGCCCTCTGGATAGCCTTGGTTATCTATCCGGTTTTTGGGCATTGGGCATGGAGCGGGCTTTTGGATGGCGCGGAAGGCTGGTTAGGGGCGCTAGGGTTTGTCGACTTTGCGGGCTCCACGGTCGTACATAGCGTAGGCGGTTGGGTCGCCCTGGCAGCGGTACTGTGTATTGGGCCACGCAGCGGACGCTTCAGCCACGGTAAACCACCTACTGCCTTCCCTTCAGGCAACTTACCCCTCGCCATGTTAGGCGCACTGTTTATGATCTTAGGCTGGTTTGGCTTTAACGGCGGTAGCACCCTGGCCGTTACCGAGCAAATACCCAGCATAATAGCCAATACTGTTTTGGGCGCCGTCGGCGGCATCCTTTCGGGCATGCTGATGGGGCTACGCACTCGGCGCTACGCCGACGTTATGTATGCGATTAATGGCGCCATTGCGGGCTTGGTCGCCGTCACCGCCAGCGCTCATGTGATCTCCTTATCGGCGGCATTTGGGCTGGGTGCGGTTAGTGGCGTACTGATGGTACTGACCAGCGAATGGCTGATAAGCAAACATATTGATGATGCAGTCAGCGCCATACCCTCGCACCTCGTCGCGGGCGTATGGGGTACGCTAGCACTGCCCTGGGTCGCTGACTTAACACTGATGGATAGTGGCTTGTCGCGATCCGCTCAGTTTGGCGTTCAGTTGATCGGTGTTGTGGTGTGCGGCGTTTGGAGCTTTGGCAGCGCCTGGCTACTGTTCCGCATTACCCGGCGCTTCCTGCCCATACGCGTCTCACCTGAAGCAGAAAAGATGGGCCTCAATCTCGCCGAGCATGGCGCCAAAAATGAGTTGAACCAACTGCTTGAGCATATGCGCCAGCATGAACAGCAGGGTGATATGCGCCAGCGAATTGACGCCGACCCGTTTACCGAAGTGGGCGAAATAGCGGCGAGCTATAATCGCGTAACCGCTGCCCTTGAAAGCGCCGTTGGACATACCCGCGTGATGCTTCGCAATCTCCGCGATGGCGTGATTACCTGGCAGGCAGACGGCACCCTGACCAGCCTTAACCCTGGAGCGGAGCAACTCTTCGAGGTCGACGCCAAACAGATTATTGGCCAACCTGTCTCGCAGCTATTGCCAACCCGCTCCCTCAGCCCCGGAGCACGCCATGAAATTAAACGCCGCTGCGCAGATATGCAGGTGCGCCACCTGGAAATACAAGTCAGCGAAGGAGCCAGCGGTTCCGCGTCAGAGCGCTCAGGGATGGTGCGCGATATTACCGAGCGCAAACAGCTGCAGGAGCAGTTAAACCGCGAACGCGACCTTGCCCGTACTACCCTGGCATCGATCGGTGATGGCGTTATTACCTGCGACGCTAGTGGCAACGTAACGTTTATCAATGCGGAAGCTAAGCGCTTGACCGGATGGACACTCGAAGAGGCCATGGATAAACCCATTTACGTGGTGTATCAACTACTCGATGAAGCCAGTGGCCAACCGCTAAACAACCCGGCCCGGCAAGTGCTCACTCAACTAACTCCGGTGCACTCCACCGAGCACTGCCTACTGGTCAGTCGTGATCACTCGCATACCCCCATCCAACACAGCGCTTCACCAATACGTTCGCGCAGCGGCATTACCTTAGGTGCAGTGGTCGTTTTTCAGGATGTTGTTAGCCTCACTCGCCAGTTGACCGAACAGCTGAGCTATCAGGTCAGCCATGACAACCTGACCGACCTGCTCAACCGCCGCGCCTTCGAATCAGCACTGACTGCGCTACTTAATCGCGACGATGGCCACCATGTGCTGTGTTACCTGGATCTCGATCAGTTCAAAATCGTCAATGACACCTGCGGCCATCTCGCTGGAGATGAGCTGCTGCGCCAATTGGCGTTAAAATTTAAAGACCATGTGCGCAGCAGCGATATCGCCGCCCGCCTGGGTGGCGATGAATTCGCTTTGTTGCTACCCGATTGCGGTATAGAGCGAGCATTGACGATTGCGGAAGCGTTACGCTGCGATATTGAGCAGTATCGTTTTTCTTGGCAGGGCCATACCTTTGGTATCGGCGTAAGCATTGGTTTGGTTGAACTCAACGCCGCTCAGCCCATGCAGTTGAGCCAGGCTCTCCACGCCTCTGACGCTGCGTGCTACGCCGCGAAAGAGGCAGGCCGCAATCGCATCCACTGCTATCAGCCTGACGATCATGCATTACTGGAGAAACACGGCGAACTGCAGTGGGTACAACGCTTGCAAAATGGCTTGGATAACGACACCTTCCGTCTTTTCGCCCAACCC
The DNA here is from genome assembly GCF_021021315.1 of Halomonas sp. IOP_14. Classification (NCBI taxonomy): domain Bacteria; kingdom Pseudomonadati; phylum Pseudomonadota; class Gammaproteobacteria; order Oceanospirillales; family Halomonadaceae; genus Halomonas; species Halomonas sp. IOP_14. The sequence goes on along the minus strand of NZ_JAINWD010000024.1, from coordinate 958 downwards.
ATTGCAGCCATTTGCGCCACTGGCCCTGGCTACCGGGAAATTCTGCTGCGACTTGAAGAGCATGGAGAGATCATCGCGCCAGGTAGCTTTCTACCCGCTGCCGAGCGTTATCACTTTATGGAGCGCATTGACCGCTGGGTGATTCGTAACACCCTAGCCTGGCTAGGGGATCAAAACCGCCATGCGACGCTGCCACCTCACAGCTTATGGGGGATCAATCTTTCAGGTGCGTCGCTTTCCGATGCGGATTTTTGTCACGACCTTATTACTCAGGTCGCCATGGCAGGCCTGCCCCACGGCACGCTCTGCTTTGAAATTACCGAAAGCACCGCCATTGCCCAACTCTCAAGCGTGAGTGAAATAATTGTCACCCTTAAAGAGTACGGCTGTCGCTTTGCACTGGATGACTTTGGTACCGGCCTCTCCTCTTTTAGTTATTTGAAGCAGTTGCCCGTCGATTATTTGAAAATTGACGGTAATTTTATCCGCAATGTGCATCAGGATCCGATTGATCGGGCGATGGTTGAGGCGATTCATGCCGTCGGCAAGGCGTTAGGAATTGAAACCATTGCTGAATTTGTGGAAACCCAGGCAACGCTGGATATTTTGCACCACATGGGAATCAACTACGCGCAGGGGTATTTGCTGGGCAGGCCTGAGCCGCTCACCCATATGGCGGGTAACCGCATTAAGGTGATGCCGCGCTAGCTACAATAAAGGAGGAGTCTAAAAGCCAGAAACACAAAAACCCCAGTTAAGGGCATACTCTCTAAAAGAAGGGGTAAACTAAAAGGAAATTAAAAATAGCAGAAGCGATATATGCTGGGGTAATGGGGTGGATGATGGGACTTGAACCCACGACCACCGGAGTCACAATCCGGGGCTCTACCACTGAGCTACACCCACCACAACCTAAAACTGGAAACGCAAATATTGTCACTGGGGTGGATGATGGGAT